>JAHEAU010000134.1 GCA_024642625.1 Lewinellaceae bacterium
CGATGAAGTGGCTTCATCAAGGATAAGAATGTCCGGATCAAAAACCAATGCTCTGACAAATGAGATCAACTGACGCTGGCCCATTGACAATGTCGCACCTCGTTCCTGCACCTGAAAGTCATAGCCACCGGGTAATCGCAAAATGAATTCCTCAGCGCCAATCATTCGTGCAGAAGCAATCACTTGATCGGCAGAAATCGATGGGTCTTTTAGCGTGATATTCTCCATGACAGTGCCGGAAAAAAGGAACACGTCCTGGAGGACAATGGCGATGCGTCTCCGCAGTGCGTCAAGTTCATAGTCTACGATAGATCGACCATCGACTCGAATTTCTCCTTTCTGGATTTCGTAAAACCGGTTGAGGATATTGATAATAGTCGATTTGCCAGAACCTGTACTTCCCACAATAGCCAGGGTCTTGCCAGCTTCGACATGAAAACTGACGTCCTTTAAAACAGGATGCTCGTCGTCATAGGAAAAGCTGACCTGGTCAAAGGTAATTTCACCGCGTAATCGATCGGGCGCCCAGGTGCCTGTGTTCTGGATAAATTCTTTGTTATCCAACACACCAAAAACCCGGTCTGCAGCAACCAACCCCATTTGAAGGGTATTGAATTTATCAGCAAGCATTCGGATTGGACGGAACAACATACTCAGGTAAAGAGGAAAAGCGATTAATGCACCAAGACTGACTTCACCACCAATCGCCGAATAAGCGCCCCACCAAATCATGAGTGCCAGTGAGGTTGCTGAAATGATCTCGACAATTGGGAAGAAAACGGCGTATGCAGTAATGGAATCCAGGTTAGCCTGGGTATAGGCACGGTTAATGGTCCGAAATTTTTCTCGCTCCCGATCCTCAGCTGTGAAGATTTGGACAATCCGCATCCCGGTGATATGCTCCTGTAAAAAGGAGTTCATCTTTTGAAGCTGATTTCGCACTTTCTGAAAGGCGGCTTTTACTTTCTCCTTAAACATGTAAGAGGCGATGATCAGGAAGGGCATGGTCAGCATGCAGATGGCCGTCAGTTTCCAACTGGTGATCAGCATAATGATCAGCACGGTAACCACTGTCAGCAAATCGGCCAGGATGGTGATGGTCCCTTGTGAGAAGACATCATTGATCGTCTGAATATCGTTGATGGTCCGGGTCGTGGATGTACCGATTGGTGTTTTATCAAAATACTTCAACTTCAAGTGAGTGATATGATCGAATACTCGAACCCGGAGGTCCTTGATCACATTTTGTCCCAGAAGATTCGTGGCGTAAATAAAAAAGTAACGCATGAGAACTTCAGCAATCAGCAACCCGAATATGATGAGGGTCATGATGAGGAGTCCGCCAGGGTTTGGCACCAGAATGTAGTGATCCACCATTTGCTGTATAAGCAATGGCCGGGCGGTGGCCAGTGGAGCGAGCAAAACAGCCAGTGTTCCGGAGGTGATAAAGAGCTGCCGATAAGGTCGAGCCAAAGCGAGGACACGGCCGAGCAGGTTGAGGTCAAATTTTCCGGATTCCATAATGATCACGAAGGTACGAACATCCTAAACGGTCCATTGCCCGTATTGTTGGCACAATGGGCCGTCTGGATTCAGATTATTATTTTCCGATCAAGATGTATCCTTTCCTTATAATCTCATCCACTCATAACCTTAAAGAAGGCCTTCATCAGCGAAAGAAAAAAAGCCACGATGGGTGACAATCAAGTGATCGACCACCGGTATTTCGAGTTGTTGTCCAGCCAATTTCAAACGTTTCGTGATATCCAGATCGGACGGGCTGGGTTTTAAATTTCCAGAGGGATGATTGTGGCACAGTATGATGGAAGAAGCTTGGCCATAGAGAGCACGTCTGAAGATGATCTTGGGGTCAACAACTGTGCCCGCTACGCCTCCAGAACTCACCTGTTCCAAATTCAACACCTGATGTGATCGGTTGAGGAGGATGATCCAGAATTGCTCGTGATCCAGATCGGCGACAATCGGTTGCAAGATCTGATAGGCATCACTTGAGTTTCGAATAGCAGGCAGAGACCGAGCTTCTTTGTGCTGGCGTCGTCGGCCAAGTTCCATTGCAGCCATTAGAGTGATCGCTTTGGCTTCGCCGATTCCTTTAAATGTTTTCAGGTCAGCGATCGTCGTCCTCCCCAGATCATTGAGGTTGTGCTGGTATTGATCGAGAACCCGGCGGGCCAATCCGACCGCCGATTCATTGCGGGAGCCGGAGCCAAGCAGGATGGCAATCAACTCAGCGTCTGACAAGGCAGACGCACTTTTCAGGAGGAGTTTCTCGCGAGGACGGTCGTCTTCTGCCCATGCACTGATAGGCAAATGACGTTCAGGATAAGAGGCCATGATGTCAATTTATCGTGGTGAAAGCCTCTTGTTTGCTGTTGTTGGTTTGTGAAAATACCGAATCCTTTCGTTCGAATTCAGGCTTTAGCATTCATTTAACACCTGCTGATCAGACAAATTTTTTTGTGAGCAAATCTCCTCGCTAGATTACTACACGAACTGGAAGATTTTCGAAATAACTCAATAAACCGATATCCCAATAACTCAATCCCATCATCCTGAACAGATGAGGGAATGCCAAATTGTTTTCCATATGAAGTGAAACCGGGCCTACACCTTCGCTAAAGCACCAGCCAGATCCGCAATCAAATCGTCGACATCTTCCACGCCGACACTGAGTCGGATGAGGCTGTCTGTCAGTCCATTCTTGATCCGATCTTCTCGCGGGATAGACGCATGGGTCATCGATGATGGATGGCCAATCAAGGATTCGACACCGCCCAATGATTCTGCCAGGGAAAACAGGTGTGTGCCACTGAGGACAGTGTTTGCTTTTTCCAGGCTGTCATCTTTCAGGTCAAAAGACACCATCGCACCGAAGTCTTTCATTTGGCGTGCAGCCAATTCATGATGGGGGTGGCTCTTCAGTCCAGGATGCAGCACTCGGCCCACCTTGGGATGTTCCTCCAGGAATGCAGCAATTTTCCGCGCATTATCACAAGCACGTTGAACGCGCAAATGCAATGTCTTAATACCGCGCAATACAAGGAAACTATCCATGGGTCCACATACGCCACCTGAAGCATTTTGTACAAAGTGCAGTTTGTCTGCCAGTTCCTGCGTTTTGGCTACCACAGCTCCAAGGACCAAATCCGAGTGGCCGCCCAGATATTTAGTAGCTGAATGGAGAACAAGGTCGGCCCCCAAATCCAAAGGTGTTTGGAGGTAAGGTGAAGCGAACGTATTATCGACGCAGGTCAAAATCCCTTTTGCTTTAGCAACATCACAAACCGCTTTGATATCGACGATGCTCAACAGTGGATTAGTCGGTGTCTCGATCCAGATTAGTTTAGTGTCTGCACTGATCGCCTTTTCCAGTTCCTCGATACGGGTCATATCGATAAACTTCGACTTCAGTCCGAAGGGTTCGTAGATCTTTTTAATCAATCGATAGGAACCACCATAAAGGTCATTTGTGGAGATGACTTCATCGCCTGATTTTAGCAACTTGAGGACAGCGTCCATCGCTGCCAGTCCAGATCCGAAGCAAATGCCGTCTGCGCCATTTTCCAGAGCAGCGAGATTCTTCTCCAACGTGCCACGTGTTGGATTCTGGGTGCGGGCATATTCATATCCTTTGTGATCGCCGGGAGCGGCCTGCACGTAAGTGGATGTTTGATAGATTGGGGTCATAATGGCCCCTGTCGACGGATCAGGTTCGATGCCGGCGTGGATAACTTTGGTATTGAATTTCATATTAGCTTTTGCGTTTGATCGCGTTGTGAACGGCGTGGACAATGTCCATGGGTGCGAGCCCATATTTTACGAGAAGTTCTTCGGGTTTACCGCTTTCGCCAAAGGTGTCATCTACGGCGACATATTCTTGGGGTGCTGGGCGATGTCGAGCGAGTGTCTGGGCGATACTGTCACCCAGGCCACCTAATCGATTGTGCTCTTCGCAGCTGACAGCGCAACCGGTTCGGCTGACAGATTCGATAATTGCAGCTTCATCCAATGGCTTGATCGTGTGGATATTGATCAGCTCACAGGAGATGCCCTGGGTTTCCAGAATCTGCACTGCTTCCATCGCCTGCCAAACCAGGTGGCCAGTTGCGAAAATGGAGACTGCCTCACCGCGTTTGATCGGTAGTGCTTTGCCAATCACAAACGGTTCGTCAGCCGGGATAAAAACAGGCCAGGATGGACGACCAAACCGGAGGTAAACTGGTCCTTGATGATCGGCAATGGCCACAGTGGCTGCGTGCGTTTGATTGGCATCGCACGGATTGATCACAGTCATTCCAGGAAGCATCTTCATGAGCCCGATATCTTCCAGGATCTGGTGAGTGGCACCGTCTTCACCAAGTGTCAGCCCGGCATGAGAGGCACAGATCTTGACATTTTTGTCGGAGTATGCGATAGACTGGCGAATCTGATCATAGACACGGCCAGTTGAAAAGTTGGCGAATGTGCCTGTAAATGGAATTTTACCGGCGGTGGCCAATCCAGCAGCTATACCCATCATGTTAGCCTCAGAGATGCCGGTCTGGATGAACCGCTCTGGCCAATCGCGGACAAAATCATCCATCTTGAGCGAACCCAATAGATCTGCGCATAAGGCGACTGCATTCTCGTTCGTGGCACCAACGTGGTGAAGACCTGTGCCAAATCCGTCTCGAGTAGCTTTCTTGCCAGTGACCTTGAATCGGCCAAAGAGTGTATCTGTGGATGTTTGCGTTTCCATGATCAATAGTCTCCGAGGGTTTCGGCAAGCTGTGCCAATGCGGTTTCAGTTTGTTCGGCATTTGGGGCTACTCCATGCCATTTGTGTGAGCCCATCATAAAGTCGACTCCTGCACCCATTTCTGTTTTCATGAGAATGACGACGGGTTTACCTTTTCCGGCATGATCTTTTGCCTGGTCCAGTACACGGACGACATCAGCTATATCGTTGCCTTGCATGTGCAAGACGTCCCAGCCGAAAGCTGACCATTTAGCGGGAAGGTCTCCAAGTGATAAAACATGATCGGTTGACCCATCGATTTGTTGGCCATTCCAATCGACAGTGACAATTAGATTGTCGACCTGATTGTGGGCTGCAAAAAGGGCAGCTTCCCAAACCTGGCCTTCCTGCAGTTCGCCATCACCTGTAAGGCAATATACCAGATGATTATCTCCATCCATTCGTTTGCTCAATGCGGCACCGATGGCAACACTCATACCCTGGCCCAAAGATCCAGAGGCAACCCGCACGCCGGGTAGATGTTCATGTGTAGTCGGGTGACCTTGCAGGCGACTGTTGATATGGCGGAATGTACCCAACTCAGATATCGGGAAATAGCCACTTCGTGCCAATACACTGTACCAAACTGGAGAGATGTGGCCATTAGACAAAAAGAACATATCCTCTCCTTTGCCTTCCATTGAAAAGCCAGGTTGGCGGTCCATGGTGTGAAAATAAAGGGCGGTCAGGAAGTCGGTGCATCCCAGTGACCCACCGGGGTGACCACTTTTTGCCTGGGATACCATCCGGACAATATCCCGACGGACCTGGCTTGCAGTGCGTTGTAGTTCCGCGATTTGACTCATTGAATGGGGGGTTTCTCGTTGGGACTCAAAGGTAGGGATTTCAGTTGGCCCAGAAAGACAAAAGGGCAGCCTTTTGAGCTGCCCTTTTGTGCGTTTGTGTGAACTATATACTAGTTGACGTCGTCAGCCAGTTCTTTGCCAGGCTTAAACTTCACCACGTTTTTGGCAGCGATCTGGATCGTTTTGCCAGTTTGTGGGTTCCGACCTGAACGAGCTTCACGCTTGCTGATAGAGAAAGTACCGAAGCCAACCAGAGTGACTTTGTCACCTGCCTTCAATGTACCACTTACACCATTGATAACTGCGTTGAGAGCCTCAGCAGCTTGTGCTTTGGTGATGTCAGCGTCGTTAGCGATCTTGTTAATTAGATCTCCTTTGTTCATTTGAGGTATTTTAGTAATGTGAACGATTCGGCGCAAAAATAGCAGTAGAACCCTTATTCAACAAGGGTTTTGGCCAATAGTGTAAAAAAAAGGCATAATTTCACCCTTTCTGGGGCGTTTAAGACCTAAATAGTTCAAATTCGCCTCTTGAAAATCCCTGATTATGATGTCAAATCGTTCATTTCGTCTTTTTCGCTCCTGGTTTTCGCTCCTGGTTTTTGTCTTTGGCATCCTTCTTTTTGCTCCATCATGCGGCAGTAGCAAGTCTGGTTGCCCAGCAAATGAGAAAGCAGATAGCGTCAAATTGAACAAAAAAGGAGAGATGTCCATGAAGCGTGGGAATTCCAATCTCTTTCCAAAAAACATGCGTAAAAAGTACTAGCCTCGAGTACCTTTTTTTATTCCCGATTTTTCGGGCAAATAGGGTTGACGTTCATCAAGACTTTCCTGGAGGGCCTCTCCAAATAGATTGAAGGCCGTTACGGTAATGAATATCCCTAATCCAGGAAAGATAGCTAACCACCAATCACTGAATTGCTTCCTGGCAAGATTGAGCAATGTCCCCCAGGTCACGTCATCTGCCGGGACACCCAAACCAAGAAAAGACAGAAACGCTTCGATGAGCACCCCGGAGGATATGCCGAATGCGACAATGACCAAGATTGGTTGAAGGGCATTTGGCATGGCGTGTCGCCACAATACCCGAGGGTGCGGAATGCCAGCCAGCCAGGCAGCCTCCAAATAGGGCATTTCTCTGATCTTGAGTAGTTCACCACGAACGAATCTTGCAAATCCTGGCCATCGGATCAAACCCACAATAAGGACTACATTCCAGATGGATGGTTGCGTAAATAAGGGCACTAGTGCCAAAAGGAGTAATAAGCCGGGTAAGGACTGGACAGCTTCTATGACCCGCATGATCATCAGGTCAAGCGGAACATGATAAGTTGGTATATGGAACAGTTTGTCGACCACTCGCCCCATTCGGTTCAGGCACCAAACGACCAGGATAAAGATCAATATGGCGCAAAAAACGGCTAGCCAGGTCGGGAAGTTTAAACCGGATCCGGTATTGGAGTGGATGATTTGTTGCGCATAAAATCCACCCAAAAGAGCTCCACAGATGTTGCCTGACCAACTGAACGGTCCTGCTTTCAAGCGGTCATCACCATAATATCCGGCAATCCCACCGAGCCAAAGCCCGATAATCAGTGCTATTCCAGTGCCCAGAAGACCGACCAATAATGCGGATCGGGTGCCATGGATCATGCCTGACAACACATCTCGACCAAGATGATCGGTTCCGAGCCAATGCCGATACCGCCAGGATGAGATGGGTTGAGATGCAAATGGGCTAAGATGCTGTCGATCCAGTAAGTGCAGATCGCCTGGGCTATACGGGATGGGTGGAAAGATGACCTTGTCATAAGTCAGCTCATGCCACGTATTTCGGTGAAATTGTTCCGGCCAGGAAGAAGCTCCCGTGCTAACGAACCAGGATTCGATGACAGGAAAATAGGTTTGCCCATCGTATTGACAATACAATGGTTTGGATCCGGCGATAAAATCAGCCATCACTGCGACAACAACCAAAAGTCCTATCATGCGATAGGCCCAACGATAGGTTCTTCGTTGCTGGAGCAACCACCGTAATGAAGGTCGTCGAAGGAATGAGAGGATGGACATCGCTCTCAAAAGTACGGACTGTCCTCTTGTTGAACACCTTCTTGCTATTTTAGCAGCTGGCTTGACCCTCTTCAAGCATAGTCAAGAGAAAACAGGCCTGAAATTTGACCTTATAGCAAGACCTAGAAAACCCAAAACCAAAGCACACATGGCCAAGACGAAAAAGTCGACCAAAAACAAACAGTTGACTCCTGCACCTGAAGGAGTTGAACGCTGGTTTCCATGGATTGCTTTAGCGATCACTGCCATTTTCTTTTTTAACAGCTTGAGCAATGGCTTTGTGAATTGGGATGACGACGTCAATATTTTAGAAAACCCGAATCTTGCTGCGTTTAATTGGGAAGCTGTCAAAGGCATCTTTACCTCTGATGTGATTGGCAACTACAACCCGCTGACAATACTCACGTTTGCGATTGAAAAACATTTGTTCGGCCTCAATCCAACAGTGTTTCATTTCGACAATTTGATCCTGCACCTTGCCTGTGTCTTGCTTGTCTATCGCATACTTCAGGGGTTGGGCATGAATGCGTTACTGGCATTTATTGGTGCCCTCATTTTCGGCATACACCCGATGAGGGTGGAATCGGTCACCTGGATTACTGAGCGGAAAGACGTTTTGTTTGGGGTGTTTTATCTCGGAGCGATACTGACATATATCCGTTATCTGGACAAGGATCGAAAGGCCCCCAGACTTGTATTGATCATGTTGGTTTTGTTTACTCTGTCCTTATTGAGCAAGATCCAGGCGGTGACTTTGCCATTGAGCATGTTGTGTATTGACTATCTCCGCCGCCGGCCATTGAAACTTTCGTTGATCATTGAAAAGTGGCCTTACTTCCTGCTGTCCTTGGCCGTCGGATTGCTGGGTGTCTTTATGCTTTCGGCCAATGAGTCTTTGGAAGATACAACAGCCTATTCCTTTCTTGACCGATTGATGGTCGGGATGTACAGTTATTCATTATATCTGGTCAAATTCCTTGTGCCTTATCAAATGTCACCGCTGTACCCTTATGAAGCGGAGATTCCAGGATACTTTTATGCATCTCCGATCGGAATCATCATCGTCGGTTATCTTGTCTGGCGATGGTGGAAGACTGACCAGCGTGCATATGTTTTTGGCATTGCATTTTTCACATTCAATGTCATGTTTCTGCTGCAAATTTTAGCTGCAGGCCAAGGATATCTTGCTGACCGGTTTACCTATATCCCTTATTTGGGGCTGATTTTTATGTTTTTATTTTTCCTGAAAAGCTTGATGGATCAACCACGGTACTCGGGTGTTGTGAAAGGTGTGGTGTGGGTCTGGTTACTTGTCCTGGGGATTTTGACATTTCAGCAGAACAAGATTTGGGCGAATGGAGGAACACTTTGGACACATGTGCTGACCCATTTTGAGAATATCAATACGCCTTATAATAACAGAGCTCGATACTACAGGGAACTCAAAGACTATGACCGGGCTATTCTGGACTACAATGCTTCATTGGCATTGAAAGAAAAAGCGAATACCTACAACAGCCGAGGTAAACTCTTTTTTGATCAAGGCAAGACCAAAGAGGCGCTTGCAGATTATACTCGTGGAATCGAATTGGATCCAAAGTTGGGTGAGCTCTATATCAATCGGGCAGCTGTGTATGGCTTGATGGGCAACCTGCAGCAAGCACTTACAGATGTTAATAAGGGGTTGGAACTGGATCCGGACAACGCGAACGGGTATCTCAATCGATCGCTTATCTATATTTCTACTCAGGATTTTCCTAATGCAGAAAAGGATCATACAGCGTATTTAAAATACAAGGCCAATGATCCGGATATCCTGTATGAACGTGGAGTTGTTCGAACGAATCAAGGCAAATATCAATTGGCTCTTGAGGACT
>JAHEAU010000007.1 GCA_024642625.1 Lewinellaceae bacterium
CTATCGTGGCAACCGGGCCTAGACTGGCGATAATGGCTGTGTTGCTTGCACCCAGGCGGCGAATGCCTTCCGAGATCAGAAAAACTGGAATGACTGTGGAAAAAATACTCAATCCTGTAAAGAGGAAATACACCTCTATCGGCCACTGCAGGTCTGCTAGTGAGCGAGTAAGCGCAAAATGAATGAATGTCATGGTGCCTGCAATCATCATGATCAAACTGGTATAAAGTATACTGCCAAACCGGGCAATGGTATCGCCAACCAGCAACAAGTAAGCAGCAAAAAAAATGGAGCTTGCCAATATCAACAATGCGCCCCAACCCATTTGCGCAGACTCACGCAAACCCGGTATTAATACGAGAATAATCCCGCCATACGTCAGCATCAGTGCAAGGCTCTGCTGGCGGGTGATGGGAATCTTTCGCAAGAGGGATGAGAGAACGACAACGATTGTCGGATACGTAAACAGGATGAGTCGCTCCAATCCAGCCGAAACCGTTTTCAACCCGATAAAATTGAGAAAACTGGCACCATAATATCCCAAAAAGGCAAACAGGGAGAGTTGGCGCCAGTCGCGACCCATAACCCGAAACCCGGATTTTCGGCGCCAGGCCCAGATAGCAGCAATCGCAAAAAAGGGAAAGGAAAAGCCCAACCTCATTGTCATCAATGTGGTCGCATCAACCCCGTACGGATAGATCAGCTTCGCAAAGATGGCCTTGGCAGAGAAGAGGATATTGCCGATGACGACAAATAGGATACCTGTACGTTGAGAAGTGGACAAACCGGCTCTTTTCCTGTTGCTTGAAATCAAGGCAAAGGTACATGGACATCCTTTAACACAGATCTTTGCTGAAATAAGGTGAAAGGTGAGACAAATTGACTCAGAGACTGAGAGAAAGTCGGAAAGCGGAAGTGCGAAATCGGAAAGACGAAGTGACTCAGGGACGAAGAGACTTAGAGACTGAGGGAAAGTCGAAAGTAGGAAAGTAACCGACAACAGAAATCCGACAACTGAGTTTCTTTGCGCCTTAATGACCTTGGGACTTTGAGACCTTGGGACTTTGAGATGTAGAGTGTGGAGAGTAGAGGGTAGAGAGCTTTTGACAGATCATGAATGGCGACATAATTTGGCACGTTGAACATTGAAATACCATTCCCGAAGGAAACCAGGAACTTGGAACGCAGGAACGAGGAATAAATACGATTTTATCCATTTCAACAGTAGGAAGGATATATTTTCAAACATTTTGTTTAAATTTGTCGCAAATTCATCCCATGGCACAGGAAACCCGGGATCCTTCACAACTTCTTCAGGATGTCTTTGGCTATGCTACCTTTCGTCCCCATCAACGGGAGGCGATCGAACACCTATTGTCTGGACAGGATGCACTGGTCATCATGCCCACTGGTGGAGGAAAGTCGCTATGTTACCAAATTCCCGCCCTGGTCAAGGAAGGTGTTGCATTGGTTATTTCTCCCTTGATCGCCCTGATGAAAGACCAGGTGGAAGCCCTTAGAACGAATGGCATTAGTGCTTATGCCATCAACAGCACATTAGACAGCAGTGAAAAGGTCCACATACATGAGGAGATCGGAAAAGGGAAGGTCAAATTACTCTATGTTTCTCCTGAAAAAGTAATGACCCCTCCGTTTCTGGAATATCTGTCTACGCTCCCGCTTTCACTCATAGCGATTGACGAGGCACACTGCGTTTCCATGTGGGGCAACGATTTTCGTCCGGAATATGCGCAGCTTTCGGGCATGATCCAACGCTTGCCCGACATACCGGTTATTGCCTTGACTGCCACCGCTGACCCAGCAACACAGACAGATATTGTCAAGCAACTTGGCCTTCGAAATGCCAGCCTGTTCCTCGGCAGTTTTGCTCGTGAAAATCTACACATTGAAGTTCAGCCTGCCACCCAGCGCATGAATCGCATCCTTCGTTTTCTCAACGATCACGGGGATCAGCCAGGTATCGTGTACTGTCTTTCCCGAAAGTCAACAGAACGAGTGGCTGAACAACTGCGAAAGGAAGGATATCATGCTGCGCACTATCACGCTAAAATGGATCGGCAGGAACGGGACCGTGTCCAGGAGGATTTTCAACGAGATAACATTCAAATTATATGTGCCACTATCGCGTTCGGAATGGGCATTGACAAATCAAATATCCGCTGGATCATCCACTATAATCTTCCCAAAAATATTGAAAGCTACTACCAGGAAATCGGCCGCGCAGGTCGTGATGGAGTCCAGGCAAATACGCTCCTTTTTGCCGGATTTGGAGATGTGATGACCTACCGGATGATGATCTCAGATAGCGAATCACCCGAGTCGTTTAAGGAGGTCCAGATCCAGAAGCTGGATCGGATGTTTTCCTATTCCCAGGCGACCTCATGCCGGACCAACGCCATTCTCAGTTACTTTGGCGAAAGTCGGCATCAACCCTGTGGCCATTGTGATCGTTGCGATCACCCAGTTTCCTCTTTCGATGGGACCCAGATCGCACAAATCGCCCTATCTGCAGTTGCCCGGGTCAAGGAAACAGTCGGTATGCAACTTCTTGTGGATATTCTCCGGGGAGCAGGTACGCGTGAAATCCGTGATGGTGGGTTTGATCGGGTGAAGACCTATGGTGCTGGACGGGCACATTCTCGGGACCATTGGGTCCAATATATCACTCAATTGATCGATCGTGGGTTGGTTTCCATTGATTATACAGAATACGGCCATTTGAAAATGACATCGATTGGACAAGATGTATTGTTCGGTCGTGAATCTGTATCCCTGACGAAACCGGAAAACTATAAGGAAAAAAAGCCCCGGGAGAAGCTGAAAAAAGAAACCTCACGCCAGGCGTTTCGGCGTGAATTATTGGTGAGTGTCTCTCTATGGCGTAAAAAACGGGCAGATCAGGAAGGGATCAGCCCGGCCCATTTGTTGAGCGACGCCACCATCGCAGCCTTGGTCGAAGGTCCAACAATGTTTATTGGCCAACTGGAGGAGATTCCAGGATTTTCAGCGCACAAAAGACAGCTTTACGGGAAAGAGATCATACAAGCGATCAGATCCTATTGCAATGGCCAGGAATGGATCAAATCATTTAAAGGGGCTACCTATCTGGAAACTCTGGATTATCTCCATGCCGGGGTGTCGTTGCAAGAGATTATCCATGCTCGTGGATTGGGCCAGGAGACTCTTTATGGACATTTGGCCTGGCTTGTCGAGCAGGGCGAAGAACTGGATATTTCCTCGCATTTTACTGGGGATGAACAAAGTGTCATCATCTCCAAGTGGTTGGAATTAGGGCAACCGGAGTCGCTCAACACGGTGATTCAGCATCTACCTGAAGGAACGGGATACGGCAAAATCAAATTGGCCATCGCGGTTTGGTATCGTGCCCAAAAGGAAGATGTGATGATCAACTGATCGAAGTCGATTTCTCCAAATTCACTCACTCTATGCTGTTTTAAAGGAACGGATTGGAAATCCTTCAAACTTAATTAGTTTCGCTGAGATGTCTGCTCGATCCTTTGGCACGGCGCCGGTTTTCTTTACGGCTATTTCTACTATCCTGGGAGCAATCATGTTCCTTCGATTCGGCTTTGCGGTTGGACATGTTGGACTGCTTGGCACGTTTCTGATCATCTTGTTGGGTCATGCAGTGACCATCCCTACTGCAATGGCGATTGCAGAAATCTCCACAAATCAACGCGTTGAAGGGGGAGGTGAATACTATATTATCTCACGCACATTTGGAGTTGTTATCGGTTCTTCCATTGGGCTGGCGCTTTATATGTCACAAGCGATCAGCGTCGCCTTTTATATCATGGCCTTTACAGAAGCGTTCAGCCCAGCTATTGATTGGCTCAGCATGAATGTCGGGTTACCTGCTTGGTTGGAATGGGTATTGCGTCAAAAACAGACCATAGGTATTCCTGCGCTGCTGGTCCTTACGTGGATCATGTTGACTAAAGGTGCGGAATTGGGAGTTAAAGCACTATATGTGGTGGTTTTCACATTGGCTTTATCTCTGGTGGCCTTTTTTATAGGTAAAACTGAATATGCTGAAACCCACCATATCAAATTGTTGGACACCATCTACGAAACCGAAGAACCAGTTCAATCACTTTCCTATCGATTGACAGATACAGCAACGATATCTGTCTTTCAGTTTCCATTCCAAAGCGAAACTGTAGAGCCTGTTCCTCCTGTTCCTACCCGCGATCACAATCGTGACAGACTTGGTTTCTTTTTGGTTTTCGCGATCATCTTTCCAGCTTTTACCGGGATGACTGCCGGTGTAGGCCTGTCTGGTGATCTGAAAGACCCGGGAAAGGCCCTGCCCTTGGGAACACTGGGGGCAACCCTTTTCGGTATGGTAATCTACCTCTTCATGGCATGGAAATTGGCTGAATCGGCTTCTCCCGCTGATCTGGCTAATACTGATCAACTCGTCATGTCATCGATTGCCTGGCAAGGGTGGTGGGTCATACCACTGGGATTGGCTGCTGCAACCATTTCTTCTGCTCTCGGGTCAATTATGGTTGCTCCCAGGACGCTCCAGGCCATTGCCCGCGATGAAGTCTTACCACAAAAGGCGATCAATCGATGGTTATCTGTCGGTCGGAATCCTAATGACGAACCCTTCAATGCAACGTTGGTCACAATTCTGATTGCTGGCGCTTTTATCCTGGTAGGGGCCCTTGATGCCGTGGCCGAAGTCATTTCCATGTTCTTTATGGTCACTTATGGAACGTTGTGTTTGATCTCTTTTTTACAACATTTTGCCGCAGATCCTTCTTATCGACCTCGTTTTCGATCACGATGGTATGTATCGCTGTTTGGCGCAATTGCCTGTTTTGGGTTGATGTTTGCGATGAATGCGATGTACGCTTTGGTATCCATATTGATGATGATTGTTGCGTATTGGATTTTGGATCGAAACAATCCTGACAAGAAATCCCTGGCTCTCCTATTTCAAGGAGTCATCTTTCAGTTCAGCCGTCGGTTACATGTGTTCCTGCAGTCTGCAAAAAAGGAAGAGTCATTGAGTTGGAGACCTTCTGCCATCTGTCTTAGTGAACATTCTTTCGAGCGTCCGGGAGCGTTCGATCTCCTCCGTTGGATTTCCCAACGATATGGCTTTGGTACCTATATTCATCACATTCAGGGATACCTATCCCGGAACACCCATATCGAAGCAGAAGCTTATAAACAACGACTGATAGATCATGCAGAGAAAAGTGGCAGCAAGGTCTATGTGGATACGATGGTTGGAACATCCTTCTCTTCCGCAGTAAGTTCTGTGATTCAGCTTCCCGGAGTTGCAGGAGCAGACAACAACCTGATCCTGTTCGAGTTTGCAAAACAAGATCCTGAAGAACTGACTGAACTCATTGAGAATTTCAAACTCATTCATGCTGTTCGGTTTGATATTCTCCTTTTAGGTAGTTGCGAACGAAATTTTGGTCTCCATCAAGAAATTCACCTCTGGATCACTGGCCATGACACTGAAAACAGTACCCTCATGATCCTGTTGGCCTATATTATTACAGGTCATTATGATTGGAAGCGTGCTCGGATAACGATTCACGCTATTGCCCCGATTGACCGACTTGAGGAAGAGCGAATCCTTTTGGCCAAGCTCATCCATGATGGTCAATTGCCTATATCCGAGCATAATTTGAAGGTTATTCCTCGTCCGGAGACAATCGATACACGTACATTGATTAATGAAACTTCTCAGGATGCTGATCTTACATTGATCGGTTTTAGAGAAGAAGCAGTACGCCGCAAAGGCACAGATTTGTTTACAGGATTTAATCAGCTTGGGAATATCCTGTTTGTTGGAGCCGCTGAAGGCAAGGAAATTAAATAGGTCCTTGTAGTGTTCCTGGATCTTGAAACAATGGCTGAAACTGGATGGCCTGGAGCACGGCAAATCCATCCACAGTTTTCAATCCGATCATCTTTTGGACCTGTTCCTCTGTCCATCCCGTCCGGACGTGGATTTCTTTCCAAGCATCATCTTCAGTTTCTGCACGTGGTACACTGTTCAATTCAGATTGAATGCGGCAATATTCATAAACCGCCAAATCGAGCTGCTTGACCGGATGTCGGAGTCCAGATACAAGTGCCTCCGCTGCGAAAAGGACAACACCATCTTCTGAAAACCATTCACTGGAATGCCATTCCTGTTGATAGAGAGGCGAAGGAAAGGCGGTGGGATAAACAACAATCTTTTCACAGTTTGAATACAACAGATTATCCTCCTCAAATCGGACTTTGACTGCAGCCGCTCCAATGATCACCTGTATATCATCCGGTACGGAATCCCATCCCTGGGGCATGAATTCATTGCCCATTTGAAACAGAGCTATACGTTGCCGAAACTTCGTTTTTGCTACGGGTCCGAGTTCTTTATAATAGAGATCATAGCGTTCCAGAAAAGCCTTCATTTCCGGATCCAGATCCATAGGATGACGTGTATACCACCACCAGTTGACTTGGGGGCTGAACACATGGGTTAATGCAACCAGGATAACACCGATGATGATCATCCAGGAATAGTTAGTGGAAACCTCCCAGCTCAAGTAAAGACCCGTCAGAGTAAACAGCACAAATGGAACGATTACAAGTCGTGCAAACATGGCATCAAGATACAGGTCATTCAGCCGGGAAATGGCAAATTTTAAGTATACTGCATCACAAAATGGAACCGGATGGGTCAGCTACAGGTGAACCTAATACAACAGCAGGAAGAAAAGCACCAGTTTATCCGGCATCTTTTGCAGGATGTACAGGCGCTGCAGTACATGCTGGATAACGATTGGTTTGAATCCGGGATCGTCCGCATGGGTGCAGAACAGGAAATGGCTCTGGTCCATCTCGATACCTTAAAACCAGCCATTATTGCAGAGGAGATTCTGGAAAATCTATCCCAGCATCCATGGTTAACTTCGGAATTAGCAGCATTCAATCTGGAGGTCAATATGAATCCCAGGGAGTTGACTGAATCTTGCTTCAGTGAAACAGAAAAAGAAGTGAGAGGATACCTTCGAATTATCCAGGCTGAATTAATGAAAAAGAATGCCGGTCTTGTCCTGACAGGCATCCTTCCCACTCTGCGCAAACTGGACCTTACGCTGGATAATATTACGCCACGTGATCGGTATTATGCCCTGATGGATGCCTTGAAAAACATGCAGTTGGGATCCGCCTTTGAATTGCGACTCACCGGGATCGACGAGCTTCTTGTCAAACATGATACCCCCTTCCTGGAAGCCTGTAACACAAGTTTTCAGATCCACTTGCAGGTTCATCCGAGTCAGTTTGTGCAAATGTATAATATCGCACAAGTCCTGACTGCTCCAGTGCTTGCCGCTTGTGCCAATTCTCCAATAGTCTTTGGCAGACGGCTCTGGCATGAATCCAGAATTGCCTTGTTCCAACAATCAATCGATACGCGCACATCCCATGATCATATGCGCGAACGAAGCCCTAGGGTCCAATTTGGTAATGGTTGGCTACGGAATTCCATCATGGACATTTATAAAGAAGACATTGCACGTTTTCGGGTATTGATCAGTAGTGTCCAGGAAGAAAATTCTCTGGGGCAGGTTAAAAATGGAACAGTGCCGAAGCTCCGGGCACTCCAGGTCCATAATTCGACTGTTTATCGGTGGAATCGACCTTGTTATGGAATCAGCCCGAATGGCAAACCTCACCTACGGATCGAAAATCGGGTTATTCCCAGCGGACCTACAGTGCAAGATGAGATTGCCAACTCTGCATTGTGGTTGGGTGCGATGATCGGCATGGCTGCCCGCATAGAGGATGTGACAACACATATCAGTTGGGAGGATGTACGCGATAATTTCGGCAAAGTGGCGCGGTTCGGAATCGATACTCAACTCAATTGGTTTGACGATAAAAAGGTCAGTACGATTGAGCTCCTATTGAATGAATTGCTTCCAATGGCAAGGGAAGGACTGACCAATGCTGGTGTCGATAAAGCGGATATTGACCATTATCTAGGCATTATCGAAGAACGAACCAAACTCCATATGAATGGAGCGCGATGGATGTTGCGAGCATATACAAAATTGAAAAATGAAGTGACCCAGGATGAAGCCCTGAGCACATTAACTGCCAGTATCATGCAAAACCAGGAAACTGATCTACCCGGGCATGCCTGGGAATTACCCGATCCAAATCAATTAGGGCATTACAAACCGGGCACCTTGAAGGTCGAAGAGTTTATGACGACAGATTTGTTCACAGCGCAAGGTGACGATTTGATACCAATGGTTACTGAAATGATGGATTGGAGGAAGATCCGATATATGCCTGTTGAAGATGAAAAGGGAAACCTGGTTGGATTGATTACGTCTCGGTTGCTCCTTCGTCATTATTCCAAGGATTACTCTCTTGAAGGCCCTCCGCCGACCATGATCAGGGAGATTATGATCAAGTCACCGCTGACAGCCACTCAAAAAACAACGCTAATCGAAGCGATGAATCTTATGCGCGAAAATGAGATCGGTTGTTTACCCGTTGTTCAGGATAACGAGCTGGTTGGTATTATTACTGAGATGGACTTCCTGCGTGTGTCCAGTCGACTATTGGAAAGAAGCTGATAACGACGGAGTGCTTTCCGGTTAATTCAACCGATAAGGGGCAACCATTGTAAATTCGGGAATCTGCACATCGATGCGGCTCTCATCGTCTTCCTTTCGCATCGTGAATATGCCATACATCTTTCCGATGTCGGTTAATAGATTGGTCCAGGAAACATATTCGTGATGCTCGCCAGGTTCGATGATCGGTTGTTGGCCGATAACACCATCACCTTCGACTTCGCGGAGAATATTGTTTGAATCCCTGATATACCAATGACGACGTAATAGCTGAACTGTATCCATACTCTCATTTCGAATATGAATGCGGTATGCATAAACAAACCGATCCTCCTCAGGACTGGAGTGTTTCTCCTGATAAAAGGTCTCCACACTGACCCGAATGCCTTGAGTAATTATCGATTGCATATCCTTTTCGTTGGATAAAAATCAGATTCCAACAGCTAATAAGCAACTCCTGAGTGAAAAAAATTGATTTTAATATCGGTTAGAGCATTCCAGGCTGAAATACGATTCCAGTCATTCCAGCCATTAAAGCCAGTTTTTCTTGCGGAAATACCTGATCAAACCCAGTGCACATAAAACCATGACAAACCATACAATGGGATAGCCCCATCGGCTGTGCAACTCCGGCATATGGTCAAAGTTCATTCCGTAGACTCCGACGATGAAGGTCAATGGAATGAAAATGGTGGCGATGATGGTCAACACTTTCATCACTTCATTGGTCCGGTTACCCAACAAGGCCAGATGTGTTTCACGAAGTTCTACACAGAATTCCCGATGCGTATCGAGGATTTCCTGGACCTGGATCAGATGATCATGGACATCACTCAGATACCGGCGCGTTGAATCCGAGATCAATGGGTTTTCATCACGATAAAGGGTACTGATGGCATCTCGCAAAGGATTGACTACCCGACGAAATTGTTGGAGTTGTCGTTTTCGTTGTTGGAGGTGCTGAAGGGACAAACTATCCTGATCCCGAAAGAACTCTTCTTCGATGGATTCGAGTTCATCGCCGATATTCTCCAAGATGAAAAAATAGTTGTCAACGATCAGGTCGATCAGGGCATAGAGCAGATAGTCATTTCCTTTGGTCCGCAATCGGGATTCCGGATTTTTCATTCGCTCCCGAATAGGATCGAAAATATCGCCGGGACGTTCCTGAAATGTCAATAAATATGTGGGTCCCAGAATAAAGCTGATTTGTTCCCCTGTATCTGATTCTTCTGTTGAACGGTGATCCAGCATCCGCATTGTGAGAAAGACCTGATCCACATATTCTTCTACTTTAGGACGTTGTTCGGAGTTGACAATATCCTCCAGGATCAGAGAATGGATCTGAAATGCTCGTCCAAACTCCTCAATCAACTCTGTATCATGGATACCGTCAACATTGATCCAGTTCAATCCGGACCATGAAGCCCAGTCTTGCAGATGTTGAACATCGCTAACAATGGTAGATTCTACCCCATCGGGAGATTCTGTTATCCGCTGAATAGCCTGGACATCACCCTCCAGATCTCCAATGTATACTATAGCCCCGGGGGGCAGTCCTGACTTCTTGGATCGTCTGTGTTTTTTTGACTTCGGGGCCATGATTAAGCTGTTTTGATCAATGTGTCCTAACAGGTACGCCCAAAAACGAACAAACGATCTTCATGACCTCAGACAATGCCAATTTCAGATCGTCATTCATGACGGTTTTGTCAAAATTATCCTTGTATGTCAATTCCTTGGTTGCCCGATCAATTCGTTTTTGCAAGCTTTTGGCATCTTCAGTTTTTCTGTTTTTTAATCGTTCAATCAAGGTGTCCAGAGAGGGTGGTTGAATAAAAATAGACAATGCCTGATCTCCATATTCCTTTTTCAAGTTGAGTGCACCCTGGACATCAATATCAAATATGACAGCCTTCCTTTCAGAGAGGATACGGTCCACTTCACTGCGCAAGGTGCCATAGTATTGATCGGTATAGACCTCTTCCCATTCCAGGAATGCCCCTTGACTGACCATTCTTCTAAATTGTTCAGTCGTTAAAAAGTAATAGTCCCGTCCATTGATCTCCATCGGTCTTCTGGCGCGGTTTGTAGCCGATATAGAAAACCTCAATTCGGGAATCGTTTGCAATAGATGTTTCACAATGGTGGTTTTCCCGGCTCCTGATGGAGCTGTAATGACCACTAATTTACCCGAATTGGTCATAGGATATTGGCCAGTTGTTCCTTGATCTTTTCAAGCTCATTTTTCATCAAGATCACGATTTGTTGGATCCCGGAATCATATGCTTTGGCACCCAGGGTATTGATCTCCCGACCAATCTCCTGACTGATAAAATTGAGTTTTCTTCCCTTTTCCCGGTCATCTGTTTCGATTTCCTGGAGAAAATAGATGCAGTGTTGTGCCAATCTCACCTTCTCTTCATTGATATCCATTTTTTCCAGATAGAACAACATCTCCTGTTCGTAGCGATTGTGGTCGACTTGTTCGTTTTCAAGAAACTCTGCCAAATTTTGACGAATCCGGGAACGCGTCTTTTGGATGCGCTCATGTTCTAACGGTGTCAATTGTTCGACAAGTGCCTGGATGGATTCGATGCGAAGGACAAGATCTGAAGCCAGTGCTGCACCTTCTGTTTTTCGAAAATGGATAAATGCCTGGAAAGCCTCGAGTAATCCCTGATGAGTCAATTGCCATTCCATTTCAGAGGAAACACTTTCACTGGGGGTGAGCACTTGAGGAATGCGGAGTACCTGGGTAATGATATCCCCTGTTGGGATACCACATTCTGAGGCCAGGGCTTGAATCTCCCGGACATATTTTCGAAATAGGACTGGATCGATAGATGGTGCTTCGACAGCATGCTCGGATCCAGTAATGGTAATGTTCAGTTCAACTTTTCCTCGTTCGACATAAGAACTGACCATCTGGCGAATTTCCATTTCCTTATCTTTGAAAAGGAGAGGCATTTTGATGCGAAGATCGAGGAATTTGGAATTGACAGAACGCAGTTCCACTTCAGCCTTGATCTGGCCAGAGAGAACGGAGGCCCGCCCATAGGCGGTCATGGAGTGCAACATGCAGTGGTATTGATTAAAAAGCAAAGATAACCATTCACATCTGCTTGAAATCCAGCTGTTCAGCAGAATTTTTTTTCAATACCTCTTTCCTGAAACCAAAAAAAAGGCGATCTTTGCAACCGCTTTTTCCGTAAGGAGAAAATCATTCATAACTGATTCTAAACCAGCACCCTAATGAGAAAGGCTGATTTGGTCAATGCCATCGCGGAAAAAACAGGCGTCCCTAAGGTTGATGTCCTGGTGACATTGGAAACCTTCTTCAAGGAAGTCAAAAGCTCTCTATCTGATGGAGAGAATGTATATATCCGGGGCTTTGGCTCCTTTGTGATTAAAAAACGGGCGAAAAAGATCGGCCGTCACATCAAGAAAAATATGGCCATTGAAATACCGGAACATTTCATTCCGTCTTTCAAGCCGGCCAAAGTGTTTGTAGAACAGGTCAAAGGAAATGTGACCGAACTGCCGACTGAAGAGAACGAAGATTGATGCAACGACCGCAGTTCATTGCGTTTTTTGTAGCAATCCTTGCTGTTATTCTTCTCTATTTCGGATTTCGGACCAAACCGGTCACGTTCGACCAGATTGAACAGACCAGAGAAGCATCGGCAACCACAACGGATGTCAACACATTGATTGCTGAAGCCCGTCGAGACTTAAACAGTTCACAGGCTGGTCAGATCATCGCTCTTGAACAGACTTTGGATTCAGAAACACCTGATGCCGAGACGTTAAAAGCACTGTCTTCAACCTGGTATGACTTGGGTTATGGAGCCATTGCCGGACACTATGCTGCAGAGGTGGCTGAAATGGAAATGACCGCTTCAGCCTGGAATATCGCTGGCAGCACGTTTTCACTTGCTCTGCAGCAAAGTGAGGATGAAAAGATTCGGGCGTATTGTCTTGAAAACGGTGTTTCAGCCTTTGAAAAGGCTATTTCATTAGAACCCGGGCAAATTCAACATCGCCTTAATTTAGCGTTGTTGTATACCGAGATGCCACCACAGGATAACCCCATGAAAGGAATCTTGATGTTGGTGAATCTTAATAAAGAATATCCAGATGAACCAACCATCCTTTTTCAATTAGGACGGTTGGCAATTCAGACGGGACAAATCGAGAAGGCCGTAGAACGGTTGCGACAAGCAGCTTCTTTGCAGCCCGAAAACAGAGATACCTGGTGCCTTCTGGCACAAGCCGAAGAGGCAGCAGGTCATATGACAGAGGCTAAGGCAGCCCACGAAAAGTGTGAGAGAAAGAACAATTTGTAATAGATAAAATCGCGTAAGAATGCCTTGCGGAAAAAAAAGAAAGCGGCATAAAATTGCCACACACAAGCGGAAGAAGCGTTTGCGGAAGAACCGTCACAAGAAGAAGAACAAATAGTTCATAACCCGGTGCCTGTTTGCGCTTTTGCGCCCTGTAGAACAGGAACGGGGAACGGATCTTCTCAGCCGGTCTCTTTGCCACGCTGCATGAAAGAAAAACGCTGGTTCATGAAATCAGTCGCATGACTGGTTGCGATCTGGCGAGCCTAAAGTAGGCTCATTTCGCCAGATCCTCTCGAAAAGGACTTCCAGCGCCGGGTGCCCCAAGCATCCGGCCTTTGTGCTATCCGTCCTCCCTACCTATTCCTCGGGTGTACTTCCGGAGTGAATACGGGCATCTCATTCACCTCTCTATGGTGGAAAAAGAACTGGTTATCCATTCCACGCCAACCGTCGTGGAAATTGCGATACTGGAAGAAGGCCGGCTCATGGAGCTCCACTACCAGAAGACCAACGATAATTTTACGGTAGGCGATATTTTCCTCGGGAAGATTCGCAAGCTCATACCTGGTCTGAATGCAGCCTTTGTTGATATTGGCCATCCAAAAGAGGCCTTTCTTCATTATACGGATCTTGGTCCAAAATTGCGCAGCCTGCGCAAATTCACTCAACAGTCCATCACCGGTGCCCACAATTCACCCTCACTTGACAAATTTGAGTTAGAACCTGAAATCGTCAAAACAGGAAAGGTCGATCAGGTTCTTGGAAAAAAGGACGAACTCCTCGTCCAGATTCTGAAAGAACCCATCTCGACAAAAGGACCGCGACTCAGTTGTGAAATTACCATTCCGGGTCGTTATATGGTCCTTACCCCCTTTTCAGATGGGGTAGCTGTCTCCAAAAAAGTGAGCACACAAGAAGAAAAGAGACGCCTGGCCACATTGGTGGAAAGCATTCGCCCCAAAAACTTCGGTGTGATCATCCGAACTGCTGCAGAAGGCAAGAAAGTAGCCGACCTCCACGAGGAAATGACCGGCCTCCTAAACAAGTGGAAGGAAATCCACAAAAACCTCCATAAGGCCAAAGCACCAACCAAACTTCTCAGCGAGCTCGACAAGACCTCCTCCATCCTCCGGGATCTGCTCAACGATTCCTTCAACAGGATTGCCACGAACGACCGGGAGATGTACCTGCACATCAAAACATACCTGGAATCGATCGCTCCAGAACAGGTAAAGATTCTGACCCACTATAAAGGCAGCCGTTCTGTCTTTGAACAGTTTGGAGTCAGCCGACAGATCAAATCTTCCTTTGGTAAAACCTATACCCTTGCCAGTGGCGCCTACCTCGTCATTGAGCACACGGAAGCTATGCATGTAGTGGATGTCAACTCCGGCCCAAAAGTCGGTGGAACTGCCAGTCAGGAAAACATCGTACTCAGCGTAAATATGGAAGCGGCCAAGGAGATCGCCCGCCAAATGAGACTGCGTGATATAGGAGGCATTATCATTATCGACTTTATTGATATGCGCAATGCCGATCACCGCAAGGAGCTATACCAGGAAATGCAAGGCTTTATGAAAAGCGACCGCGCCCAACATACGATTCTGCCTCTAAGCAAATTTGGACTGATGCAGATCACTCGTCAGCGCGTACGGCCAGAGCTGAAAGTAGATACCTCCGAAGTCTGCCCCACATGCAGTGGCACCGGCAACGTGAACGCCACAGTATTGATTACCGAAGACATCGAACGCGATTTGGATTTTATCATGCAAAACCGCGCCCGCGCCAAGGTCTCCCTCCATGTACACCCATTCATCGAGGCATTCCTGAAGCAGCATTTCCGCAAAATGCAACGGACATGGTACGGTCGCTACTACAAATGGATTCCGGTCTATGGCAACAGTGACTTCCCGATTACAAAGTATGTCTTCTTTGACGAAAATGAAGACGAGATTCGGCTTTGATAACCTCTAAGTCACTAAGTTTACTTAAGCAGTGAAATCCAAAGTCTTCTAGAGGATACAAGTCCTTCAGAAGTAGAAAGTAATCTCCTGACGCCCCGACCCCGAGTCCTCGGGGGGAGGTCCGGATCCAGTCAGAATCGTATGGGTACTAAGAGGCTCCAAATGGCGAGTTTCTTAGTGGACTAACTTGTTCTAAACTCAGATTGATTCTGTCTCTTGTAAAATACCAACTATTGCAACGACAATAACCTGAGTGGCTAGGTGGTAAATAAAACCACTTTAAAGATTTCCGCTTTCCATCTTCCACCTTGACTTGATGCTCACCAACACCTGCATTCTTGCGCTCACCAAGTAATTTTACTTCTATCTTGGTACTCAGCAAACTCATGTATGTCCATCCGAAAGCTTGCTAGCGAAACGCTGATCTACGGTCTGTCCAGCATCCTTGGCCGGTTTGCCAATTTTCTGCTTGTTCCACTGTATACTTGGATTCTGGTCGATGCTGAGTTTGGCGACATCGCCTATTTCTATGCACTGATGGGCTTTCTTAAGGTCCTCTATACCTTGCAACTGGATACAGCGTTCTTTCGATTCGGGCAGGATCCCGCCCATCGGCCAGCTGCGTTCACCGCTATCCTGCGCCCAGTTACATTGTACATTTTGTTCCTGACCGTCGGCCTGATCTTTCTCGCTCCATGGTCAGCAGAATGGACTGGATACCCCAATTATATTGAGGACTTCCGACTCATCGCTGTGATCCTTGCTCTGGATGCATTCACTGAGTTTCCACTCGCTCGATTGCGTCTTGAACAACGACCTCTTCGCTTCGCAGGTATTCGGATCACCGGCATCGTCGTCAACGTCCTCGCAAATGTGCTGTTCCTCCTTATCCTCCCCACTTGGCTGGATGAAACAGCGGCCCCCTGGCTCTACCCTGAAAGTCGCTTGATTCTGGTTTTGTGGGCCAATCTGATCGGCTCTGTCGTCACCTTTATCCTCGTGTCAAGAGATCTGCGATACCTGTTTGATGCGGGAAGCAAGGCGTTGTTCGGTCCGATGTTCCGGTATGCAGCGCCACTCATTCTGGTGGCTTTTGCTGGTGTCATTAACGAAATGCTGGATCGTCAGCTCTTGCGCTTCCTGCTCCCCGGAACGGATGAGGAAGTGCGTGCCCAGATCGGTATTTACGCGGCGAATTATCGACTGGCCATGGTGATCTCTCTCTTTACCCAAGCCTTTCGTTATGCTGCCGAACCATTCTTTTTTCGGGAATCGGCTTCTGCAAATGCACAACAAACCTATGCCCGTGTTTCCCGCATATTCACCTTGGTAGCCAGCATCGGATTACTTGTTATTCTCCTCTTCCAGGATTGGCTGAAGTTCTTCATCGGTCGGGAAGGCAGCAGCTTTCATGAGGGCTTGAAAGTCTTACCTATCTTGCTGACAGCCAACATCTTGTTGGGCCTTTATTACAATTTTTCTGTCTGGTATAAACTCACTGACAAAACCCGTTTCGGAGCCTGGATTGCAGTTGGTGGAGCAGTGATCACCATACTCGGCAACGCCCTCTTTATCCCAGAATATGGCTATGTCGCCTCTGCATGGACTACTCTGGTCTGCTATGCTATCATGGTAATAGTGAGCTATTCCTGGGGTCAAAAACACTACCCTGTGCCCTATCCAATGGGTCGGATGGCGATGTTTGTTCTCTCTGCTCTGGTGGTCACCGGGATCGCAAGAACCACACTTTCTGATTTACCCAATATCACTCGGTTGATCGTTTATTTGGGGATTACCCTTGCCTTTATTCTGAGTTGGGGATGGTCAGAAAAGAAGTACCTCCAAAGAGTTATCTGACCTTTTTTAATAGGTAAAGGTCTTCAACCATCCCAAAATATCATGACGTTTCATGAATAGCCACAGAAGGCCCCAAAGACTGCCAAAGATCAACAACAGATTGATATTTCGCTTGGTACGATTCCACTTTTCCCGCCGACTTTCATACCGATATCGTGATGACTTACCCATAGTAGATCCTTGTTTCTAATCCCGTTTAAGAATATCATTCAGGAAAGAAATCTCAGCAGGACGTTTCTGCAAAAGGATGCAATTTAGTTTTTTTCGGGTCAACACTTTTTCTTCTGTAACTTGATTATGTTTACTGTAATGAAATAAATGCTTCTTATGAAAAAAATCCTTCTGACACTTGCGTTTGTCATTCCCTGCACCTTTTTATTTTCGCAGGACTGGGTACTTGAATTTTATAAATCAGGAAATACAAACTTCTTGAGAAGTCAGATCTCCAAGAAAGTAGACCAGGGCTATCTTCCTGTTGGTATTGAAGTTGCCCCTGATCCGAATGGCCAGGTTGTCAGTTTATATGTATTGTATATCAACGACCAGACCCTGGGCATAACCGCGTGGCAGCTTGAAACCTATAACTCGGATCCAGAGATTGAGAGAGGGATCAAAACCATGGACCAGAAGGGATTTACGCCTAAAGAGATCGCTTTTTATGACGGGATCTATTATGTCATGTTTCTTAAATTTCCTAATGCAGCGACAGCATGGACAATTCAGAATGCTGAGTATTCTAACCAGGGGTTGTTGAGCACCATAAATAATTATAATACCCAGGGGTATGTTCCATTCGGAATGACGCTGAACCGCGGCAACCTTAACCTGTTGTTCATCAAGATACCTCTGAATTCATTATCAACATGGAAGGTGGAGGTTTACGACGGATTACAGAATATGAAACAGGGAATTACACAGAAATACGGACAGGGATGGTCTCCCTGGGCAATCCTCATCGATGGCAATAAATATATCATCATGTTTTTAACGAGTTGATTCCGGGAAGACCCTCCAAACTATTTCTTTGTAGATTCTTGTTTCTGTTGTCGAGGAGATAGACTTCCTGACTGTCAACGCTTCAGCACCCCTTCCAACAAAGTCCACACCTCCCTCGATGAACGCGACCAGTCAAATCGTTTGCGACACAGTCTCCCCTTTTGAATCAACTGATCTCGCAATTCCGGATCATTCGATAACTGATTCATTGCATTTGCGATTTCTTCTTCTGACTCTGGATTGACAAGCAATGCAGCATCTCCGGCAACTTCAGCCATTGATGACCGGTTGGAGGTGATCACAGCCGTTTCACAACCCATGGCCTCAACAATTGGAATACCAAATCCCTCGAACAAGGACACATAGACCAATGCAACGGAACCGGAGTAAAACGTCGGGAGGTTATCACCTTGATAACCGACCTCTATGATATGATCCTTATAAATTGATTCATCAATCGCAGCGCGGGTATCAGCCGACATCCAGGCCATTCGACCTAACAATATCAACCGGTGAGGGGCACCAGAATTTTCTTTGAACCGACTGAAGGCCCGTACAAGTCGGGTGACATTTTTCCGTGGATGGATTGCTCCTACATAGAGAAAATAGGGTTCACCCTTCGTAAACTGATCACGGATTGCTTGACCATCAGCCTGTGATTGTGGCTGAAACCTCGGGTTAGCGCCATTATAACTGACTGACACTCTTGAACCGTCAATTCCGCTCTCGATCACATCAGCTCGAGTTGCTTCACTCACTGTGACGATATGATCTGCTCTGTGCATAAATCGCGGCATAAAATACCGATAGTACCAGCTGATCATCCCCTTGACCTGATCCGGAAAATGCTTGTATGCCAGATCATGGATTGTCAATAATGTGGGGACTTTGGTCCGCAGACTGAGAAATCCATCCGGCGAGAAGAAGACGTCCACATTGTGTTTTTTCAACGCACGAGGCAGTGCCCAGTCAAACCAGAGCATAAACAGGATGGGGTGCCGGGCCGGTGGTGAAAGGACCACTGGTTGAACATTGCTGGTAAAGACAAATGCGGGATCAAATTGCCGGTCAAAAAAGAAGATGAACGTATGTTCCGGATGATCTTCCACCATACGCCGCACGATCTCATATGTATACCACCCGATACCTTCCAATTTGTTCGGGAGTAACATTCGTGTATTGATGGCGATCCGCATAGGTTGTTCAGGGTTTTCTACCTTCGTCAAAAGTACCCCGCCTTGATCAAATCAGACCTGTTGGTGATCGGTTCCGGAGTAGCCGGATTGACGTTAGCAGCCAAAATCGCACGTAAACGGCCGGATCTATCGATCACAGTCCTTTCCAAAACCGTTGATGATGAAAGCAATACCCGTTATGCACAAGGCGGAGTAGCTGCTGTTTGGAACCTTGAAAAAGATTCTTTTGAAAAGCATATTGCCGATACACTTGATGCCGGAGATGGTCTCTGCAACCTGGAAGCAGTCCATGCTGTGGTCAATGAAGGACCCGATAGAGTCAGGGAAATAATCGACTGGGGTACACGATTTGACCATCATGAAGGCAAAGATTATGATCTGGGCAGGGAGGGTGGCCATACGGAAAACCGGATCCTGCATTACAAAGATCTCACTGGGTGGGAAATTCAGCGCGCCTTATTGGAGGAAGTGAGTCGCCATTCGAATATTCGGATCATGGAACACTTTTTTGCCATCGATCTGATCACGCAACATCATCTTGGATACAATGTTACCCGGGTGACACCAGGTATCACCTGCTTTGGTGCTTATGCCCTGGATAAACGGACGGGGACAATTGAGACACTGCTTGCCCGGTCAACTGTATTGGCTGCCGGTGGAGCCGGTCAGGTATATCGCCAGACTACGAATCCTGTGATCGCTACCGGAGATGGTATTGCAATGGTCTATCGTGCGAAAGGTCGTATTCGAGATATGGAGTTCGTCCAGTTTCACCCGACAAGTCTCTATAATCCAGCAGGAGAAAATCCCTCCTTCCTGATCTCCGAGGCGGTACGTGGATATGGTGCAGTGTTGCGAACCAAGGACGGGCAAAAATTCATGTACCGTTATGATGAACGCCTGTCGCTTGCACCTCGGGACATTGTCGCTCGGGCCATCGATAACGAGATGAAAATTAGAGGGGATGAATTTGTCTACCTCGACTGCCGTCACATTGAAAAAACAGGGTTTCAGGAGCATTTCCCAACCATCTATGACAAGTGTATGAGTTTGGGAATTGATCCCATGAAAGACCTTATTCCCGTTGTACCTGCCTGCCACTATATGTGTGGAGGTGTAATGACCGATCTTCAGGGACGTGCCAGTATTGATCGACTCTATGCCTGTGGTGAAGTCACTTCAACTGGATTGCATGGTGCCAATCGCCTGGCAAGTAATTCCCTTCTGGAAGCAATGGTGTTTGCTCACCGGATCGCAGAAGATCTACTTCCTCTGATTGATACGTATGACCTGCGGGAGGAGGTCCCTGATTGGAGCGCAGATGGCACTACGGATCCTAAAGAAATGGTTCTTATCACCCAAAGCAGCAAAGAGCTCAAGGAGATCATGAGCAGTTATGTCGGTATTGTTCGATCCAATGTCCGTCTCAAACGCGCTATGGACCGACTATACCTCCTGTACAAGGAGACGGAAGATCTCTACAATCAGACGACGATCTCTCCCCAGCTGTGCGAATTGCGCAATCTCATCACTATCGCTTACCTCGTTACCCGGTCAGCTGCAATGCGGAAGGAAAGTCGTGGCCTCCATTACACAACCGATTATCCAGACAAGATGGACCACGTCGAGGAGACGTATATGTAGGGAGTGTCTGGCTTCCGGGAGTTCCATGTTCCTGTAATTCTTGTTCCAAGTTGATCGTCGAGAATGGCAGTTGTTTCCATTCTTATACAGTTCAAGGTTCAAAGTAAAAACCTTGGGCTTTGAACTGCTGCGCGAGCTTGCGGGCAACAGCTTGAACGTTGAACCGTACCTAAGAAGGCAAGCAGTCAAAGGTTTATCGAACTGACAACTGACAACTGAATAGAGAAGTACAATAGGGCAAATCACAAATCACAAACAAATTTCAAATCCCTGCCTACTAGCAGGCAAAAGATCAAAACCAGTAATCTGCTTCAAGCTTTTGAAGTAATTGAATATCTAAAAATAACAAGGAACAAGAAACCAATGACCAAAGAACACCTTCAGGATCAGATGTCAAACTGACAACTGAAAACCGACAACCGAGCTATCTTCGCCCCATGCTTCTACTCGCTGATAAGATCACCAACCTGACCGCAGCCCGTTATTTTGCTGCACGTGGAGCCAGCTGGCTGTTTTTCGACCAGGCGCTGATTTCTGTACCTCAAATCCACGCCATTCGAGAATGGGTAGAAGGACCGAAAGTGGGTTTATACTTACCATTAGGTGTCCAGGATGCAGATCGTGATCTTCTCGAAAATCTTGGCCCAGATGGTATCATGATCGGTCATTTTGGCGAAGCTCACTATCTCCCGGAAAGTGTAACTGTTTTTAAAGAATGGCGCTTGGAACCAGGGGATGACCAGAACACAATTGCCGAATGGATCGCAGACTGGCCCCAAGCAAATCATCATCTCATCCGTTGTGAAGGACGATCAATCCAGGATGTACAAGTTGATTTGGAAGGTCTATCCGAAAACCTGCGTTCTCTATTGATACTGAGTATCAATCCTCAAATGTTAGACGATATATCAGGAATCAGTGGATACTGTCTGATTGCTCCTAATGAAGAGGTCGTCGGACTGCTTTCATTTGATGCTATTGATGAAGCGATCGACCGGATTGAAGACAAGATTGCATTCTAAACCAATATTTCCCATAGCTATTGAACATCATGGGTGAATCAGGCATTTCTATTTGAACTGAAGGAAATACTCTTTCCAACCCATCCAAACATCCATTGATTGTCGTACAGCGGACTATATGTCACCTTGCCTGGGACTGGCAATCAATCTATTTCCCACTTACCTTTATAGCTTCTTTTTTTGACTTAAACCCGGCAAAGGCTCATGCGTTTTTTCTCCCTCCTTATTCTCCTGATATTGCCTTTGCTGGCATCGAGTCAAACTGTTTGGACACCCTTGTCCGGACCCATATCCGCACCGGATCAACCATTGCCATCAGCTTATCAGGCATTTGAGCTTGATTATTCGAGTCTTTCCAGCATGTTGGAAGAGGCGCCCGCTCGTTATAAAAGCAGGGCTTCAGGCCTGGAAGTCGGACTTCCCACTGTGGATGGTTCGGTGCAAGTGTTTCGCATTTTTTCTTCCAACGTCATGCACCCAGATCTGCAAGCGAAATACCCGGAAATCAAAACGTATGCAGGTTATGACCCACAGAATCCTGCTGTTTGGGTCCACCTTGATCTTGGTCCAAAGGGCTTTCACGCTATGATTACTGCTCCTGGTAAAGATATTTCATATATCGATCCAGTAGATAGAGCAACAGGCAAGGGGCCTTATCTGATGTATAAAAAGGCGGACTACCCATCAGAAGGCAAGGAGCCATTTCTATGTTTGACTGAAACTGGTGAATTCAAATCTGAATTTCAATTGGCAAAAGAATCGATTGCTGATGAAACCCTCAGGACTTATCGATTGGCTCTGGCGTGTACAGGCGAATACGCTGCATTTCACGGAGGGACAAAGGCGAAGGCCCTTGCGGCAATGGTTGTCACTATAAACCGCATCAACGGGCTGTATGAGCGCGAGTTCGGCGTCTGGCTGGAGCTCATTGCTGACAATGACAAGATTATCTTTCTCGATGCCGGGACCGACCCGTTCAGCAATAACAACCTCAATCAGATCCTGGGACAAAACCAGACGACCATCGACAATTTGATCGGGTCAGCCAACTATGATATGGGGCATGTCTTTGGAACATCTGGTGGAGGATTAGCAACATTGAATTCGCCATGCAATAACAACAATAAAGCACGTGCAGGTACAGGCCTTTCCAATCCAGTTGGCGATGTATTCGATGTCGATTATGTAGCTCATGAGATGGGCCACCAGTTCGGTTGTGATCATACCTTCAATAATGAATGCAGTGGCAACCGGAATAATTCCACCGCCTGGGAGCCAGGAAGTGGGAATACCATTATGGGATACACAGGTATCTGTGCGCCCAATATTCAGGATGACAGCGATCCCTATTTTCATGGTGGTAGCCTGAACCAGGCAAGAATGTTTACGACGGAAGATGGAGGGAATAATTGTCCGGAAAAGGTAGTTACGGGCAATCAACTGCCAACTGTCGACGCAGGTCCCAACTATCTCATTCCAATGGGTACACCATTTGAATTGAGTGCATCAGGGTCAGATCCTGATGGTGATATTCTCACCTATACTTGGGAGCAATTTGACAATGATATTGCTGATATGCCGCCCAGTGCGAACAACCCGGATGGCCCAACCTTTAAATCTGTACTTCCAGATACCACACCTGTCCGAATCATTCCTTCATTGCCCTTCATCCTCAACAATTCGACTGCAACCTGGGAAGTCCTCCCGGAAGTCAGCAGGGTATTAAATTTCAGGGTCACCGCAAGAGATAATCACCCGGGGCACGGATTATATGCACAGGATGGCATGGTCGTCAATGTGACTGATCAAGCTGGTCCCTTTCGAGTGACGAATCCGAATACTGTATTTCCCACCTGGCGGGTTGGTGACACTTTGAGTATAACCTGGGATGTTGCCAATACGGATCAACTTCCCATTCAATGTACCAACGTGGATATTTTATTGTCGCTGGATGGGGGCTATACATGGCCAATCATCCTGGGCGATCATGTCGCCAATGATGGCGAACATACGATTGTTATTCCCATGGCATTGAGTAATAAATGCCGGATCAAGATCAAGAGTGTCGGCAACATTTTCTTTGACATTTCCAATGCAAATTTTTCAATTAAGGAGCCAAACCAGCCCACATTCTATGTCCAGGGTATGCCCGACTATACATCACTTTGCATTGACAGCCCGGATACGATGTCCTTTTCTCTGAGGTTACAGCCTTTGGGTGGATTTGCAGATACTGCCTTCCTCGTAATGTCTAGCTCTCTAACCTTCTCTACTGATCTTCCGGATTTCGTTGTTCTTACTTCGATGGATACGATCGACTTTCGGATTTGGGATGTCACGTCTTTGCAAGCTGGAAGCTATCCTTTTGATCTGACAGCCACGAATGGTACCATTTCTCGGACGATCACTTTCGAGATGGATCTGGTCGAACTACTTGTGGAAGCACCTATCCTATTTTTTCCTCTGGATAACCTAGACAGTTTGTCTCTCACATCCACTCTCAGTTGGGAGGCCATAAACCAAGCTGCAGAATACAGGGTGGAGGTTTCATTGTCACCGGCATTCGGAGCCACCAATCTGATCGACAGTTTGACCAGAAATACAGAGCTCGACCTGCATCTGGATGAAGGGCAAATCTATTATTGGCAGGTGACTGCGCGAAATGCTTGCGGTGATGGGCCGGTTTCAGAAATTTATACCTTCAGGACCCGGTTCTCAGGTTGCACAAAATATACTCCGGAGATGCTTCCTGTGGTGATCCCCACTTCGCAGACCTTCAATTTCAACTCAACCGTCAGTGTACCGGATGCCGGAATTGTTACCGATGTCAATGTCCTGGTTGACCTCACGCATACCTACCTCGATGATGTCACTTTGCGCCTCATCCATCCAGATGGAACAGGTTTGACTCTGGTCTCCAAAGTGTGCAATAACGGACAAAATATACTGGCGACTTTTGATGATAACGGTGTCCCCTTTTTCTGTTCAGGCAATCCAGCAGTATCGGGCACAGTTACCCCGGAGAACGGCATTTTGTCCGTATTCAATGGAAAACAGGTCAATGGAACCTGGACATTGCGTATCGTGGATGGTTCCAACCCAAATGGTGGCACAATGAACCTGTGGCAGCTCGAATTGTGTCAACAGATTCCACTACCCCCCGCACTCTTGCTGGCCAGCCTGGAAGAGCTGACTGTGCCTTATTGTGACAGTGCTACACTCGGCTCGGTAAACCTCAACGTTACCGCTGTAGAAACTGATTCCACACCAATTCTGCTGACCCTTCGAGTTGCACCTCGACATGGCGAATTACATTATCAAGGAATGAAGGTGAATGTTGGGGACCAATTCTCACAAAGTGCCATTGACCAGGATGAGGTTGTGTATGTGCATGATGGAAGCGGATTCCTTCAGGATAGTTTCAAGGTGGATGCGCTGCGTCCGTCTGATGATGGATGGTTACCCGGAATCATCGTTCCTGTCTCTGTTTTAACCAACCTGACGGTTGAACTCGGGAGCATCGAAAATGTCATTTGCCCTGACGATAGCACAGGGTCTGTGCTTGTCCATTTTGCAGGAGGAAAACTCCCCGCTGAATATCGTCTGCTTCCGGATGGGTTATGGCAAACAGACAGCCTGTTGACAGGTCTTCCAATTGGAGAATACGAAGTTGTCGTGCGGGATGCAAATGGTTTGGAAACCTTAGCGTTAAATGCCACAATTGAAGGTCCTACCGCCTGGAATGTCAGTTCTGAAATAGACGGAAATACCATCCAGATTCTTGCTGAAGGAGGGCATCCTCCATACATCTATGAATTGAACGGGATCATTGATTCCACAGGAATGTTCATGGTGCAGGATGCCGGAACCTATGCCGTTGATATCACGGATAGTCTGGGATGTCAGACAACAGTCAAAGTCATGTTCCTCCCATTGGCATTGGAGGTCCAGGTGTTGGAGGAAATCTTGTGTTATGGCGATTCTACAGCGAGTATTCAGTTGCAAGGTATCGGTGGCCAGCCACCCTATCTTTACAGTCTGAACGGAAGTTCATTTCAGCCGGATCCCGTTTTTCCCGGTTTACCTGCTGGAGACTATACAGCTGAAGTCGAGGATTACTTTTCGAACATAGTTGAACTCGGCATCATCAATATCCTCCAACCGGATAGCCTGGAACTTGATGCACAACAGGTCCAGGACAGTGTGGTCCAATTGACCTCTACCGGAGGCACCAAGCCCTATTTGTATCAGATCGGCATCGGTTCTGTCCAGGATGATCCAGAGTTTGGCGGATTACCTGAAGGACTGTATACATTCCGGGTGATCGATGCCCATGGATGTATCACAGAAGTGGAGGTCCATGTCATGAATACAGCCGTTGATGATCAGGGCTCGTTGAGCAAATTGATCCAGATCCGCCCGAATCCTTCCAATGGTCGTTTCGAGCTAGTCCTTCCGACTCAACTTGAAGGCAGCTGGACATGGCAGCTATTGGATATGACTGGTCGGCCGGCCTGTAACGGAACAGCCCAGGCAGGAGTACAAACGATTGTTTGCATTGATTGTCAGGCCGGGATGTACATTTTGAATCTTCAATCTGAAGGTGGGCAAGAAATCAACTTGCGGGTGATGATCTGGTGATCAGTAGGTGTCAAGTTCGTTATAAGGCGAATGGCTGAAACCTCGTTTTTACAATGATGGAGCTAGGGTATGAGGGTCGATAAGAGTAAGCTCTCGAAATCTCAATTTACCACAGAGGGCACGGAGTTTCACAGAGTTGTTCTTTCTCGCCCCGACCCCGAGCACTCGTGGGGGCTGTTCGCCTTTCGCCGTTCACCGTTCGCTTGAGTAGGGTAATATTTAAGAACCTTATCCTGATTGAAAAGGTTAAGCATGCCTGCCGTGGCAGGGGTAATAGGCAAAAGGTAATGCCTGCCCGCCGGTAGGCAGGGGCCTTTTTGAAATCCAATTCTCAAGTATCAATCTGGATCCCAAGTTGAATTCGAAATTAGCCAATAACCCAATAACGAAATAACGCCTCATGTCCCCCTCCCACGAAAATGCTGATATCGGAGACAAATGATCCAATGAGGGGGTGGGCCGGCAGTCTACTTTAGAGATAAAACAGGCAATCTAGACATGCCCCCGAGTACTCGGGGGGGGAGGATGTGAGGACCGAGGACCGAACACTGAATATTTGACGCCGTACTTCTCATCGAAATAACCCAATAACGAAATAACACTTGAAGCCGGCTTTTTGTCTGAATCATGATTTTCAAGATTTCATGATGAACAGGATGCCAAATAAATGGTGCCGAACGCCGTATAGCAAACACCGTCCTTCTCATCGAAATAACCCAATCTTGACTGCCGATAGGCAGTAACTCAATAACGAAATAACACAGCTTACTGCCTGCTTATCAGCGTCACAGATTTACAATTTTACAGAAACCGTAGCGGCGAAAAGCGACGGGCGAAAAGCGCCCTATTCCGGTTGCGGCCATCCCAGATATCCTTCATCCAGGTTGTAGACATCCTGAATGCCATGATCCTGCATCAGGCTGCAAGCTTTGCGACTGCGCTGTCCGGATCGGCAATACACGAGGTACATTTTGGTTTTGTCCATTGTTGAAATACCGGCCAGAAAGGTGCTGTCCTGGGTGACATCGAGGAGTTGAGCACCTTCGATATGCCCGGCATGAAATTCACCTGGCGTGCGTACATCCAGGATAACCAGGTTCTTGTTTTTGTCAATCAAGGATTGTGCCTTTTCGGCAGTTATTGACGGAAACGCATCTGCTACTTCGACATCTTTGGGAATCCGATCTTCATTGATGTTGCGCTGGACGACACCGCTTTCGGAATTTTGGCAAGCCATCAATAAGATGAACAAGAAGAAGAGAGCAAAGTATGTGAATTGTTTCATGTCGTGTTTGGTTATTGGGGTGCAAAGTTATACCAGAATGCGTAGTTGGAACAAGAGGTAGGTATGATCTTGAGACAAATGGAAACAATTAATCGTGTCCAGTCTTCCCCTTCAAACAAATTCAAGGTTCATTCCAAATGTTGAATCATCTTCTTTTTCAGGATGTTTGGTAGGGAGTTTGATCTGTAAAAGGCCTTTGAATGTCGCTTTAGCAATCAGAAAAAGAGGGTGTAAAATGCACATTTTCAATCAAGTATGTTTCGAATAAACTCATACTTGACTTCCGACGGAAGTAACCAATAAACAACCTCCTTGACTACTCCACACTTCGACTCCTAACTGAACAAGTCAATATCTTCAGGTTGATTGATATTTTTCAACGCATCACCATTGACCGGTTCGACAATAAAAACAGGGTTAGAATCAAGGATGCGTCGAAGACTAAACTGGTTGTTATCCCAGGCATTTTGGATAAGGTCAAAAGCGAGTGGCTCCCATAGTGCAGCAAGCGGCTGAAGGATACCTGATTCTGGGTCTATGAATACGGTAGCCATTTTGTCAGGCTGCCGGTGAGTCAGGAGTTGCTGCAAATGAGATTTCGTCATAAAGGGTAGATCCACAGCAAGGACTAACCATGATGATTGTGGATAAAGTCGCATGCTGGAAAGCAATCCACTAATCGGCCCATGTGGGGGTAGCTGATCGATGATCAACTCACCATATGGTGAATAGGCTGCTGCCTGCACCTCCCTGCAAGAAATGAAAACCGAATCAGTAACGGATCGAATGAGTTCAACCTGATGCTGCAAAAGGGGTACTCCATTCCAATGTAAGGATCCTTTGTCTTGCCCCATGCGGGTACTAAACCCACCGGAGAGGACCAAACCCCGGATTTCCGGAATGGACATTACGCCGGTTTGTCGTCGATCACCTCGGCATCGTCGATGATATCGTCACCATCTCCATCACGGTCTTCAAAGCCGTAGGTTGGACCGGTTCCTTTCGGTTTTTCGGTTGGCTCTCCCGGTTCGATGGTCATTTCGCCATGGTGGTAGTTGCCTTTGGCAAACTCATCTGCTTTTTCGAAAAAGCCACCTTTGCCTTTGCCCTCCAGAAGGGAATCATCCAGGGCTTCCAAATGGGATTTCCCTTGTGGAGATTCGCTTTTAAAACGGGCTGTCCTAGCCAGCTCTTCCGCCTTTTTGGCAGCCTCTTCCAGGTCGTGTTTTGCGGCTTCTGCTTGTGCTTTGTCGTACAGTTCTTCTGCCTTTTTACCGGCCTTGTCACTTGTGTCCTTCAGCATTTCTTTGGCTTTATCCAGGAAGGCACCACCTTTTTCCATGATCTCACCGCCCACCTTTTCGGCCAGTTGCCCAGCTTTTTCGGCGACTTGTTCTCCGGCCGATAGGACTTTTTCACCGATTTCCTCAATGCCTTCTTCCATGCGTTTGCCTCGTTCAAGGATCTTGTTGCCGGTCTTTTCCGCAAAATCTCCCGCCATGTGCATGATGTCCTCCCCTGTTTCACGCAGGGTGTGGGCGGATTTATCCGGGGGTGTTTCGGCGCTCGTGTCGGTTTTGGGCGGAGTGACGTTTTGCCCTTCTGGCGGTTCGACACCGGATTCTTTGCGGATGCGATCCATCCAGGCATCCAGATCTTCCTTGGTTTCACGAATGGATTCGCGGAAGGTGTCTTCCGTTTTTTCAGCGGCAGAGCGGGTCACGGCTTTGGCACCAAAGAGGAGTCGTTTGAGGTCGGAAAGTAGAGACATGGTAAAAATGGCGGATGATTGTTCGGGAAAGGTACAGGTTTCCCAGTTCAATATGGACTAGATGAATCGGGTAAAGGGAGCTGGATGAACTCAATAGCGCCGGTATGGATTCGCAGGTAAGTTGGAATTTGTGCGAAATTTGACCTGTTTTTCAGTGGGTTACAAGGGGTGGAGTGTATTTTTTTTTCAGAAAAGCTTGTCTTTGACGTGGAATGATTCTACCTTTGCACGCGCTTTGGATAAAGCATAATTAGACGTATAAAATTTTACGATCGTGAATACCCTCAGTTATCGCACCGAATCGGCTAAAAAGGAGCAGGTTGAGCGTCGTTGGTTCATCGTCGATGCAAATCAAGTGGTCGTTGGCCGTTTGAGTACGCAGATCGCCGCTGTACTACGAGGCAAACATCGCCCCGACTTTACGCCCCATGTCGACACCGGCGATTACGTTATTGTAATCAACGCGGACAAAGTCCGCTTTACAGGGAAAAAGATGCTTCAGAAGACGTATCTGTCCTATTCTCTGTATCCGGGTGGACAGAAGTCACGCACGCCTGCAGATCTCCTGGCCAAAAAGCCAGAGCGAATCCTGGAGAATGCCGTACGTGGCATGTTGCCAAAGACCAAGCTTGGTCGGGCAATGTTCAAGAAACTATTTGTGTATGCCGGCGCTGAGCATCCGCATCAGGCCCAGCAGCCTCAACCCCTCAAATACTAACAGGCATGGATTTTATTAATGCTGTAGGTCGTCGTAAAGCTTCGGTTGCCCGAGTTTATTTACGCAAGGGGACCGGTTCGGTTCAGATCAACGGAAAACCGTTGGCTGAATACTTTCCGATGCCTCATATCCAGTCCAAGGTGACTGACCCTCTTCATACTGTTGGCCTCGAGACGGCTGAGTACGACATCATCATTAACGTGATGGGTGGCGGATTCAAAGGTCAGGCTGAAGCAGTACGGATGGGGATCTCCCGTGTACTCATCAAGTTGAATGAGGACTTCCGTAAAGGACTGAAGGAGAAAAAATTCCTCACTCGTGATGCTCGTGAAGTTGAACGGAAGAAGTACGGTAAGCCGAAGGCCCGGAAGAGCTTCCAGTTCAGCAAACGTTAATCCCCCTCAAATCTGCGGACCACAATGGAAAACACGATGTATAAAGAACTGCTGGAGGCCGGCGCACATTTTGGCCACCTCAAGCGTAAGTGGAACCCCAAGATGCAGCCCTATATTTTCATGGAGCGCAAGGGGATCCACATTATTGACCTGCACCGGACGGAAAGCTGTTTGGGGAAAGCAGCTGACTATGCTCGTCAACTGGCCAAGTCTGGCCGGAAGATCATGTTCGTTGCCACCAAGAAGCAAGCTCGTGAGATCGTCAAAAATGCGGCGGAGAGTGTCAACATGCCTTTCGTGACCGATCGTTGGTTGGGTGGTATGATGACCAACTTCTCTACGATCCGGAAGTCTGTCAAGAAAATGCAATCTATCGAGCGGATGCTCGGCGATGGCTCCTTGACCAGCATCACCAAGAAAGAACGTCTGACGTTGTCACGGGAGCGGGATAAGATGAACAAGGTATTGGGCGGTATTACCGACCTGAACCGTCTTCCTCACGCACTGTTTGTTGTGGATATCCACCATGAACATATCGCTGTTGCCGAAGCGAACCGCCTTGGAATCAAGACCATCGCTATTGTTGATACCAATTCAGATCCGAACCAGGTTGACTTCCCCATTCCGGCGAATGATGATGCATCACGCTCTATCGAGGTGATCACACGTCATTTGACGACAGCGATTAAGGAAGGACTTGCCGAGCGTCAGGCCAACAAGGCCAACGCCACAGAAGAGGAATCTGAAGATTAATACCTATAAAAAACGATTTACCCATGATCACAGCCGCAGATGTAAAGAATCTACGCGATACGACCGGTGCCGGAATGATGGACTGCAAGAAAGCTCTGGAAGAATCTGGAGGCGACTTGGAAGGAGCCATCGAGATCCTGCGTAAACAAGGCCAGAAATTGAGCCTCAAGCGTGCTGATCGCGAAGCCAATGAAGGCGTCGTTATCGCACTCACCTCTGATGACCACAAAAGAGGTGTGATTATCAAACTGAGCTCCGAAACGGACTTCGTTGCCAAGAATGACAATTTTGTCAATCTGGCCGGGAAGTTTGCGCAGATCGCTCTGGATGCCTTTCCCGCTGATGTGAATGCATTGCTTGCTCTTCCTTTTGAAGATATTACCATCGGAGAAAAGGTAACCGAACAAGTTGGTGTGATCGGCGAGAAGATCGAACTGGCCTCCTATGAGCGTCTCGAAGCAGATACGGTTGCTCCTTATATCCACATGGGTAACAAGGCCGGCGTACTGGTTGGATTGAATAAATCAAGTGATGCGATTTATGATGCCGGACGGGATGTCGCCATGCAGGTTGCTGCCATGAAACCCATTGCAGTAGATCAGGATGGAATCGATGCTTCCGTGATTGCAAAGGAAATTGAAATTGGAAAAGAGATTGCACGGCAGGAAGGCAAGGCTGAGGAAATGCTCGAGAAGATCGCAATGGGCAAACTCAACAAGTTTTACAAGGAGAGCACCCTGCTCAACCAGGACTACGTGAAAGGCAATAAACAATCCGTTGCTGATTATCTGAAAACTGTAGATAAGGAATTGACCGTCACGGCATTCCGACATGTTACTCTCGGTTAAATGAAATAAAGAGCGAATCGCAGTTGTGGTTCGCTCTTTTTTTATGTGTAAATTTCCTCCCTATGAAGACCCGGTACAAACGCATCCTGCTTAAGCTCAGTGGAGAATCCTTGATGGGTGACAATGCCTATGGCATCGATTCGTCAATGTTGGAACGGTATGCTTCCCAAATCAGTGACCTCCTGGTCCTTGATGTAGAAGTGGCGGTTGTGATCGGTGGAGGAAATATCTTCCGCGGATTACAAGCTACAGAAAGCGGGATTGAGCGCGTACAAGGCGACTATATGGGTATGCTGGCCACCGTGATCAACGGTATGGCCCTGCAGAGTGCGCTGGAGTTGAAGGGCATTTATAGTCGCTTGATCTCCGCGATCGAAATGAAGGAAATCGCGGAACCCTATATCCGCAGAAGAGCCATTCGCCACCTGGAAAAAGGACGTGTCGTCATCTTCTCGGCAGGTACCGGAAGCCCTTATTTTACAACGGATAGCGCAGCGGCACTCCGAGCCAGTGAAATTGATGCGGATGTCATCCTGAAAGGAACACGTGTGGATGGGATCTACAATACAGATCCCCTCAAAGATCCGGATGCAGTTCGTTTCGAACATCTCACCTTTGCAAAAGCCATCCAACTTGGGCTGAAAGTCATGGATATGACGGCATTCACGTTGTGCCAGGAAAACAACATTCCGATTGTGGTTTTCGATATCAATGATACCGAAAATCTCAAGCGAATTGTCATGGGTGAACGAGTCGGCACCCTCGTTGAGGGATAAAAAAGAGGCGAAACATTTTTCGCCTGGAGCTGAAAGGAATTTTGATGTTCAATACTCGTCTCTAAACGTGGGCGTCCCGGATACTTAAAGGACCTGCACTCGATATGAAAGCACCAAAGATCAAATTCCAAACGACAAATAAATTCCAAACGACAAATTCAAATGTTCAAAATGCAAAATGGTGTGATTGCATTTTGGTTAGATTGATGAATTGACAACGTTGGAAGCAGAGTCATACACCTTCCGTTCAACAGAATAACCAATAGCCTACTCTCTATCTGTATCCAATGTAGCCGTGGGTTTCTTGTCCTCGGAGGAGGATAACCCAATCCCTCTTTGAAGAATATTTTGGTCAAAGAATAACGTTGTTAATAGGAGCTTGAGTTTGTTACAGTCGCCAAACAAGGGCCCGGACCCATAGTGCTGGGGCCGGCAAGAGGCATGCCAAGCATGAAATTCAGAGTCCACAAATGTTTGGCACATCCACCGAATGGAAAACTGCACTTGTCAAATGGTAAAGTTGAATTTGTAAAGGAAATGGCTGGATGTCTGATCATGAAAAGGGAGTCGGCCTCTTTGGATGAAGGCTAAAAAAGAGGCGAAACATTTTTCGCCTCCTTCGTTTCCTGGTCATCAGTGATCACCATGGGAACACAACACGCCTGCGTTTTCTGTTTGGCTTGGTCCATGCAAAAGCAAATTCGTCGTCATCAGATGTCCCTCTTGTGATACATCCACCCAGATGTCGGAACCGATCTCGCGAATAAATTGCCGGATACTGTTTCGAATCGTTGTTTCCAGCTGGTCGGGGATATAGGGGTAATCATTGACCCAAAGCCATTCCTGATTCGGATGGTTGACTTGAACTAATCGCCAGGAGATCAAGATGCGGTCCACAACGCGTTCGACACTACCACCCAACACCAGATCTACAGCTTGATCTTCTCCCATGGCCAGCAAACAGCGACTTCCCAGACATCCGGGGAAAGGGGATGCCAGGCTTGTATGTGCAGAAGAGGCTTTCAGCGCATAGGCTGTGGTCAGACTGATTTCTTCTTCCACCTGGATCTGGACCCATTTTGGTAATGCCGGCAAACCTGAGCAATGGATCTGGCCGATCAATATTGTCTCCTGATCTGGCGCCGAACAAGCGGTCAAACCAAACAGAAACATGAAAAATATGCCAGATGTCGTTCTCATCATACCTGCGCTTGGGACAAAAATGATGGATATTGTCCCTTCGTTTGAGGCGAATACTGCCACGAATACATTTAATTTTAGCTAATTATAATAAATACAAATATGAATGCGGGATTCACTCCTGTTTGAATTGCACCATGACTGCTCCGCGCGATGACTTATTGATCTTTTCCCCTAAAGGCATCTACTGCTCTGCAGCGGATCTGTATATCGATCCCTGGCGCCGTGTACCCAAAGCCGTCATCACCCACGGTCACAGTGATCACGCCCGCCCGGGACATGGTCATTATATCTGTACTCCGCTGACAGCCCCAGTACTGAAACACCGATTGGGACAAAATATCCTGATGTCAGAATTGCCTTTTGGACAACATATCACCATGAATGGTGTCCGGATTTCCCTCCATCCGGCTGGTCATATCCCGGGTTCTGCTCAGGTTCGTGTGGAGTACAAGGGAGAAGTTTGGGTCGTAACGGGTGATTATAAACTCCATTCAGATCCGATCAGTGAGCCTTTTGAACCGGTTCCTTGTCACACCATGATCACCGAGTCGACCTTTGGATTGCCGATTTACCAATGGTCCGACCCAAAGATCATCATCCAGGACATCCACCATTGGTGGCGAGAATGTCAGGAAAAAGATCAGTTGGCTGTCATGACCGCCTATTCTCTGGGGAAGGCCCAGCGATTGATTGCGGAGTTGGACATCAACCAAGGTCCACTCTTTACACACAAGAGCATTGAACCCATCAACGAGATCTTTCGTCAGGCCGGACTCCACCTGCCCAAGACCACTCAGGTCAACGAAAGACATCAACGAGAGGACCTCACAGGCGGATTGCTCATTGCACCACCTTCCGTAATGAACAGCGATTGGTTTCAACGACTTGGGCCCATCTCGGATGCTTTGGCGAGCGGATGGATGTCCCTGCGCAAAGGCCGCTTCAGGCGGACTGCAGACCGGGGGTTTGCATTGAGTGATCATGCCGATTGGCCTGGCTTGTTGACAGCCATTCGGGAATCAGGGGCCGAGCGTGTGCTGGTCACCCATGGGTTTACTGCACCATTTGCCCGTTACCTAAGGGAGATCGGGCTGGATGCTCAGGCAGTCGAGACCCGATTTCAGGGAGAGCCTTCACCTGATGACACAATAGATGAGGACGCTCAAATCCATCCGGCATGAAGCAGTTCAATGAATTGATCCGGCAACTGGAGCAACATGCTGAAGGCGAAGGAAGAGTCAGCACATTGGTCGGGTATTTCAATTCAGCCAGTGATCAGGATACGATTTGGGCTATAGCACTCTTGACCGGGAAACGGCCCAAACGTGTGGTTACGATTAATCAGTTATCCATATGGGCCATTGAAAAAACGGGATTTCCTGTGTGGCTTTTCAAGGAAAGCCAACAACAGGTTGGTGATCTGGCAGAGACCATTGCTCGTCTATTGCCGCCCCCGGCCGCACGGGAGGAAATACCTCTTGCCGAGTGGATACGATCGATGATTTCGTGGCAGGCATCAGCGTTTGAGGAACAGCAGGAGTGCATTGCACTGGCCTGGGATCAACTGGAAGCCGATGAGCGATACCTGTTGAACAAGCTGCTGAGCGGAGGCTTTCGCTTGCGTGTGAGTACCGTCGATCTGATCCGTGCCCTTCAAGAGGTAACTGGGGTGCCCGATCACATCTTGGCCATTCGGCTGGCCGAAAAATGGGATCCCCAGATAATGACCATGAATCGATTGATGAGAACAACAACTCTTGAAGTAGATCTGGCGCAACCCTTGTCTTTCCATCTCATTCAGACCTTGAAAAATCCTTGGTCTTCTCTTGGCAACCCGGCAGACTGGTGGATGGAGGATCAATGGGAAGGTATACCAATTCAACTTGTTCGCCAGGATGAGACCATCTATTTATGGACGGTTGAGCATCAAATGGTCACGTCCCTGTTTCCAGAAATTGAAGAGGTGTGTAAGCAGATACCTGAGCAAACGGTATTGGAGGGAATCTTGCTGGTAATGGAGAATGACAGGCCAGCTACGCAGGACCAAATACAATACAGGATGGATTGTCAGCGAGTTACAAAAAAGATCATGCATGACAAACCAGCATGCTTCATTGTGCATGACTGTTTGGTGTGGAAGGGGAAGAATATTCAACTGATCCCGTATTTACAACGGCTGCAGCATGTTGAATCCATCTGCACTTCATTGGATACGCCTGTCATACAGTGTACCCATGTGAAGGAAGTTGGCTCGGATTGGGCATCGGCGGAAGATCATTTAGCCACAGCTCGGGAACGACATGCAAGTGGCATCATACTCAAACACCGCAATGGACACCATAGTGACGAAGAGATCTCGGATGTTTGGTGGACGATGAAGGCGGAACCCTTTCAGTTTGATATGGTCGTTTTGTATGTTGAATCGGGATACAATAGATTATCAGGTGCTGATTACGAATTGACATTTGGTCTGTGGGACGCAACCGGGTTTATTCCGGTCACCAAAACTGGTCATGGTTTGTCAACTGAAGATATGGATCGGGTTAAGGCCCATGTCAAGGAACATACGGTGGAACGGTTTGGTCCGGTTCGCCAAGTGGTTCCACAGTTGGTATTTACTGTGCAGTTTGATCGAGTCCTTGGTTCATTTCGCCACAAGAGTGGAATCACCTTGTTGGATTCACGTATTTGCGAATGGAAAGCAGCAAAGGATGTGGCTGACTTATTACCCTTGTCAGAACTGAAAAAGTGGATCAAATAGTTTTCGTTTTCTGCTTCGGCGACGGTCCGTATATAAACTCATAAACCTATAAACGAATAAACTCCCTTCATAAACTCCCTCCACAATCAGGATTCCCCGTTCCCCTAGTTCCTTTTATGGAATACACTATCATATTTGACGGAGTAAACGTATCTTTGCGCACCAAAAGTGGAAAACCATTAAAAACTCCACGTATTCACGAGTGTAAGGAAGTTAAGGATGTGACTGATT
>JAHEAU010000008.1 GCA_024642625.1 Lewinellaceae bacterium
ACAGCAAACGGATTGAAGACATTGACATTAATTGGTGCTTTTCCACCCTCATAACGCAGACGTCCGTCAAATGAACCATTCAAAAGAAGTTCGTACATATCATTTTCCAGATCGAGGAAGTTCCCACCTGCACCCTGTCCATCCAGACGAATTACAGAGAAACCATCTCCATAACCACTGTTGAAATTCACATCGGTGATCGGACGAGGTGTGACCTTATAAACGCGGACATTGTTACGGCCTTCGAGATAAGCTGTACGCTGGCCAATTGGTGGCTCTACTGAGAAGTCAAAATCAGCGAAATTGTTGTGGGCATAAGCAACAACAGTATAATAATAATCCCGGTGATTAATCAGACTTTGATCAGATTTGGCAAACAAATCTGTTCGTATTCTGAACGTGTGCTGGATGCCTTTATCCGCTCCATTTACTTCGAGTGTCGGCAACCAAATCGGATTTTCAATTCCAGCAAATTTGGTAGAAGCCCAATTGTAAATTTTGCCAATTCCATTTTGGACATCAACTTGATAAGCCAACTGAGCCTTTGCTGGATTTCCTAATTCAGAAAGGGATACGTTCGCGTTTGCCAGTTGATAAATCTTATATCCTTCAAACTTGTATAGTCGCTCTGACTCTGGCAAATTCGTAGGTGCACGCAAATCAAGATCCTGATATGCTTCAAATGCATTATTCGTGATCAGTGTATCTGGTTCATTGCTCAGTACTGCGATAATTTCCTGGTCAAGTTCAATCCAGTCCATGTTTGGTGCATCTGGTCCATCAGTGATGGCGAAGCAATTGTCAAACAAAGCCTGAGCAATTCCGTCAGCAAAGAGCAAACGATCAAGGCTTGGGCAAGGATAATCCTCATCAGGAACATAGACGACACCAATGATCAATTCGTTAATCGCACCCGGCTTCAATTCAAAAGGACCAGAAGCCTGAATTGTCCGACGATCTCCAAAATCAAGATCTGCGGTACACATGCTCCATCCAGCGGCATCGTTTGGCGCCTCCGGGAACACATAATTCGTCACTTCCTGACTTAGAACATTATATCCACCTCCACCTTTGGTAAAGCGTGTTCCATCCTTCCAGGAACCGGACATGAAGCGATAGTATTCTCTGAAGTTATCTGGATCCGTCATCGCATCAGGCCACGTACCTGCACTACCTCCACCACCACGGTTGTAGTAGGTAAATGAAGACATGCCCAATTCCTTGTAGATCGGCTGCGGTATTGGTTCGCCTTCAAAATAGATCGTATCATAACCGATAATGACATTCAAGTCTAATGGACCGCGGAAATAGTCAATACCTAAAATGGGCACTTTGTTACAATAGGTTGGAGTTCCTTGTTCGCAATTACAATTGGGAAATCCGTCAACTGCATCTTCATTGTACACGTACATCAAACTCTCGGTGGTATCACAACCGATATAGTCATCGGTAGAACAACCCAAATCCGGGTCTGTCCACTGAGCGAAGAATGTACTATCCAATGGTTGAGTACCCCTGTTAATCAGACGGTATCGATAAAAGGTCATATCGTTTACCTCGTCATTGGTTGCGTAGGCAAATGCCTGAACTTGCACTTCCATGCGCAATTGCTCAGGACTGTTGGTTTGCGTGTGAGGACCACCTGCATCGTTAAAAATCCAGAAGATCATCTGGTCAGGATAACGGGGGTCATCTTCACACTTTCGAATACCAATTCTTGGATAGTCTCCAGCCAATGGGTCATAAATACCATCCTTGTCCTGATCCCAGAAATCGGCTAAAGCACCAAACTGGTTATCTGGCAATGAGAAGTTATATCCTTCGTCAAACCAAGGATTCCCCAAAGCCGGCCAATACAATACATTGTCAGGTAATTTGTCACGATCAGAAGGGTCTAGTCGACCGGTCACTGGATCTCTGTTCAGCACATAGAATCGACGTGCATCATCAATTTCATCACCAGTTACTTCGAAATGACGATCCCAATCCAGACAGACGGAATCATTTGTAATACCCCCTTGAGCTTCATTCAGCGGGCCTGGCCAGTAATCATTTCCAGCAGAACGGTAGGTCTGCGCAGCAACTTTCAAGTTGCCACCAGGTGCAAATCCACCCAACCAGATCGAACCGGCAAAGATCGCACTGACCTCAGTTTGACCTGAGGCAGGATCCACTTTGGGGACAACATATCGACCAGATGAAAGATCCCACCACATGTCCCCTCCACCCAATAACCGGGCGCGGACGTTGTTGATATCCAGGTCTGTAGAGGATCTGGACTGGGCACAGTCTTCACGTAATGTCGCCTTGTGGGAGTTTCCTCCAATCTTGCCTTGAGTCGGATTGATGTTGGCAAATACCGGCACCATAAATGTGACCAGCATGAATCCCAAGACACAGCGTTTAAAATTTTTCATTCTACGCGGTTTTTTAAAGCATTCAACCATTAAAATTCAAATATGGCACCGAGGAAAATTCGACGGGGGAGGTTAAAGAACCCTGGATTCAATACAGCCCAGCTATACACATCAAGATAATAGCTTGGGTCACGTCCTGAATCCTCTAACGTATTGACAGCACCTTCACCAAATGTTGAAGAAAGGAAGCCATCATCATCAGCTGATCCACTAGCACTATACACGCCCAGTACATTCTTGATATTCAGGACGTTTTGTACACGCAGATATGCATTCAGCCACAATGGGCGAGCATTTTCGATATTTTTGTTACTCAGATCAAAGCGCTTGTCCACCCGGAGGTCCAGGTTGAAACGCCAAGGAAGACGGTTGCCATTGATCGTTCCAGAGTTACCCGATCCACCAAAGGTGGTTGGAATAAGATTCTTTGTATATGGCCGACCCGAAACTGCACTTGCCTGCAAATTGACCCCAGCATCCTGGAAAATGTCAATCCCAGAAATTCGTGGGCCATTGTATTTCTTACCTCTACCATAACGATAATCCAACAACATATTGAATGTGTGGCGTTCGTCATAACTGAAGGGAAATAATGTCCGGATATTTAAACCACGATTAGTCAATCCGTTCTGAGAATTTGCATCCGAACCCGTACCATCTGCAAACTGCAGCGTATAGTTCGCATTCAACTGGACATTATTGGTTCTCCGCAGGTCATATTCAATGGTAAAAGCTTTTACCGTACCGAAGTCAATATTGCCATACGTGTCATAGTTACTCACTGGAGCTGGCACGTACAACACTGTCCGACGCTGGATAAGATCCCTGAGTTCACGATAGTATGCAGACAGACGAAGTGCAGATGAATTTGACAACTTCTGTTGGAAACCCACTTCATATACGATCGTACGTTCAGGTTGCAAATTCGGATTATTGGCCGGGGTGCGACCCTGATCTTCAAAGTAGAAATAGTTCAGTGGCGTTACGATGGTGTTTGATGTCGGGCGACTGACCAACACATCGTAGTTCGCAAAGAAGTTGGCCTCATCTGAAATCGGGAAGGAGAAGGCCAAACGTGGTACCCAGAACAATTCAGGTTTAAAGTCTTCAAAAGATGTATTTGGGTTATAATCTGGAGAACGAATATCCCGGATATTGCCATTTTGCTCGGCATAGTAAGGTGTAGACGTCGATGTCCCATAAATAGCCGTGCCATCAGGAGCAGGAGCACCATTTGGATAATACCATTGGTCATCTACGCGGAAGGCTTTAATTTCAGTCGATCCTTCTTGTTCCACATACACTTTGTAATCATCGCCAATGTTTGCAGGTTTGGATGTCTGCAAAACTGAACCATAGAAATTATCTGCGGTCATGATGTCATACAAAGCATATTGATCCTTCAATACAGAGGTGTTTGCATCATATCGGTCTGCACGCAAACCAAGACGGAAGATGATATCCTTGAATTGGAATTTATCCTGAACCCACATACCCAAGTACGTAGGCCGCCAGGCACCGACATTATATTCACGTTGGCCGGTTACTTGATCAACAGCCCAGAAATCTTCAAAGTTCACATTGCCTGATAATCGATTTCCGAGGTAATCATATCCATAATAACCCAAAAGTCCCTGATCATTCAATTCTCTTGCAGAGAATAAATCAAGCGACATATCTGAAGGATCGATTTCATCCACATCGACATATTCATTATTGGCAACCCCCAGTTTTTGACGAATGGAACGCCAGAATTGTCCCTCTACATCGGATGAACGCAGCGCATATTGTGCGAGCATTAAACCGGGTACAACTGCCGATTCAAATGAATCAATGACGCCACCTTCATAATCCAGACCAACGATGTTTTCATTGGCAAGCAGACCAGCCAACACCCAAAGACGATTTGGACTGATCGCATAGAAGCGATTGTCGCGTTGTTCATACATCGCGCCGATCGTCAAGGTATGTCGTCCTTTGGCTGAACCGCCAGGCATTAGATCAAATGACAGGCCGCCAGTGAAGGTAACCGTACGATCTTCAGACTTTGCGTATCTGTTATAGACTGAGTGAACGTTATTGAAGTAACCGTATATGGAAGACAAATTAGTTGGAATGAAGCCGTTTCTCGCCAGATAATCGCCATCATTCTCCGTATCGGAAGGAACCAAAGCATTGTACAATGATAATCCAGGATTGGCACTGTTAGACGGATCAAATCCCTGGAAATTCCTGGAGTAACCGGTATGGCCATAAAAATTAAATGTGGAATCCATCGTTCCATTCCAGTTGGCATTAGCTGCAGTATATGAAGCTATACCTTCAGATGGAGAATAGTCATAGCTAAATTTACCAAGGTGCCCATAGTCAAAGAAATTATCCTTGTGTCGAGGGTCATAATTGGTGCTGTTTTGTAGCTCGTATGCAAATTGCAGGTAGTAGGAAGCATTTTGGATAACTGACGTACTGGCTTCACCACTGGCAGCAGTGTTTCGTCCCAAACGATGACGAAGACGAGAAAGGACCCGATACGTATTATCGTAGTTTGTCGGGTTATTATTTGTATTTAAAAGAGTCCAGTCTGTACCTCCACGGTTAGCATCCTGAGAATGAGCATTAAACCTAGGTGTGAACCGGTCAGTGATTTGATTCAATGTTCCGGTTATGGCAAGATCAATGTTCTTGTTGAATCGAAAATCCAGTTTGGATGTGATGTCCACTTGCTTATCACGCTCATTCGGGCGGGTCTTCAACAATTCAACATCCTGGTTTGTAATCTGTTCCGCAGTCGGTACCAGTACGTTGTTTGTGCCAATTCGCGTCAGTGGATTAGCTTCGATCTCTTTGAGTTTTTCATCCTTGATGACATAAACACCAGTCGCCGTAGGGCCGTCATCTTCCCGAGTACGGTATCGGCCGGAAAGACGGAAACCGAGGATAGGATCGCCATCACTCTTTTTCCATATAGGTCCGGATACATAACCATTGACCATATTGTAACCAAAGGCATCCAGATATTGTGATGTCTCTACCTCAATCTGACCGCTATAGGTTTTGCTTGCACCTTTGGATGTAATGGATACACCGCCACCAGTAACATCACCTATCTCGGCGGAGAATCCACCGGTGATGACTTGAAGCTGGTCAATCTCCGTCTCCGGAGGCAATGCTCCTGTTATCCGTATACCATCGAGGTAATAGTTCGTCGCATTGGCCCGACTACCTCTGATGTTGACATCTTTCCCTTCATCCTGAGACGACAAGCCAGCTGTTGAAGCGGCCAGGGCATTAATGTTTTTTGTCGGAAGATTGCGGATCTCTTCGCCCGTCTTGATACCTCCTCGGGTGGTGTTATCCTGTTCGATGAGAGGTACCCTGTATTCGGTTACCACGATCTCTTCCAGGTTGACACCCGCTGAAAGTTCGAAGTCGAGTTTATTGGCTTTACCGGATAAAACCACGACACCCGTCACTTTTTGAGTATTCAATCCGACATACGAAGCTTCTACTTCATAGGTTCCCGGATCAATGTTTGAAAAGTTGTAATTCCCGTCAAAGTCAGTCAAGACACCGGTAATCAGAGCCCCGCCTTTATACAATGCGACACTTGCCGAGATGGCAGGTTCGCCCGTATCATCAAGGACTCGGCCAGTTAATGAACTTTGACCGAACTGGGCATAAGTCATTCCCAGCGCAAAAAACAACAAGCAGATAGAGGTAAAGATTCTCCTCATGGTTCACCCAAATTTGAAGTTAGGTTTAGAGACAGCGTGCAATGTTAAAAAAATTAACGTCATCTGCGAAATGAATCTTCAAGTTTGTCTTGTAACAGACAATCCGATATCCGGCTAAAAACCCTGTATTCACAGCTTGAATCATACGTATTTGCCACATTTTAGCGGTAGAATACAATTGTTAAAATTTTCATACACACAATCTGAAAACAATTAAATTTCTTTCCATTTCCGGATTCGCTCAAGTAAAACCCGAGCAATTCGTTCCAGTGATTCTTCTGTCCATCCTGCAATATGCGGGCTGACAACCACTTGTTCCAAACCGAAGAGACGATTGTAAAGATCAAAACCCTCTGCGAGCTGCCGATCCGGCTTTTCAATCTCAAACACATCCAGACAAGCCCCGCGAACCTGCCTCTCTTCCAGCGCGGATAGTAGAGACGCTGTATGTATACAGTGTCCTCGGGATGTATTCATCACCACAACTCCGGATCGGCAGGAAGCGAGGTAGGTTGCGTCAATATAATGCCGCGTTTCTTCACTCAAAGGCAAGTGTAAGGAAATAATATCTGCTTGCTTTTGAATGCTACCTGCATCAACCGATTCAACCCAAGGTAAGATCTTTGTCCATTCTTGAGTGTATTTGTCGTGACCAAGAACCCGAACACCCCATCCCTGTAACTTTGTGGCTAATGCGCATCCAGTATGTCCCATGCCGACAATTCCCACCGTTCTGCCGGCGATTTCCCATCCCCGGTTCATTTCTCGGTGCCATGAGAACTTCCGGACTTGTTGATCTGCCCGCAGAAGGTGGTTTGCCAGACAAAGCAACATACCCAGAGCGTGTTCGGCGACAGCATTGCTATTGCCTTCCGGAGCACTGAATACCGCTACGCGATGTTCAGCAGCTGCTACTCGATCTATGATTTCCAATCCGGAGCCCAACCTTGCGATAAATGCCAGGTCAGGTGCTCCAGCAATCATTTCCCGATCAACCCGGACCTTACTATTGATCACCAAACCCTGATAGTGTACCGCGATTTGCCGCACTTCATCGAGGGTCACATCCGGTTTCTCATCCACCAGATAACCCAGTTTGGTTAACCCAGCAGATAGACTTGGATGACAGTGATCAGTGATCAGCACACGTTCTTTTTGCATGCCCCAATGTACGGACAAAGCTATTTGCTGGTTTTGTGCGGATCAAGTACCAATTGGTAACCAACCCTTTCCAAAGGCCCAATCCCGCTTGATGGGTATACAGACGAACTAAATGACGGGAGATGGACAATTATTCACTGAAGATTCGGCCAAATCATACACCTTTGCGGTGAAATCAGGGTACAGATGAAAACGAGAATGATTGATCCGAAGCAAATGGCTGTCAAGGATCTCCACCAATTTATCCTGGGTGCTGTTGCTCCGCGTCCAATTGCATTTGCTTCAACAATGGACAAAAATGGTGTGCCCAATTTGGCACCCTACTCTTTTTTTAACGCGTTCAGCTCCAATCCACCTGTACTCGTTTTCTCTTCCAATCGGAAGGTCAAAGACAACCAAACCAAGGATACGCTTCATAATATCCGAGAGACCGGAGAGGTTGTCATCAATGCCGTGAATTTCTCCATGATGCGCCAGATGGCTTTGGCCAGCGTTGAATATCCTGCTAATATTGACGAATTCATCAAAGCCGGATTGACCCCTATGGCAGCTGACCTGGTTAAACCTTTCCGGGTTGCTGAATCACCCGCTCAAATGGAATGTACTGTAAAGGAAGTCATTGCTCTGGGCGATCAGGGTGGAGCCGGCCATTTGATCATCTGTGATGTTGTCCGTATTCATATCCATGAAGCCGTTATCGATGAACAAAATCGGATTGACCCCCATTTAATGGACCTGGTGGGACGGATGGGACGAGCTTATTATGTTCGGGCCAGTGGACCCGCTGTTCACACTGTCTTTCAGCCTGTAGATCAACTGGCCATGGGGTTTGACCAACTACCCGAAAGTGTCAGGCGCAGTCCGGTCCTTACGGGAAATGAACTTGCTGAAATTGCCGCCTTGACCGAATGGCCATCTGCGTCAGCACTTGAACTGTTATCCATCGAACCGACAATTGCAGAAATGCTTTTGCAGGAGGAGGGTTACGATCATTTACACCAATTAGCTCGGAAGGCGATTATCGCCGGATCAGTCGACAGGGCCGCAGGCATTCTGATCCTTGCTGACCCACTCTATCATCAATAATCAAAGGATCGCCAGGCATAGCCTCCATCCTTGCGTTTCTTTTTTCTCAAATAGGTAACAAACGTATATGAGAAGGGATTTTTGTCGTCTGCCTGATGCTCCTCGCGCGTTTCCTCCTCCCAATCGATGTCTCTCCACTCAGGGAAATGGGCGTCGCCTTCAGTTTCGATATCCACTTCTGTCAAAATCATCTTGTCGACGATATTCATAGTTGACTGGTAGATTTGTGCACCACCGATGATAAATGCTTCCGTCTCCTCCTGCCGGAAAACCCATTCCAAGGCCTGTTCCAGGCTCTTGAAGACGAGCACCCCTTCTGGAACTTCTATAGCTGACCGACTGATAATAATATTGACCCGATTGGGCAAAGGTCCATTAGGCAAAGCCTGCCAGGTCTTTCGACCCATGATGATATGGTGACCAGTTGTCAGCTTTTTGAAAAACTTGAGATCCGCTGGAAGATGCCAGGGCAATTTGTTATTCTTACCGATGACCCGATTGTGTGCCAAAGCGGCAATGGAGGTTACGATCATATTGACAATTTCTTACTTTGGAATGTCCTTGTGTAAATAAATCTGATTACCAAATCTTGACACGTGTTTCGTCAGAACGATACAATGCATTTTTCTCGGAAACCTGAAATGCCGTATAGAATTCCTTCATATTGACCAATGGTCCGATCGCTCGATACTGGCCTGGTGAATGAGAATCCGTCGCTATCTGAGTCTTGAGAGCCTCGTCGCGGATCTTCGTTCTCCAAATCGTCCCCCATGACAGGAAGAATCGCTGCTCACCAGTAAAACCGTCAATTGGATCCGGACGACCATGTTTGGTATAATATTTCTGCAAACCGGAATAGGCCACATTTACACCTCCAAGGTCACCAATATTTTCGCCAAGTGTGAATTCACCATTTACAGTCAAACCAGGTAATGGTTCGTAGGCGTTGAATTGGTCGATCAATTTCCGGTTTCGGGCTACAAATCGTTCCCGGTCGCCATCCGTCCACCAATTATTGAGATTGCCGGCTTCATCAAACTGACTGCCCTGATCGTCAAATCCATGACTGATCTCATGACCGATGACAGCACCGATCCCCCCAAAATTGACGGCATCATCAGCCTGAAAATGATAGAAAGGCGGTTGTAAAATTGCAGCGGGAAATACAATTTCGTTGTACAGGGGGTTATAGTATGCATTGACCACCTGTGGGGGCATAAACCACTCACTGCGGTCTACTTGCTTGTTCAGTTTCTCCAGATCTTCTTTAAAATTCCATTTGTTTGCCTGAATGACATTGTTCAGGTACGAACCGCCATTGTCATACCCCTTCACTTGTAGTTGACTATAGTCTTTCCATTTGTCCGGATAACCGATTTTTACAGTAAATGTGCCAAGCTTCTTGATGGCCTTTTCCTTGGTTGTATCTGACATCCAGTCCAATGCTCGGATCCGATCATCAAATGCTTCCAGGATATTTTGAACCATATCCACTGCCTTTTGCTTCGCCTGGGGAGGGAAGTAGGCATCGACATACAGCTTTCCAAGTGCTTCACCCAACGTTCCGTTGACCACCCCGAGAATTCGTTCCTCACGAGGCCGCATCGTTTCCAGACCACGCATGGTTTTTCCGTAGAAGGCGAAATTGGCACTTTCAATCTCTTCGCCTAAAAAAGCAGAACTCCCATTCAGGATCGTCCAACGGATATAGTCCTTCCAGCTTTCAACCTGGTTTTCCTGAAGCAATATCTCAAATCGCTTTAAAAATTCAGGTTGACTGACAATGATCGTCTCGCGATCTGCCAGACCAAATGGGGTGAAATAAGTTGACCAATTGAACGAGGGAACCAGCGATACAAGTTCATCCATCGACATGGGATTATACCCGCTATATGGATTACGACGCTCCTCCTTGGTCATCAAACTTTCAGCCATCTCGCTTTCAAGCACGAGGATACGCCGAGCCGCAGCTTGTGCATGATCTGGAGATTGACCAAGAAAGCCAAGCATTTTGGCTACATGATCGACATAAGCCATGCGCAATGCCTCAGAAGTGGAATCGGATTTGGTATAATAATCGCGCTCGGGCAATCCCAAGTCAGCAGTGCCCACATTTACGGCATAGATGGTACTGTTCTTCAGGTCAGGGCTCACCCCAAAATCTACAAACGGGCCTGATCCAGACCATTTCAGTTCGATCAGTATTGCGACAAGATCTTCTATTGTACGCAAACCATCCACCTTGGCCAGTAAAGGACGTATTGGATTGATACCCTCTGCATTCAGATGTAAAACATCCATACCCGTTTGATAAAACAGAGCTGCCTTTCCCTGATCCGTTTCCGGTCCATATTTTTTAGAGGCGATAGCTGATTCTAGAACTTTCAGTGTGTTGGTATCCGTATTTTTCCGCAATTCATCAAAACTGCCCCATCGCTCGCGATCGCTCGGAATCTCCGTTTGATCCAGCCATTTACCATTTACATATCGAAAAAAATCATCCGCCGGATTCACTGTGGTGTCCATTAGTGTCAAATCAAGAGCAGGTTTTGGCATAGGAGCGTTCGTTTGAGCGATCAACGGGCTGGTCATCCAGCAGATGAACAAGAAGGTCAGAATCCGCATAGGTCATAAATGAGGCTGCAAATCTACTCCCCCTTCTTCGATTCAGCCAAGGATCTATCCATTCATTTCGAACAGACGTAAATCAGTTAAATGAAAAAATTGACATGAACAGCATGCTGAACAATTCAGATTATTTACTTTTGATTTGCTATTTGTATTTAGTCTAAATAAATAGACATGCTTTATAGAATCATTTCCCTCCTTGGAATCTTCCTCCCCTATCTTCTTTCCGGTCAACAGCTCCAGTCCTTGTCAGACACGATTCCTTCGGAAATTATGGTGCCATCGATCACGGTAATTGGAGAACAGGATGGCTTATTCCGATTTACACCAGGATCTGCACAATACGTTGGGCAAGCAGCTCTTCACAGCATGGCACCAATCAGCGGCAATGAAGTTTTTCGCACCATCACCGGCATTCATGTCGTCGATGAAGAAGGTGTTGGATTGCGTATGAATCTGGGCGTCAGAGGTCTAGATCCGGATCGAAGCCGAAACATCCTCATCCTGGAGGACGGTATTCCTGTAGCTCTTGGACCCTACGGGGAACCAGAGATGTACTATACTCCAGCTATCGAGCGCATGTCTGGAGTGGAAGTGCTGAAAGGCAGTGGTCAAGTACTTTATGGTCCACAAACCATTGGTGGTGTTGTCAACTACCAATCGATTGATCCACCAGTAGAAGGCCAACGTGGAGATGTACGTCTACGGCTGGGAGAAGGAGGTATGCTACATGCTCAAGCCAGCTATGGTGCTACACAAAATGGAACGGGATATTTGGTTCATGTCCTTCACAAACAGGCGGACCGGGTTGCCTATGCTGGCTATCGGATCAATGACCTGACAGGAAAATTCAATTTGGCTCTCCATGCTCGCAGTAAATTGAGCTTGAAAATTTCTGTTTATGATGAATGGTCTGATGCCACATACATTGGTCTCACACAGACGATGTATGAACGAGGAGATCAGGACTTTGTAGCCATGGCACCGGATGACCAGCTTCAGATCCGCCGGTATGCAGGCAGTTTAAGACATACCTGGCAGATCGGAACAGATCAGCATTTGACGACTACCTTATTCGGATACACAACTACCCGCAACTGGCAGCGGCAGGATTTCAGTTCCAATCCGTTAGCAACCAACAGCACTGGTGTTGTTTGGGGAGATCCAACTATAGCTCAGGGATCAATTACCATGCAAGAAGGCACGGGACATCGTAATCGCCAGTTTGAAGTGGCAGGTTTGGAAAGCCGTTATCACCAGAACTTTTCTTTGTTGGGTATCGAAAATGTGTTGGATCTGGGTGGCCGGATCATAATGGAGCGAGCGCTTGAACAACGAGTCAATGGGACGCGAAAAAATGCCGAATCTGGTGCATTGATCCAGGATGAGGTTCGGACGGGTCTTGCTGCCAGTTTATTTGTCCAAAATAGATGGCAAATCCATCCCAAATTTTCATTGACTGCGGGTGTTCGAGGCGAATTCTTCACATATGACAGAGAGATCCTCCGCAATGTTTTTGCCGGAGAAGTTCGTGACACACATGTCATTGCCGACTCCCGGATCACTTCAATCATTCCGGGTATCGGTGCAAATTATACTTTGGCCCAAGATTGGACAGTCTTTGCAGGGATCCATCGCGGTTTCGCCCCACCAAGGATCAAAGATGCAATCACGGCAGCTGGCACAGCCCTCACCCTGGAAGCAGAGACCAGTTGGAATTCCGAGATAGGGATCCGTCACAAATCCACCTCCTTGTGGGGTTTGGAGGCCACATTCTTTTATATGGATTTCAGCAATCAGATCATTCCTGTTTCAGAATCATCTGGAGGTTCTGGAACGGGGTTAGTCAATGGAGGAGCGACATTGCATTACGGGATAGAATTGGGTACAACTTTCCAATTCAACGACTATTTGAAACCCGGTCATCAGTTGGAGATACAGACTTCGACCACCGCTCTTCGGGCCGTTTTTAATGCTGATCGATATATCAATCACGACAACATCCCGATAAACATCAATGGAAATGACACGCCTTATACTCCAACCTGGGCCGGCACAGGCAGTATCCGGTATGGTTGGAAAGGTCAATTTGGCTTCCAATGGACGAGTCGAATCACAGGAAGCCAGTACACAGATGAAGTGAACAGTATTCTCCCTTCAGCAGATGGAAGATCCGGCCTGATGGATGCCTTTTGGATTCATGATTTCAATGCTTGGTGGATCATTCCAGGTACACAATTGGAAGTTGGAGCCAGTGTGAAGAACCTGACCGATGAACGATATATCGTTTCCCGTCGCCCTCAAGGTATCCGGGTTGGGCTTCCTCGATATTTCAGTGGGAGCTTACATTATCGACTTTAAGGACCAATTTGACGAATCAGTGATCATTTTCGAGAGGTTGGTGTTGTGATATCAAGCGTCATGCTTGAAGATTATCTACCTTTGCACCCTCACAAAAATGACCTCTCCATGGTGTTCGATCTCGATATGATCCGGTCTGTTTATCAGGCCATGCCCGGGAAAATTGATGCTGCCCGCCAGATGCTGGGTCGCCCATTGACCCTTTCCGAAAAGATCCTTTATAGTCATTTGCATTCGGATTCACCGACCAAACCTTACACCAAAGGGAAGGACTACGTCTTTTTTGCTCCGGATCGCGTGGCTATGCAAGATGCAACAGCCCAGATGGCTCTGCTGCAGTTTATGATGTGTGGTCGAAATCAAACAGCGGTGCCATCGACTGTCCATTGTGATCACCTCATACAGGCGGAGACCGGTGCTTCTTCAGATCTGAAAAAATCACTTGACGTCAATAAGGAGGTCTTCTCCTTCCTGTCGACTGTCTCCAATAAATATGGTATCGGTTTCTGGAAGCCCGGGGCAGGTATCATTCACCAAATCGTGTTAGAGAACTATGCGTTCCCCGGAGGTATGATGATCGGTACAGACAGTCATACACCGAATGCCGGTGGTCTGGGAATGGTTGCCATTGGTGTTGGAGGCGCAGATGCGAATGATGTCATGTCGGGTATGCCTTGGGAGCTGAAGATGCCGAAATTGATCGGTGTCAAGCTCACCGGAACATTGAGTGGATGGACCTCAGCCAAAGATGTGATCCTGAAAGTGGCCGGGATTTTAACTGTCAAAGGTGGTACAGGAGCCATTGTTGAATATTTTGGCCCTGGAGCACAATCGCTTTCCTGTACAGGGAAAGGGACCATTTGTAATATGGGTGCAGAAATTGGTGCAACGACATCCACTTTCGGATATGATGAGTCGATGAGCCGTTATCTCCGTCATACGGGCCGTGCTGATGTGGCCGATCTGGCCGATGGCATTGCTCAGCACCTGACAGGCGACCAGGCATGCTATAACGATCCATCAAGCTATTTTGACCAGGTTATTGAGATCGATCTTTCCACCCTCGAGCCGCATATCAACGGTCCATATACGCCGGATCTTGCCTGGCCGATCAGCCAGTTCAAGGCAGCCGTCAAAGAACATAACTATCCACCAAAAATGGAAGTGGGACTGATCGGTTCCTGTACCAACTCCTCCTATGAGGATCTGGATCGGGCTGCTTCTATTGCCCGTCAGGCCGTGGAAAAACATCTGAAAGTTAAAGCTGAATTCACGGTAACTCCGGGCTCCGAAGTTATCCGCTATACGGTGAATCGAGATGGCCAACTCAAATCATTTGAAGAAATGGGAGGCGTCGTCCTGGCCAATGCTTGTGGACCTTGTATTGGTCAATGGGCGCGTCATACTGATGACCCAAGCAGGGCGAATTCGATCATCACCTCATTCAACCGGAACTTCTCCAAGCGGAATGACGGGAATCCTCAAACACGTTCATTTGTCGCCTCTCCAGAAATCGTAACGGCGATGGCGATTGCAGGAGATATGACTTTCAATCCACTGACCGATACCTTGATCAATGAACAGGGGCAGGAGGTCAGACTTGATCCACCATCCGGAGTTGAACTGCCACCAAAAGGTTTTGATGTGGATGATCCAGGATTCCAGGCGCCCGCAAAAGATGGATCAGGTATACAAGTAGTTGTTGCTCCAGATTCCAATCGCCTTCAACTATTAACGCCTTTCACACCGATTGAGCCTGGCGAGATTACGGGTATGCGTATCCTGATCAAGGCCAAAGGCAAATGTACAACTGACCATATTTCGATGGCCGGCCCATGGCTGAAGTTCCGGGGACACCTGGAGAATATATCAAATAACACTTTAATTGGTGCTATCAATGCGTTCTCTGAGGAAGTGAACAATGTGGCTAATTATGCAAATTCTGCAACACAGCCTGACTTTATGCCCGTACCGGATTCCGGTCGAAAATACAAAGCTGCCGGTATTGGAACAGTCGTCTTTGGTGAGGAGAACTACGGTGAGGGATCAAGTCGGGAACATGCGGCTATGCAACCTCGTTTCCTCGGTGTAAAAGCTGTTGTCGTGAAGTCGTTCGCACGAATTCACGAGACCAACCTGAAGAAGCAAGGTATGCTGGGTTTGACGTTTGCTGATCCAGCTGATTTTGACAAAATCCGTCAAGACGATCTGATCGATATTCTGGGTTATGAAAACATGACGCCCGGCAAACCTCTTCAGATTGCACTGCGCCATGCAGATGGAACAGAAGATGTCATTACAGTGAATCACACGTACAATCAGGCACAAATCGAGTGGTTGCGAACCGGATCTGCACTGAACAAAATACGGAAGGATTTCGGTCAAGCCTGAACCGACTTTCGGTGAATATGAAAAAACCCCTGAACTTTCCTTCAGGGGTTTTTTATATTCGTTCATTCCTAATCACAAAACGACGAACATCATGTGGAAAGAATTTAAGGCCTTTATCATGCGAGGCAACGTACTAGAGCTAGCCGTAGCCGTCATAGTAGCTGGCGCCTTCGGCGCGATTGTTACTTCCTTTACGAACGATATTGTGCTTCCACCAATCGGCATGTTACTTGGCGGTGTCGACTTCTCAGCTCTGTCCTTGCAGTTGGTTGCTGCGGAGGCAGGTCAGAACGGAGAGATCATCAAAGAAGCGGTAAAGATCAATTATGGCAATTTCATCCAACAGATCATCAACTTTCTGATCATTGCATTTGCCATTTTCATGATCCTCAAAGCAGCCGAAGCATCAAAGAAGAAAGAAGAAGCTGCACCGGCCGCACCGGCTGGTCCAACGACGGAAGAACTCCTGGGTCAGATTCGTGATCTGCTGAAAAAGTAATTACCCTTTTACTGAATTATAAAACAAGAGCCGGACAATTGTCCGGCTCTTGTTTATTCAGGAGCTACATTCTCAATTCATTTCCTTGAAGCGACTATTTTGAAAATAAATTCATCGCATTAGTACAATTCGCATAAATACTCATTTAACGTGTATACGAAAGTGATCCATTTTTAGCAAATGGAGTGGAATACATAACGGTTGCCCGACATCTCCAATTATTGTCTAAATCAAGATTTTCAGGATTAGAGGATGAACAGGATAATCTTACTTATTGCAACATAAGGCAACTAAATGACCAAATAAGTGGTTCGTTCAATTCATGTCTAAAAAGACCGTAAAATAAACTATTTATTACCTCTGAAAGACAATAATGTTTCAACCACTAAACTGGAAAAATTAAATTTTTAGTTGTGAATAAATCCCATGTAACCTTCGCCAAATGGAGAAAATAATTTTGAACTAATCTAAGGAATATTCGTATCCTGTGAATCATGATTCATGCATTCTCGGGCCTCTTGATAAACAAAAAAGCCTGAATTAAAGTCAGGCTTTTTTGTTTGTCTATTTTAAATCGAATATCGAATACCCAGATAAACCCGAGTGCCAATCACAGGCGCATACACACGGGAAGCATCAAAATGTTCACTGTTTGGATTTTGCCATTCGACAATCGGATAAGGCTGGGTTTTATTTCCCAGATTTTCGCCCCCTAAATAGATGTCCAGGTTCCCTCTTGTCCAGGAGACCTGTGCATTGAACAGAGCGTATTCGGGTGAATTTTGAGGAGAGTTGATAATGACATCGGGTGGAAATCCATTATGACTCGGAAGACGCATGGAACCAATACCCTGTCCGGTGATATTAAAACGCCACACTTTATTTGGAGTTATATAATCCACTGTGGTCAGGAGTCGATGTAATGGCACCATCGGCAAGGCCTCCAAATTTCCCTGATAGGTGGTTTTTACATCATTATACTTCCAGGCAATTTTGACTTCGAGACCCCTGACAACTTCCATATTTAACATAGCCAACAGACTGTTTGAATATGATTTTCCATCCAGATTATACAGTTGAATTACTGTGTGCTGTGACTCCATATCCATAACCACCTGATTGGTGAACCGGGTGTGAAATGCATCCAGGACCAGGCTCCAGACACGGGTTCCTACCACAATACTTTTGGTCAGATTAGCTCCAACTACCCAGGCATCTTCAGGTCGAAGTTGTTCATTGATCTGCAACTTCCAGTTGTTGAACAACATGGATTGCCAGTCGGGGGGGAAATTTGGATTTCGCCAACCTCGACCAGCTGAAATTCGAATCACAGTCTGGGCGTCCAGATTCAATCGTGCATTCAACCTGGGCGTCACAAACCAACCAAATCGCTGGTGATAATCTGCCCTTACTCCCAAAATGATTCCTGCACGATTCTTCAGTGAAAAACTGGTCTTTTCTATTGATTGATCCGACCCATAACTGTATTGTGCAAACACGCCCGTTACTTGATCTTTCCGATCAAAGGAAGTGCCATACAGATTCTCCTGAATATCATCCGTCTGATGACTGATACCTGCAGAATACGTGTTGCTCGGTGATTTACCTTCCAGGTTGTACAACAAATTGAGATAGGCCCCTCGCTGGTCACCAGTATGGTCTCTTAACCCATAACGCCCGCGATAAGAATGTGTGTATCCATTATAAATGAACCCCAAACTTTGGTACCGGTCTCCTTGAAAAACAATACCGTTTTTACCAAATACTTCAAGTCGGTCATTATCCTGTTTTATTCGCCATGGATTGGTTACAGACGAAAGCTGGCCACCTTCCTGGCGGTGTTGAATAGCGTGGACATTAAATTGTCCCCCCACCTGGCCAATCTGGTAGAACATTCGATACATCCCATTCAGCTGACTGCGTTTTGGTATATCCAGAAATTGATCATCATTTCCATCCCATTCCTGTTGTTGTCCGCTGGCATGGAGCAATAACCCGGTGCTCAGGCTAGGCTTCCACACTTTATTGAGATGCATGTTGGCTTCTATTCTGCCCAGAGAATTGCCAAACAGATTGATAAAAAACGGGCGATCGGTTTGGGGCTTGACCAACTCGGTGTTTATCTGGCCCGTGATACTCTGTGCACCATTGGCTACGGAGCTTGCGCCCTTGGAAATCTGGATTGACTCCACCCAGGTACCCGGAATATAATCGAGTGCAAATGGCTGGGCCAATCCATTTAATGTGGGTCTGTTTTCGACCATCAATTGGGTATAAATACCGCGCAGCCCTAATAGCTGTACTTCCGATCCTCCAGTGATAGCATTGGTCATGCCGACATCTACTGAAGCATTTGTCTCGAAGCTTTCGGCGAGATTGCAACAGGCCGCCTTTTTCAATTCATTTGAAGAGATCGTTTCAACATATCGCGTACCCAGCGTAGAGATATAATTTCCTTTTTCTTCTTCTGTTACCTCAATCGTTTGCAAGGTGGCTACACCACTCAGAGTGATATACAAATCCTGGTCCGCAGGTGTAATGTCCAATTGGAATGGTTCGTAACCGACGTATTGGATCATTAACGTACCGACCCCTGCTTGTCGAGGTATTACAAAGGCACCGTTCATGTCTGTCAGTACACCGGTTGTCGTTCCTTCCCAGGACACAGTGGCCCCGATCAGAAACTCATCCTCCTCATTGACCACATACCCCTGTAGGTCGGCTGTTTGAGCCAAGACAAGAGTGGTACTGAAAAGGGTTAGAATATTGATTATCCATTTCATCGTCAAATCGTTCTTGTGAAAAAAATCGATTGCCATGCCCAAACATGGGCATCAGAATCAATCTCTAACAACGAATCTGACATCCCGCTCTGAATAACGGGACATTTGAGTGATGAATAGGTATTTGGTGAGGTCGAATTGATGCAATCCACAGCTTGTATAGTCCGACATGATCTTGTGCAAAAATACACGCCGAACCAACAGTTTTAGTGAATTCAATATGATCAACTTGAACGGATGAAAGAAATTGATCGGCAATACGTACGAGGGTCGTTTCAGAATCCTGACATGTACCATCAGCCCCTTTATCTTTAAGGTTACAGTGAGTCGATTTACTAGAGCAACATGATTTTTCAGTAGTTGCTTCTAGCTGAAGACAACATTGTTGCCGGTTTTCAACAATAACAGAAACGACCTGCTGACCCTTACAATGACAGATTACTTTATGGATAGGTACACCAGCTGTACTTATAAAAAGCAGAGCGGAGAGGACAATGCCCAAAACACGCCGGGTCCGAATGGAAAACATAGTGCAAATGTACTGGGAAAAAGTCTGATTATCAACAAACTAGAGTCTTTTGAGCGTTAAGACCCCGTTAATCTCAAAGCTTGTATAGTGTAGCTTGCTGAAAGACATTTAAGCCGTACCAATTAACAATTGGAGTTTGCTCCAGTGGCGCTTCCCCTTCCTGAGGTCCACCTGTTTCGGTCGTATCCATTGATCCTGCCAATATTTCAAAATGAAGGACTTCTCCCCGAAGTTCATATCGTGCCAACAAAAGCTGTCCACCGACAGAGAATCGGGATACAAATACAGGGCCGAGAACACGGGCTCCCAAGACAATCCCATTGTGTTCATCGATCAGCCATTCTCCTTTATCAGGTTGGGCTGTCAACAAATCATATGCCCGACGATCTTCCTTTTCACCGGGATTGTAGATCAAGGTCCAGGACCAGGAGATGCTATCCAAAGGATGAATCTCCAATTGCATCGGGACATTACGCGCTGCTACACCCGGAAAGTGTATTTGGAGCGTGCCCGCCCAGTCTCCCTCCCAGGTCAGCGGAAAATCGCTGGTATCCTTATGAACAGTTGACCAATCTTGCGACCAGGCTGTACCTGACATACAGCATGAAAGGGACAGGATAAGTAAGACATTTAACCATTTGGCTTGACTCATGAATCCGTACATTTATTCCAGTTCAATTGACCTATGAAAGTACTCTTTTCGTCTTGCATCCCATTTCTGATACTGACTTTGGTTCTCTTCAATCAGCTGAGTGCGCAAGTTCCAGAGACTATTCCTGCTCAGATTTTCCATTTGGATGCCCTCCTCGATCCAGGCAGTGGTTCACTTGATGTGGAATATGACCTTGAGTATCTGAATAATTCAACTGATACACTTTATCAACTCGTATTTCATATTTGGGCAAATGCCTTTTCCAAACCCGGTTCAGCTTATGGCCAGCAAAAACTGTTATTCAAGGAGACCGAATTCTATTTCATGGATCCGGATGATCGAATCAGTTATCGATTCCTTCAATTTTCGTCAGGAGCTGATTTTATAACGTATGAACAGGTTGGAACAGATCCGGATATTATCAGGGTCAACTTGAAAGATCCTCTTTTACCCGGTGCAAAGTCGAAGGTTCATGCCGATTATCGGTTGGCAATACCGGGTTTTCATTCACGCTTGGGTACAGATGGAAAGATCTGGCAACTTGCACATTGGTTTCCAAAACCCGCACGATATGTTGATCATCAATGGAAGATGATCCCTTATCTCGAACTGGGTGAATTCATTCAGGATTTTGCAAACTATCAGATCAGCCTGACTTTACCTGACAGCTTTGTCGTTGTTTCGACTGGCGCACCTGTGGATGAGGCCACAAAATCACATCGGGAAACGGCGCTAAGCCGGACAAAAAGCGGTCTTCGGGGATTGCCTGCTGATGGAGGTCGGAGAACATGGACGTTCAATGCTGATTGGGTGCCGGATGTTGCACTTGCCTGTTCACCCTATTATTTCCTGGAAGAAGAGATGTTCCCCCTCCAGGATGGACGAATTGTAACAGGGCAAACAGCATATACGATCAACCGAAAAGGAGGGTGGAAAGAAGATGCTTTGAGCTACGTCCGTCAGTCCACCCAATTTTACGATCAACACGTAGGTCCTTATCCATGGCCTTATGTTTCCGCAGTGCAGGGAGTGAAGCAATTTTCCGGCGGCATGGAATACCCGATGATCACTTACATCCAGCCTGGATTGCCTCCCTCCGCCTTGGATGAAGTCATCGCCCATGAGATTGGACACAACTGGTTCTTTGGTGTCCTATCTACCAATGAGCGCGATTATCCCTGGATGGATGAAGGGTTGAATTCTTATTACGATCATCGGTACTCGGTATCACGTCGAACAAATCAATCTCTTGATTTGCCACTGGACGCTGAGGATTGGCTGGTCTATGGAGAAGCTGGAAAACGTCTGTTGCCTATCCCATCAGAAGGCATTCAGCATATGTATTCGGAAATCGACTATCAGGTTGGAGCATATACCATTCCTTCCCAGGCGCTCCGCGTTCTGGAGATGCTCTATGGTCAGGAGGCTGTCGATCAGGCATTTCAGGCCTATTACCAAAAGTGGGCTTTCGGTCATCCGTTACCAGGCGATCTACAACGTGTATTTGAAGATGAATTGAAAGCCAAACTCGATTGGCTGTTTGTCGAAGCGCTTTCCAAACCGTTTGTAAGGGATCTGTCATTTGGAGCCGTCCAGCAAGCAGACCAAGTCTATCGGATCACCATCAAGCAGTCGGGTCTCAAAGGCGCTCCCTGGGCGTTGCAACAGCGGCAAGACTTAAGGAATCAGACGAATTGGTATCCTGGTTTTTACGGTAATGACACGACTGTTCTTGTACAAGTAGATCCGGCCATAACTTCCTTGTCTGTTCACGGAGGTGTCCCCGATCTACATCCAGCAAATGATCAATTTCGGATCCATGGGTGGCCCCATCGAAAATCTGGTTGGGAGATTGGAATTGGTGCAGGTATAAAGAATGCAACAGCTTATAAAACATATCTCCTACCTATTCTGGGCCTGAATGTATATGATGGCTTTCAACTCGGTCTGGCACTCCACAATCAAAAGGTCTATTACCAACCATCCGGCTTTTTTCTAGGTGGACTTTATGGATTTAAATCGGAACACTTGGGATATTCCGCCGCTGCATATCAGGATATTTATCTGGATGGTGGCCCAGATTTGATTCGTCTTGGCATAAAAGCAAGATCTAACAGCTTTTTTACATTCAATGAATTATCTCTCGACTATCACCGATTCAATCCCTACATCGAATGGCAAAGCAGGGCAGAGATCAGACCCGGCGAAACACATTGGCGAGTCGGTTTATACGGATGGTTGATCGGTCGACAGTCCCTTGATTTTAATCAAAACGGATACTCAATCTCAAATCAACGGGATTGGGATCGCATCTATTCGATGAGGTCCTCGATCACCCGAGCTGATGCACTTCTCCCCTGGTCAATCCGTGTTGATGCTGAATATCAACCCTATACATCTCCACAGGTAAAGGAGGCCTATTTAAAGACCGGTATCGAACTGAAATTGGCAAGTCAATTCATGCATAAACGCTTTGTACAATTCAGAGTATTTGTTGGTGGATTCCCATACAATACCCGCAGAAATGCAGGGAATGTTTCCAATCCGTACACCCGAGGCAGTTATGCGCTAAGTTTTCAAGGAGAGAATGATTATCGATTTGAAGAACCTTTTTTTGGACGTTCAGAACAAACTGGTTTTTCAAGTCAACAGATTTTCATTCGGGAAGGCGGATTTAAAACAGCCTTGGGGCCAGCATTCGGACAAGGACAAAGCAATCATCTGATCTCGGCGATCAATGTTCGTAGTGACTTGCCATTAACGATCAACATGCCCATTCAGATCTATTCCGATCTGGGCTATTGGTCTGATCGGACATACCTCGGCACAAGTAAATCTTTTGCTGATCAGGTTTGGTGGGATATGGGTTTACAAATCAGTTTATTGGACGATCGGCTGCAAGTCTTCTTCCCTGTTTTCCAAAATAAAAATCTGAATTCATTATTGGAGCAACGAAGTCCTTCCTACTGGAGCAGAATAACCTGGTCAATCAATCTCAACCTGATTCAATTACCGTGGGATATCCCCTCCTTGTTCTAGATTCAGTTAGAAAAGGATATTGTAGGTAGCTTTGTCTCCTGTTATGGACAACTTCCTATCAATAGAATTACTGCGAATCGGGAATTATAGCTTGACGGTCATTGAACTGGCCCAGGTGTTGATTATCATTTCGATCGCCTGGTTGTTCACATTACTGATCACAAAAATATTGCGTCGCTATTTCCGGCGTAAAAACCTGGATATAGGTCGTTTTTATTCAGTCAGCCGATTGATCAGCTATGTGATCTATGTGATCGCTATCCTCTTCTCATTTCAGGCATTGGGAATCCATCTGAGTGTAATCTGGGCAGGTGCCGCCGCATTATTGGTAGGACTTGGTTTCGGCTTGCAGCATATTTTTAATGATCTCGTCTCTGGAATCGTACTTCTGGTTGAAGGCACAGTTGCAGTGAATGATGTCGTCATTGTTGAGGGTATTGTTGGCATCGTTCGGGCCATCGGGCTACGCACCTCGAAAGTCGAAACACGCGACAAGGTGATCATCATTATTCCCAATTCCAAATTAGTTTCAGAAAACGTGACGAACTGGAGTCACAATGATGCATCAACAAGATTCCAGGTAAAAGTCGGCGTGGCCTATGCTTCAAATATTGAACTTGTTGAACGACTGATGTTGGAGGCTTGTAACAATCATCCTAAAGTACAGCATGCGCCACCGGCAAAGGTTGCCTTTGAAGAATTTGGCGATTCATCCCTGGTTTTTTCCGTATTTTTTTTCTCCGAAGAATTCCTGGCAATTGAATTTGTCAAGAGTGATCTTCGTTTTGCAATCACCCGATTATTCAGAGATAACGGAATTGAAATTCCATTCCCGCAACGTGATTTGTGGATACGGAATACCCTTACTCTGAACAAGGAATAAGAACCCATCTATGCATCCTGTTATTCTTTTGAAAAAAGGCCGCGAGGCTCCCCTCTATCGACGCCATCCCTGGATTTTTTCAGGTGCTGTATCCAGAATGGAAGGTCAACCTCAGGATGGCGATCGGGTCATTGTCGCCAACCATCTTGGTGAGCAATTAGCCTGGGGTCATTTTCATGATGGTTCGATCCAGGTCAAAATTATCGCCTTTGGCAAGGTGCCTCCGTCCGATGAACCATTTATTAAAGCACTTCATGCAGCGTGGGCATTGCGTCAACATTTGGGATTCGGTCCAGGAAATCAAACGACAGGTTTCCGACTCGTCCATGGAGAAGGCGATCATTTGCCTGGGTTAATTATTGATATATATGAGCAGACTGCCGTTCTGCAGGCACATTCCATTGGGATGCATCATGAACGCAATTTAATCGTTTCTGCTTTGCTCGACTTGCCCGGTTTGAAAATCAAACATGTGTTTGACAAGTCGCGCTCTACATTGCCGCCTCAATTTGCTATTTCCTTCAAGGATGAATATTTGCATGGTGGAGATGCCCCAACCCGGTTTTCTGAATATGGGCTTCCGTTCCATGCACAATGGGATGGCGGTCAAAAAACCGGTTTTTTTCTGGATCAACGCGAAAACCGACAATTACTCCAACGGTATGCAACAAACAAGAGCGTACTAAATGCCTTTTCATACAGCGGTGGATTTAGCATTTATGCACTCCAAGGTGGTGCAACACAAGTTGCATCAGTAGATGTCTCTGCCAAGGCGTTGGCCCTCCTTGAAGAAAACCTGAAGATATCCGGAGTGGATCGACTAAAGCATACTTCAGTGGAAGCTGATGTTATGAACTATTTACGTGATAATGACCAACTCTGGGATATCGTGATTCTGGATCCGCCGGCTTTTGCCAAGAGTATGAACAAACGACATCAGGCAGTGCAAGGATATAAACGATTAAATGCTCTTGGCATGCATCGTGTACGACCAGGTGGATTGCTCTTTACATTCAGCTGCAGTCAGGTCGTCGACAATCAACTATTCAGGGATACAATTACTGCCGCTGCTCTGGATGCCGGGCGGGAAGCTAAAATCCTTCACTTTCTATCTCAAGGACCTGATCATCCAGTTAATCTCGTTTTGCCCGAGACCAGTTATCTAAAGGGATTGGTTCTTGAAATTCGATAATAGGTCATGATTCAAGTACACTTACATGTCACCGGAAAAGTACAGGGCGTTTGGTTCCGCGCGTATACCCGTGACTGTGCAATTGCTATGAAATTGGAGGGATGGGTCAGAAATGACCGTGATGGTTCGGTCCATATTGTCGCTGTGGGAACGAAAGAAAAGATTGACCAATTCATCCTCCAGGTCAAAACCGGATCACCACAATCCCAAGTCGATCATGTCCACATTTCTGAAGAGACCCTATCTGATCACAACGGCTTTGAGATTCGGAAGTAATGCGTAAAACAATGGGTCTGCGAGCGAATGCGTAGTTTTGCAACTCAAAATCTAACTGTTATGAATCGTATACTATTGGGATTAAATATCATTCTCTTATTTGCTGTTGGCTATTTGTTTCTGGATAAATTCAGTTCACCTGGTAACGAACAAGCAGATGGACCTACTGCTCTGCCAGTTGACAATGTTTTGAATATCGTGTATGTGAATACTGACTCGCTCCTCAACCAATACACATTATTCAGAGATCAACAAAAAGCAATTAGTGCCCGTGAAGAATCAGCAGATGCCAAACTGAAAGGACAGGCTCGCTCACTCGAACGGGAGATCATGATGTTGAATGAAAAAGCAAGTAAAGGGACAATGACACCCAAGGATTTGCAAGCAGAAGAGCAACGGTTAACGATGAAGCAACAACAGTTAATGGCAGATCAGGAAAGTATCACGAAAGAGCTTATGGCTCAATCAAGCCGGATTAATGATGAGTTGCAAAAGGAAATCACGTCAACCTTGCGAGTCATCCAGGCACAATACAATTATGATTACGTATTGAGTTATGGAGGAGGTTCTCCCGTACTGGCAGTCAACGACAGTTTTGATATCACCAAAGAAGTGTTAACACGCTTAAACAAACCCAAACAGTAACCAGAAAATCTGACGATGCTGAATTGGGTTGATAATCATTCAGTCAAATTGTGATCCGTTGGAAATTGATGTTTTTGTAAACAATAAAAGGCTGCCGAGAATCTCGGCAGCCTTTCTTTTTTCAAGCTGAGAGCTGAGAAGAAAGAAGTTAAGCCTTCTTCGTCCGACGTGTTGCCGTCTTTTTTGCAGCACCAGCAGTTTTTGCTTTTGCTGGACGACCACGACGCTTTGCTGGAGCCTTAGGTGCAGCAGATGTTGTTGCAGAAGCAGTTGTTGCAGCAGCAGCAGTCTTTGCTTTCGCTGGACGACCACGACGCTTTGCTGGAGCTTTCTTAACAGCCGAGGTAGCAGCAGTTTTTGCTTTCGCTGGACGACCGCGACGCTTTGGTGCAGCCTTTGGTGCATCAGTAGTTGTCGCAGCAGCAGTTGCAGAAGCAGCTTTCGCTTTCGCTGGACGACCACGACGTTTTGCTGGAGCAGCTTTTGCTTTTGCCTTTGCAGTCTTGGCCTTTGCCCTTTCTTTGGCTAATGCAGCTTTTGCCCTATCCTTTTCCTTTTTTGCAGCAGTGCGAGCTTTGGCTTTTTCGGAAGCTATACGTTCCTTTTTCTCTTTGGCCAATGCTGCACGAAGTTGCTTTTCCAAATCAGTCACCATTTTGCCAGTGGTGTTGGCTTGGAAAGCCAATTTCTTTAGCTCAGACTGATACGATTCTAATAGTGCTTGTAATTCTTGTGTGCTCAAACGAGTGGTTGCCATTGTTCCTGTTTTTATGTAAATTTTTGCAAATATAAGGAAGTTAAACTTCAGTAAAACGAAATTTGTTCCAATTGTTTTATAGAAAAGAAGATTTCAATCATCTTTTTTCATTAATCGACTAAAAATGTGATCAAGTTATCGATTGCAACAGGTCTGGAGAAGTTTTCTTTCGAGCAAAAGGTTTAGAAGCTGTACAAATCAGATCCTCGTTCATTGAAACCAATTCCACGTCCAACAATTCGTTCACATTAACTGCATGATCCGGGAGCCTGAATTGAATATAGTTATCAGTATAGCCTCCGAGATAACCAGGTTGTTTGTCTTGTTCCAACAATCCTGGACGAGTCTGTCCGATATGTTCATTATAAAAAGCGGCTTTCTTCTTTTCAGATAAAAAGCGCAAGATGGCATTTCGCTCCTTTCTCAACGGCATGGGTACGGTGCCCTCAATATCTATAGCTGGTGTGTTTGGCCGTTCTGAATATGTGAATACGTGCAAATAACTAACTGGCAACTCTTCAAGAAAACGCACGGTATCTCTAAAATCGACATCGGATTCGCCGGGGAAACCAACAATCACATCTACACCAATACATGCATGGGGCATAAGCGATTTGATCCAATGCACGCGTTCAGTGTACAATTCGCGTGTATATCTTCGACGCATTGCACGCAATTGGTTATTATTCCCTGATTGCAATGGCATATGTAAGTGAGGCATAAACCGTTCCGAACCGGCAATAAACTCTAAAATTTCATGTGTACACAGATTTGGCTCAATCGATGATATCCGAAAACGCGGAATATCCTGAACCTTGTCCAATGCCTTTATCAGATCAATAAACAAGGCTTCTTTTTTGGGTCGCTGACCTTCAATAACAGCGGTCCCATTTCCAAAATCACCGATGTTTACACCTGTCAGGACGATTTCCTTTACGCCGGATTCAGCCAATGTTTGTGCATTGCGCACAATGTGATCAACTTTATCGCTGCGACTTGCCCCACGAGCAAGGGGAATTGTGCAAAATGTACACTTATAGTCACACCCATCCTGGACCTTGAGAAAGGAACGCGTACGATCTCCAAATGAAAAAGATGATGTAAAAGTATTTGCCTCCTGAATTTCTCCGGCATGTATACGGACTCCAGCTTCACCAAGAAGAAATGGTTCCAGGTATTCCAGGATTCGAAACTTTTCAGCTGCTCCCAATACCAGATCGACTCCAGGAATATTGGCAATCTCTTGCGGTTTCAACTGTGCATAACATCCCGTTACAACAACCCTCGCTTGAGCATTACGGCGCAAAGCCTGTCGAACAATTTGTCTGCACTTTTGATCTGCAAAATCAGTTACTGAACAGGTGTTGATGACATAAATATCGGCTGATGATGTAAAATCACTTATATGATAGCCCTCCTTTTCAAAGAGCCGACTCAACGTTGAGGTCTCTGAATAATTGAGTTTACAACCCAACGTATGAAATGCAACAGTACGAGGTGTGGCCATAGCCAGCAAAAATACGGGTTTTAAATACAACGGTCAAAAAAGGCCCCGGCGGACACCGGAGCCTTTGATTGACTCAGAAAACATTGACAACCATTATGGCCTCGTGAACAAGAAGTTTCCGTCTATATCAAACACGATCACTCGCCGTCCATCGACAGTCAACACACCTACAACGATGAACTTATCTTGCTTGCGACAAGCCACCTTGACTTCAGCATCGGGATAGTTGATGCTGATGTAATCAGAAATCATATTGGGCAATTCACCGATCTCGATCAATTTGCAAAAAGAGGGACAATGGTGGAATCCTGCAGTCTCCTTCAGAAATTCGCCATTCAGATTAAATACCAGTATGACTTTCGAATCAAGTAATACCAGAAGTACATCATTTTTTTCCTTCGCACCCTTGATTTGAGCATCCGGGTAGTTCAATGTGATATAGTCGAGAACAGTAGTTGACAAGTCTTCTACTTTTACCCATGATCCTTTTCCACCACAGGGCCCAAATTTGTCTCTCAAAAAAAATCGGCGGGTTGGATTCAGTCGTCGACCGGCCTCAGTAAAGTAAATAGTCTCCTCATCACCCATGACCAGTTCGTATCCGGAATTACTAACATAAGCCACCTCTTCAACATAAGAGTCGAAATTGTAAAGCGCTAACTCTTCCTGAATCTGTTTTGGGAGCAATGTCGTATTCATCAATTCCTTGGCAGTCGAGGTAGCAATCTCCTCCACCAGTATATTGTCATCAACAATGGCGTCCTTATTGCAGGAAATCGCAGTAATCAACAAAAAACAACTAAGAAAAAACAGCATCTTTTTCATGGTAAATGTTTTTAGGTTCTTTCTATGTATGGTGTCCGGTTCATTAAAATGGTTGCCCATCAAGTCAATTTAAGAAATATTTAAGAACAGGCATTTTTCTTTTTTAGGGAATTTTATTGACTTATTTACGCAAACGATTTACCCTTCATTGAGTAGTGTTCTCTTTGAATCAAAAATGGTATTACACTTTAAATCCATACAGAACGAATGACCATTCATTCTTGAAGATCGATATCAGCAACCCGGATCTAAAACTCATCATGCGCATTGAAAGCATCCAAAAAACAGCATCACCTTTCTCGAAGACGCTGATTACCCAAGAAGATCCGGAGAGTTAAAAGAATCATTGGAGCATTGGCTATACATCAGCCATGCAATGCAGGAATTCAGGATCAATTTAGATCACTGTAATCATTTAGAATGTGCGACGCAAGGCCACTTGAATGCCTGATCCAGATGTAAATGTTGACATATTCGGACGATCGACAACGGATTGCAGTGATTGCCAGTATTCATATCCGCAACTGATGCCCCAGGCATCTGATAACTTATAACCAGCATAAATACCGCCCTGCAGATCCCATAATGTGGGTCGGACATGCTTCAATTGATTGACAGACGCCGACTCCCGAATCTTGATTTTACCTTTTGATTCCGTCACTTGAGTCACCTGTGACTTGCTCCCTATATATATTTGCAGACCTGTTCCGCCTCGAATCTCGGCAAACCACCGACGCCACTCATATTGGTATCCCAGATAAAAAGGAATTCGAATGTAATTCAATGAATGATCGACTGTCATTTTGAAAATAACCGGATCGCCTTCTTGATAATTAGTGGGCAAACTGTTTTCTTCAATATCCACTCGCAACGTTGTTGACGCGGTACCAAAACCACTATTGATCACCACGGGTATGTTTTGCTGAAATAGATCACTTCCCACCTGAGTAGCATTCTTTTTCGTGTAGATCCACTTCTTTTCTTTATCAACCAGCTCATGAAACTCTTGATATTCAATTCCACTTCCGGCAAATAATCCAGAATGGTGTTGAAATTCGTATCCTGCACCAAATCGAAATTGTGTGTTTTTATGCCCGAATTCAGGGTCAAAAATATTGACTGGCGACTTTCGTTCAATTCGTCGATTCGCATAAATGCCTTGGCCATAAATCAATATTCGATGTTGTGATTTGTTCAAGATATTTACTTGATCAGAACCTGAAGCTAAAGACGGATTTAACCTTTCAATGATTGGCAATCTAATCTGATCCAGACAGGCCACCTCCTCGAATTTTCGAGGTATTTGAGGAGAAACCCAAGTCGGTGCCAAAGGAATCGACAATGATTGATCCGCTCGTAATTCTGAGTTCTCCTGGCCGTTAATTTCTACTGGTTTCCGTTGATTTTTTAAAACTTCTGGAACAATCAAATTCAACTCATCGGGAAATGAAATAGCATTCAATGTATTTTCAGCATCCTGGTGGATGGCATTTTCAGATGGTGTATGAGTCGTTTCCGTTTGATTTGTCAGTGGCATTATACCCTCAGGCTTGACTGGAGTATGGTCTTGCGGATTGATTATTTCTACTGAAACAGATCCTTCTTCTTCCGATAATAGAATTGGATTTGGATTTCCTAGATGTTCAGTTGACAGGTTTTTTGGAGTATTCGCTTCACGAACCGCTTGAGAAACCAGGTCAGTCCCATTCGGGGTCAAAAAAAAGGCCAAAAGAAGCAGTGTAAGTCCACCACCAAACCACCACCAAAATCCACCACGTTTCTTCCGTTCAGGCAATGCAGCTTCTATACCTGCCCAGACCTGATCGCCAGGTTCGGCCCAAACATGGTCACCCTCTCCCAGTGGGCTCTGAAGAATTTGACGGATCTCGTTATCCCTTTTGTTCATATCGTCCAGATTCTCCATTAGCTACTCACTTTACTGACATGATCGGGTACGCGTGCCTGCATCCAATGCCGGGCTTTGAACAACTGTGTCTTTGACGTACTGGTAGAAATTCCCAGCATATCAGCAATTTCCTCATGACTATATCCATCCACGATATAAAGGTTGAACACAGTACGATAGCCAGGAGGCATTTGCTGGATCAAACAAGTAAGACGCTCCGCATCCAATTGCGCTGTTATCAAAGTTGAATGCCCATTCTCTGACAAGGTTGGGATACCATCCAGGTCGACGAATGCCATTTTCCTTTTACGTAATTGTTGTAACGAAGCTCTGACCATAACCATTCGAATCCAACCACCCAGAGGACCATCCCCCCGGAATTGTTGGAGGTCTTTATAGACCGTAATAAACCCTTCCTGCAGGTAATCTTCAGCATCTTCCCGATTGGCCGCATAACGCAAACAGACCCGAAACATATCCGATCTGAAACGCTCATAGAGCGCTCGTTGAGCTGCACGTTCTCCCTGGAGACATGCTTCGATCAGGTGTTGGTCTTGGTCCTGCACAGAAGCTGGTTCATCTAATAAGGTACGGATCAACCCGAAAAGGTTGCCTGATGATAGCATTTTTTAGATGAGGTTCAACACGGATGGTTTAATCCATCTACTGGATGATCCTTTCTCTAAAGTTAATTGGTTCTGCCGGGGATGCAAGGAAATGGATGGTATTGGGCTTCTTGGGAATTCGGAAGACCGAGGACCGGGGACCGAAGACAAGGGGCTGGATCAACTTGGAATGTTGCGTTATTTCTTGATTGGGTTATTTCGAGAGATGAGGAAGTCGGAAGTTGGAAGTCGAAAGACTGAGGACCGGGGACCGAGGACCGGATTAACCAGGAACTTGGAACGCAGGAACCAGGAATCCACCTTTTTCTATAAAAAACACCGATGTTTGACCATGGCCTCAGCATTCACTCATGCATTCTCTGCCCTGGCATTGGGATCTGTACTTCAATCCGGAAAACTCCACAAGGGACTTATTCTCACCGGGATGATTTCTGCAGCCATGCCCGATCTCGATGTGGTCGCCTTTTGGCTGGATATACCCTACGAACATCCTCTGGGTCATCGGGGATTCACACACTCCATTTTATTTGCAGCATTATGGGCCTTGGGAATAGGCTATTTCTTCTGGCGAAAAACGGATAGCGAGCATCGAATCCGTTTGCGTGTCTGGTTTTATCTCTTCCTCTGCACAGCCTCACATGGTGTCCTCGATGCCATGACCACCGGAGGCAGAGGTGTCGGCTTTTTTATCCCCATGGATAATGAACGATATTTCCTCCCATGGCGATTTATCAAAGTCAGCCCCATTCGGGCATCCGCCTTTTTCTCGGATTATGGGATGAAGGTGATGGCCAATGAGTTTGTTACCGTCTGGCTGCCATGCATGATCCTGATGATTCTAGCTTGGATTTTCAGACAAGTACGGAAGCAATAAACGGCAAAGGCGCAAAACGAAAAGTTGGATATCGATTCTGCTTTACTCTGTGGTAGATAGCGCGATCGTTTATTCGTTTATGGGTGTATTCGTTGATCCCTGACACGGATTCAACTCATTCCTTGGTTACCTGGATATCATTCTTTCCTGGTGAAATATTGGGCAGGAGTGATAACCTCACCCCCCGCCCTCTCCCTTAGGGAGAGGGAGCTAGATGTGTATCAGGACTGGATTGTCAACTAAATTCAGGCAAGGTCAAACCTTCCGACTTCCGACTTCCGATTTCCGACTTCCGACTTCCGATTTCCGCCTTGGATCAATCCACCACCATCGTCGCTACATTCAGCTCCTGCTGCTCCAGCGTTTCGGGTAGATCACGGTAGCCGTATTGCTGGTCGCGCAACTGCGGACGATACCCTGCATCACGGATGGCCTGCTGGATGCCATTGGCCGTGAAACGGAACGGTGCTCCCGCCGCACTGACCACGTTCTCCTCGATCATGATGCTGCCGAAGTCGTTGGCGCCGGAATGGAGACAGACCTGCGCCACCTGTTTGCCCACCGTCAGCCAGGAAGCCTGGACGTTGATGATGTTGGGCAGCATGATGCGGCTCATGGCAATCATCCGGATATACTCATCACCTGTACAGGTGTTGCGGGCGCGCTTCATATTCTTGAGCATGGTATCCTCATCCTGGAAGGGCCAGGGGATGAATGCGAGGAAGCCCTTGGCATCTGCCGGTTTTTTATCCTGGACCTCTCGCAGTCGGACGAAGTGTTCCATCCGCTCGAGGTTGGTCTCAATATGACCGAACATCATCGTAGCAGAGGTGGTCAACCGCAACTGGTGCGCGGCTTCCATCACGGCTAGCCACTCTTCACCATTGCACTTGCCTTTGGAGATGAGGCGCCTTACCCGATCGTCCAGGATTTCGGCTCCCGCACCGGGCAAGGAATCCAGTCCGGCATCCATCAACGCTTGTAAGACCTCGGTATGTGTGCTCTTCTCCAGTTTGGTAATGTGCGCAATCTCGGGAGGTCCCAGGGCGTGCAACTTCAGATTGGGGTAGAGCGACTTGAGTTCCTTGAACAGTTTGACATAATACTCCAGTCCCAGATCGGGGTGATGACCACCCTGGAGGAGGAGTTGTTCTCCGCCCAGACGAAAGGTCTCCTCGATCTTCTGCTTGTATTCTTCAATCGTAGTGATATACGCCTCTTCATGCCCGGGGCGGCGGTAGAAGTTGCAGAACTTGCAATTCGCCACACAGACATTGGTGGTATTGGAATTGCGATCAATGATCCAGGTAACCACATCATTGGGCACATGATGCATCCGCAATTGGTGACCCACATACATCAACTCCGCTGTTGAGGCCCGTTCGAAGAGGAAGACACCCTCCTCAGCTGTGAGATGATCGCGTTGAAGTCCCCGCTGGAGGAGATCATGTATATGCATAGCGTCTGTCATTGTGGGTGGGCAAAGGTACAACCTCAGAACGAAGCCAGAAGTTTTGGTATTAATTCCAGCAAGCATCCAGTCATTCAGCTGCTTGTCTTACTCCCCTTTAAACTCCGGCCTCCTTTTTTCCAAAAATGCGGCTACTCCTTCCTTGTAGTCATGGGTCTCACCGGCCATGGTCTGCAAGCGGTCTTCCAAGCCAAGCTGGCTATCCAGATCATGATGCATGGACATATTTAAAGCCTGCTTGGTCAAGGCCAGACCACGCGTGGGCATGGCAGCCATCTGTCGGGCCAGAGCAGCAAACTCCATCGGGAAAGACTCCTGGTTGTACACTTTGTAGAGCATGCCCCAGGCCAGGGCATCGGCTGCAGACACTTTGTCGCCCGTCATCATCACGGCCGAAGCCCGTTGAAAGCCGATCAGTCGGGGCAGGAAAAATGTCCCTCCACTATCTGGGATGAGGCCGATCTTGGAAAAGGCCTGGATGAAGGAGGCCGCTTCTGAAGCAACGACGATGTCGGATGCCAGCGCAATATTGGCACCGGCACCGGCGGCCACACCGTTCACAGCAGCGATGACCGGTTTTTCGATCTTCCGTATCCGCTGGATGATGGGGTTATAATGCTCCTGCAGGATGGTTGGCAAGGATGGGCCATTGGGATCAGTGACCTCCTGCAGATCTTGTCCGGCACAAAAGGCACGGCCACTCCCCGTGATCACGATACAACGGACATCCGGATCTGCTGCGCAGTCGTCCAGATGCTGTTGCAGGGACAGGGCCATTTCTCGATTGAAACTGTTGAAGACATCGGGGCGGTTGAGGGTCAAAATGGCTACCTGGCCATCACGTGTTTTCAGAATGGAGCTCATGCTTGTTCTTTGGTTTAAAAATAGGGCAACTATCCCGGAAGGTTATCTTTCTGAAGTAAACGATATGAATGTCATACCAACTTTTCTTCCAAATGCACTAATCCACATCCGTCCTAAATAATTCCGATTCACTCGAAGTTGTGGGAGTCAGTTTTCCATTCTTTGTAATCGTTCCTTTTTTTATAAAAAGACTACTGCTGGCCCGCCTTAAGCCAGGGCATAATCAGGCAGGTCAAGTACGCTGAGCCCAACTTTTCCATGAGAGCATCCAGATGAGAAACCATTAAAATGGTTTCATGTTTTCCGGACCTTAGAATACCCAAGGTTAAAACCCTGGGCTACATTGACCTTGTTTAATGATATTTTTACAAATTTCTGGTTCTTAACACTTATTAATGCATCAATCTCTTCAAATGGAATCAGACCAGGATGATAAAATCGGCTATTTGAATTTAGTACTTGAGATTTAGTTTTTGTTTGGGATTTGGGACTTGAACATTGGTGCTTCCCCCCAATACCCAGGGTTATCCTCCTCGGTGGATGAAAAACCCTGGGCTACTTGGGCTTTGTTGGGTGAGTTGCCAAAAAATTTTGTTGTCTTATCTATTGTGTCGATCCATTTAAATGACTTGAGACCATTATGGTTTTTTGGTCATTTGAATTTGACGTTTGGGATTTGTTTGTCATTTGCCTGCCGGTAGGCAGGGGATTTATATATTGGTGCTTCCCCTTCAATGACACTTGAAATGATCAAACGGCTCCTTGCAATCCTGGCATTGCCAGAGGGATTTACAGGCCGTTGATCCAAACTGGGAGAGCAATTTGGTGGTGGCCGATCCGCATTGTGGACAATTCGGGATTTCCTGATTTTTTTTGGGTGGGGCGATACCGAATTTTTCCAATTTGGCCATGCCCTCTTCGGTGATCCAATCCGTCGTCCAGGCCGGACTCAACACGGTTTTGATCTTCACGTCTTTGTATCCGGCCTCCTTGAGGGCAGCCATGATCTGGACCTCGATCATGTGCATCGCCGGACAGCCAGAATAGGTGGGGGTGATGACTACTTCGACCCCACTATCAGTCAGATGCACATCCCGGATGATGCCCAGATCGGCGACAGTCAACACCGGGATCTCCGGATCAACCACCGTTTCCAGCAGAGTCCAGACAGAGGCGATGTCGGTGGCCGTTTTCATGGTTACCATTCCAGACCCGGATAAGCCCGTTGCATGTATTGCAGGTCCGCCAGCATGTGACCCAGGTGTTCGGTATGGATACCAGTCTTGCCGCCCGATTGAATTGCCGGGTCTTCCGGTAGCACCAGGGTGGCCTCACGGATGGTGTCGGTGATAGTCCGCTCCCACTCTTCACGAATGTATTCCGGACTGGCCAGTACGCCAGCATCGATCAGGCGTTGTTCGAACGGAGCCGGCATCAACAATTCAAGACGATACATCCACGCTTCATCCAGGGCTACCTGCATGCGGAGCTGACTTTCTTCTGTGCCATCACCAAGGCGCAGCATCCATTCGCTGCTCCACTTCAGGTGATAGGTTGCCTCCTTGACCGCTTTGCCAGCGATATCTCGGAGTCCCTCATCAGGAGAAGCTAACAGGGTTTTGAGAAAGGGTAAATGCCAGGCATCGAAGAGAAACTGGCGAGCGATGGTATGTGCAAAATCACCATTTGGCAATTCCACAAGGAGGGCATTGGTGTACTCACGTTCCGTGCGCAAATAGGCCAGATCATCCTCGGTGCGGCCCTTGCCCTCGAGCTTGGCGGCATATTGATAATAGAGTCTCGCTTGACCGATCAGGTCGAGGGAAATATTGGTCATGGCGATATCCTGCTCCAGGACAGGCCCGTGTCCGCACCATTCGCCAAGGCGATGGCCGAGC
>JAHEAU010000366.1 GCA_024642625.1 Lewinellaceae bacterium
GAGCGCCATCCGGAGGATGATGAACAAAAGAAAAACAAATTGAAAACTCTCCATGCCATGATGAGCCCGATTATCATCCTTAACTTCCCTGAAGAGAGTCTGGGATTGCTTGAAGAGGGTGCGAAAATATCAAGGGAACTCGATGACCAAAAGAGTTTAATCCGCTTTTACGGCAATATTGGCTTTTTCCATTCGGTCAAAGGGAGGCACCAGGAAGGGATCAGATTTTCAGGTAAAGCCTATGAGGAGGCGACTGCGATGAATGACCTCACCGCGATGGCACAGACTGGACCTGATCTTTGTCTATCCAATTTGGCAACAGGCCGTTTCAAAAAGGTCATCGAGATCGCATCAGGAATGATTCATGCGATTCACAAGGCGGAAAAAGAACAAGACAACTTCGGGGGCCCGGCGATTGTTTATCCGGTACTATATTCCTTATCTGGATTGAGCCTGGCCCATTTGGGACGGTTTGACGAGGCAAAGCCCAACTGTGTCTACGGGCTAGAAGCGGCCATGGAATCGGAGAACATTTTCACGATAAGCCTGTGCCGTTACTATATAGGGATGGTCCTTTTAATGAGAGGTGTCTGGAAAGAAGCCAGAACTTATTTTATGCGTTGCCTCGAAGGTCTGGAACCGGTCGACTTTGTTCAAATCGAAGCGTTAGCCAAGGGTGGATTAGGCGTTACGGAGGCTCACCTTGGAGATCCGGTACATGGAAGAGCACTGGCTGAAGATGGACTGAAAGCGTTTCAGGATGCCGGAATAAAGGGGGAGGTATCGACCCTTCAATGCTATGTGGGGATGTGTTGTCACGCATCCGGTGATTTTGAAGAGGCCCGTTTGGTTATGAGCAAATCACTGGTGTCAGCGATCGAAAATGATGAATCGTACTTCAAAGGGAGAGCATTAATCTGGGAAGGACGGATTATGGGCAAATTATCAGAATTTACTCCACTGGAAGCGGTCCATCGAATCGAAGAAGGACTTGAAACACTCACCGGACTGGACACAAACCCGGATATCTCAATCGGGCACCTTTTTTTAGGGGAACTGTATGCCCAAAGAAATCAGGAAGAAGCGGCGAAAACCCATTTAAAAGCGGCTGATGCATTGTTCAGAAAAATGAGCATGGACTACTGGATAGAAGAAACAGCAAAAATCATGAATCGTTTTGAAAGGTGAATGGGGGCCGGGCCGAAAGTGCCAAATAGAGGGTACCACCCTTGGAAAGGGTGGGAGTATTGTCAAAAGAGGAAGGCCTCCTGGCAACCCCTCGGCACAGATTGACTGACCTGACAACGCCGACAGGCGTTACCTATAATTTGGCCATCCTGGGAACAATCTCAATGCATCGCCACTCGCAGGATTGTTCAGATATCTTCCTTTCAGGTGCATAATCACGAACGATCCGGAATTTCGCGTGACCGCAATACGCAGAGGTGTTTGAAATTGGCGCTCAAGTCGCATACCGGCATCCTATACATCGTCTGAGACGGGGTTGATAGGTACATTTTAACAATAGTAATCTGCGTTGAACTAAATAAAGAAAAATATAGATCATATTGATTATTCCGATGGCTTAGAAATTGGTACGCAACATGATTCTATAAGGGATCGGATCACTTGTTTTTGTTTTAATCCCAACTCTTCAAAGCGAACACCTATTCCCTTTTTGTCTCGGCGAACCACCTTCCCATTTATAGCGCAAGAATGTTCCAGCATAGGAGAATACAAGCTCAAAACGATTCGCTGGCCAACTTCAACAGGTTGACCCGTCTCCAAGTAAGCACCACCTTCGCTTAAATCGCGCATATAGCAGTGATAATTTATGTCGTTGATTTGGTATTCCACGCCCACCAAGCAATCGTAGCGGTTATGTTGTCGAAGATTAAGCCTCTGACTCAGCACTTCATCCATAATTTGACCGCTTTCCAGAAGCAAAGTCATCAGAGGTGTGGTGATTTCAAGCGACATTTCCTTGGGTTTGTAGTCAATGTCAATTGATACATTCTGCCAATTGAGGATGTGCAAGGCTGCGGATTTACCAGTCAGGATTCCCGCCTTAGCGGCAGTGGGCTTACCATCGGTAAGATAGAGTGTCCCGATATTGGCTTTGGTGGTAACCAGCAACGAGCAAGAACGACCTTCGAGTTCTAATACCTGAAGTAAGGAGGAGAGTGTGAGGCCCCGTATTTGGCCCCCATAATCGATCTGCAGCTCTGTGAATATTCGCTTGATGAGCAGGCTGATGTCCAAAACTTGATCGAAGTGAATGACCGATGCCATCTTTTTAATCTTGGCGCAGAACGGGGGTGAGGAATTGTTGGTTATTAAGATAACGCGGGTTTCAGTGTTTTTGGATAACAGTAATGATAATTTAAAGGCATCCGATTCGGGTAAATGCATACCGGTTAATAAGACGTGGATCTTTTTCTTGGCAAGGATCTCCAGGGCCGGTTTGATACTCTCAGTTGAGAGGATTTGAAAAAAATTGCTGTGGCTTTTCAACATCCCCACTAAAATGTGGAGTGTTATTGGATCGTTGTCTACGACCAGGATATTTTTCATTAAAAATGGCTATT
>JAHEAU010000135.1 GCA_024642625.1 Lewinellaceae bacterium
GTAATGATACCGGCGATAGTTTGTTGGATGATCAGGATGTAAGCTCCATAGTACGCTGCAGTACTGATCAGTCCCAAAGCAGCACCCCATCCGGCACGTCGAATGGCGATATGTCTGTTTGCCAGAAAATAACGTTGAGCCAGTCTCTTGAATCGATTGGCCAGGAAGTCGGCCAGACCAAAAATTTTGACCTCCTTGGCAGTTTGATCGCTGGCGCCAATGAAGCGCAGGTAATCCAGTTCACGGCGCTCTGGTGTCCAGGAACGGGTTAGGGAATAAGACTGTTGATTGAAATAGCTTTCTCCCAGAAATGCGGGAAGAACAGCGACAAGCAAAATGAGAATAAGCCATGGATTGAACACGATCAACCCTGTGCCAAGTGCTAAAATGGAGATGACATCTTGAACTTGAGTCAGAATCTGGGAAATCAAGACTGTACGTCCAGTTGTCTGACGTCTTGCCCGTTCCAGTTTGTCATAGAAGTCCGGGTTTTCAAACTGAAAGAGATCCAGAGTGGCTGCATGCCGAATCAATTCATAACTGGTTTGATTGCTGACAAGGTCGCCTAGCAGACTGTCGACTAAATTTATTGCTCGATTGAGGAGATCAGAAAGGAATACAAGAGCTAGTTCCACGCTTACCCATTGCCACAAGATCAAAGTATCCGATCCTGGTGCTTCAATGAGTCCAATGATCTGATCAAGGATCAACTTTCCAACATAGAGAATTGCCAGCGGCAAAACGGATTTGACCAAGCGAAGGATCAGATTGGCAAGAGTCAGTGATGGTTGAGTTCGCCAAACGAGGGCCAGGAAGGGCGGCAGATGCCGGAGTGCAGCAAACTGTTCACGAAATGCACGTTTTTCTGTGGGTGGCACAAAGCGCTCGCCATGACGGGGTTGGGACAATGTCTGGTCGGTTTTATTGATTGGAATGGCCAATTGCCATTTCTGATTTAATAGAAATAAAAAACCCCCGTGAATAGTTCCGGGGGTTTGGTAAGGTCGAGATTTTATGGATGATGACCATTATTATTTCCGACCGGGTATCACAATTGCATCCGGTTTTGATCCGCTACCACTCACTAACTGGTCGTATTTCGTTACTTGTTGAGGCGTGAGGATGGCTTTGATGGATGTATGCTTTTGCTTTTCCAGGTTGTCGAGCTGAGTTCGTTTGGCGGCATCAGATAAGGACTTATTGGCTTGTATACCAGCTATTTTACTTTGATTGTCCGAAATAATCCGGTTGTATTTGATCTCCTGCTCGGCACTCAATCCCAGATCAGTGATCAGTTTGTCTGAACCAGTTGATCTCTGCTTTTCCTCCAAGCCGGCATCGGCATTTGGATCGGAAGCTGGTTTTTGGCCACTTCCACCAGATGTTCCGGTTGGAATGGTAAATGTGCAAGCGGTCAATAAGACAGCACTGAAAGATGCAAAGAGAAAGAAAGAACGCATTTTCAAAGATTTCGAAGTGAATACGGGTTTTTACAGACCGAATAAACGGAATAACTGCCGAATGAATGGACTTATTTTATGTTTTTTCGAATCAGTGTTCCTTTCCTTGTTGTGATCAGCAAATAACTGAGGCCGTCAGGTACTTGATTTGCAGGTATGTCAATTCGGGTTTGACCTTGAGTGCAGGTCTGGAAAGTCGAATGTCCCAGTTGATCGATAAAGGTCAGCCGTTGAATGGGATTGTCCGGAGACAGGATGGTTAATGGGTTGGAACCGACAGGGTTTGGGAAACATGAAAACCCAATTGACCATGTTGGATCTTCAAGGCCTACAGTTATTTGAGTTTGGCCTTTGACTATCCATAAATCCGGATCAAATTGAAGATCAATTGCCTGCCAGGGCAAATTAATAAGGAAAGATTCTCCGGAATAGGTGTGCGGAAGGCGAATGATTGTGTCTTGTCCAGCAAGGCCCTTGATTTGTATGGGTAAAGTCATAGGGAAGAACGCTACAGATGGATGTGAGGTGGATTGATCTACCTGAAGGACGACCTGATTCCCATTTACGGACCAATTGATTGAATAGGTGGGGTAACCCTCACCATAGAACCAGTTCTGAAAAAATGTTGTGAGGTCCTGACCGCTAGTGGCTTCAAGGTGGTCAATCAACTCAGTTGTATGGCCATAGGCATATGCATTTTTGGGATCATTCAGGTAGTTGCGGACACCTTGAAAAAATGCGTCATCCCCCAATTCCCAGCGCAGCATGTGTAACACCATTGCGCCTTTGGAATATGATAATCGACTGCTGAAAATTCGTCCGACTGAAGTGGTGTCATTGACCCAAACAGAGCCATCAGGAGAACTGGTAACGTGATCGATCTTACCTTTTTTCCAACTCATCCAATCTGTTGGACCGATGCCATGTTCATAATTCAACCCTTCGAGGTAAGTTGCAAATCCTTCATTTAGCCAAATGTCTTCCCAGGAGGCGCAGGTAACCTTGTCTCCAAACCACTGATGTGCTAATTCGTGAGCCATCAATATATGAGAGAAGCCAACCATAAAACTCATTGTCTGATGTTCCATACCGCCGCCCCATCCGAATTGAGCATGCCCGTATTTTTCTTCAGCAAACGGATACAAGCCAAAAAGGTCGTTGTAGAGTTGCATAATGGGGACGATGGCCTGGGTAGCTGATTGAGAGGCGGCCAGATTTTCCGGATAGACATAGTTCAGAACCTCAATTGGTTTTGTTGATGTGGGGACAAAATCAGAATAGACGGCATAATCTGTCACAGCAAATGCGACCAGATATGCAGCAATTGGATAACGATGTTGCCAGTGATATACTTTTTGATCACCGAAGGAATATTCTTCAACCAACAACCCATTGCTGGCTGCCCGATACATCCCTGGCGTGGTGATGATGACATCAATACTATCTGCTTTGTCCGTCAGGTCTTGCTTGCAGGGCCACCAATCTCTGGCTCCGTAGGGCTCTGACAAGGTCCACAGGATTGGCGTGTTATTATGGGTGCTTTGATTGAAGGATCCAAATCCGGAAGTGCTCGGCTTGCCCTGATACCAAATGCGTACACTGTCTAGTTCACCGGCCAGAAGGGCTTCAGGAAGTTGAATAGCGAGGGTATTGTTTGCCTTTGTATAGGTGCAGTAGGAATTGTGCCATTGAATACTGTCAATCATCAAACCGTCATACATGTCGAAATGCAAGACATCCAATCCGGGAGTTTGGGGTTTAAACCAGGTTGTGACTTGTCCTTTGATATAGCTAACAAAGGGATCGACCTCCAAAGACAATCGATGATAAACCACATCATAATCCTGAGTCAATGGATTGCTTCTAAAGGTGGCAGATGAATGTGCTTGGTGTTGCTCGGCGATGCAAAGAGCCTTCATTTCAGGATGATCCTGAGCGTTTGCCCCAAGCGCAGCAAAGAGAAGCAAGATTGTGTATAGATACCGGTACATGGTCAGTATTTGATCAAACCGAAAGGTAGCATGTAGAGAAAAAAATTCCGGTGACTGAAATCACTCATGAACGTTTTTGAACAAATCTTAAAGCTTTTAGAAAAACGGATGTTTTACAACTCCTTGATATCTAGAAAGTAATGTTAGGGTTTATTGCAAAAACGTTATGAAATTGAAATGCCATGAGGAATATCATGCAATAGAATCAAGGGATACCCTACTTTTACCAATATCAGTACAGGTCACTTTAGGTGGGCTGTAATTCGCAGACATGATAATCTAAGAGATGATATGAGTTTTTTTTCTAACGTGTTGGGAACGATTGGCCAAACTCCATTAATTTACCTAAAGACTGTATCAGAAGAGGTTGGCACGCAGGTATTTGCGAAAGTCGAAGCGTTTAACCCTGGACATTCAGCAAAAGACAGGATAGCAAAGTACATGATTGAATTAGCGGAGCAGGAAGGTCGACTGAAGCCTGGTGGCACCGTTATCGAAGCCTCTAGTGGGAACACCGGTTATAGTCTGGCTATGGTGGCTTCATTAAAAGGATACAAGACAGTCATCACTGTTCCAAGTAAGATCTCAAAAGAAAAACTCAATCTGCTGAAAGCGATGGGGGCAATGGTTGTGATTTGTCCAAAGGAGGCTGCAGCTGATGATCCCGAGTCATATTATTCAAGGGCCGTCACTCTCAGCAAAGAGATACCGAATTCTTGTTATCTCGATCAGAATTTCCATCCCGCAAATACAGAAGCTCATTACCGGACTACAGGACCAGAAATTTGGGGACAAATGGGTGGCCGGATGACTCACTTCCTTTGTGCTTCAGGAACTGGAGGTACAATCAGTGGCACTTCACGCTTTTTGAAAGAGATGGATCCCAAAATTCGAATCATCGGTATTGATGCCTATGGATCTGTGTTGAAGAAATATCACGAAACCAACGAGTTTGATAAGGATGAAATTTATTCCAATACCCTTGAAGGGGTAGGTAAAAGTATTATCCCTGGAAATACAGACTTTGATGTTATTGATCAATACATTAAAGTGGGTGATCGGGAAAGTGCACTGATGGCTCGGCAGCTTGCACGAGAAGAAGGTCTTTTAGTAGGTTATTCCAGTGGAGCAGTGGCAGCCGGACTTTATAAGATAATGGATGCTTTTGACCCTGATGATCGGGTTGTGCTCCTTTTTTCAGACCACGGTAGCCGTTACTTGAGCAAGATCTTTGATGACGAATGGATGCGGAATCAGGGATTTATCGATTCTGTTGATGATGAAGGCAGTCCTTCTTCCAGGCCGGAAGTGATTGATGAAAATCCATCCATACGACAGCGTGTGTTGGCCTCTTTCCGAGAACTGGTCAGTTCTACGAATATTCTTTCCTAGATAGGTGAAATACAACAAACTATGGATTTGTTTGACAAGCTGAATGAGCGGATGGGGCCATTAGGCAGCTATATGGATCAAGCCGATGGCTATTTCGCCTTTCCAAAACTAGAAGGTGAGATTAGTAGTCGGATGCATTTCAATGGGGAAGAACTTATCTGCTGGAGTCTCAATAACTATCTGGGACTAGCCAATCATCCGGAGGTTAGGAAAGCAGATGCGCAGGCTGCTTCCGATTATGGAATGGCCTATCCGATGGGTGCACGTATGATGTCAGGCCAGACCAACGAACATGAAACTTTGGAAAGGGAGCTGGCAGCCTTTGTCGGAAAACCCTCCGCCTACTTGTTGAATTTTGGCTATCAAGGGATGGTATCAGCTATAGATGCTCTGCTTACGCGACATGATGTCGTGGTGTACGATGCAGAAAGCCATGCCTGCATAGTGGATGGTGTCAGGTTACATTTGGGTAAACGGTTTGCTTTTCAACATAACGATATAGCAAGTTTACGGACCTGTCTGGAGCGGGCTATGGCGATTACTGAAAAATCTGGTGGTGCGATCCTGGTGATCAGTGAAGGTGTCTTTGGCATGCGTGGTGATCAAGGTAAGCTAAAGGAGATCGTGGCCTTAAAGAGTCAATACCCGTTTCGTCTGCTTGTCGATGATGCTCACGGATTTGGAACCCTAGGTGCCACAGGTGCAGGAGCCGGCGAAGAACAGGGAGTTCAGGATGAAATCGACATTTATTTTTCCACTTTTGCAAAGTCCATGGCCAGTATTGGTGCTTTCTTTGCCGCCGAGAAAAATGTGATCGATTTCCTTCGGTACAACATGCGTTCTCAGATCTTCGCAAAATCCTTGCCCATGCCAATGGTTAAAGGTGCCCGTGTAAGGTTAGACCTCCTGAAAACTCAGCCCGAATTGAAAGAGAAATTGTGGAAGAATGTAACAGCACTTCAAAATGGATTGAAGAAAAGGGGTTTGGAGATTGGTGAAACTAATTCATGTGTTACACCTGTTTATCTTGAAGGCAGTACAGAGGAAGCAATGACCATCGTCCGTGATCTTAGAGAGAATTATCGCATCTTCTGCTCCATGGTTGTTTACCCGGTTATCCCGAAAGGCATGATTATTCTGCGGCTCATCCCAACGGCAGTCCATACTGACGAGGATATTGCGATCTCCCTGGATGCATTTACGGAAGTTGCCTCCAAACTCAGTGCGGGTTACTACAGGAATCTGGCGACAACAAGCCGATAGCCTTCATTGATCATCTGTCACGGTCATTTGGAAGTAAGATCGAGGTTTGCTTTCTGGATTCTTGGTTTGAATAATGAACCGTTTCGATTCTTTTTTGAGTCTGGAACACAGCCATGCAATGTTCGTTTCTCTATTCTGGGAGTCCATTGAAATAGTCCTTCACAAATAACTGGAGAGCATCACCGTGCAGATTTCGAGCAAGTAGCTTACCGTCTTCATCCAGGAGATAACATGCTGGTATAGTATCAAATTTCAAGGATTGTCGAACTGGACTTGCATCACCAAGCAAATCACTGGCATGCTTCCAGATAGCACCATCTTTATTGATGGCATTGATCCAGGAATTTCGGTCACTATCGATAGAAATAGCAAGAATGTTGAACCCTTTGTCATGGAATTCATCATAAAGCGGCCTGAGTGTGCTTCTATTCTCTTTGCGACAAGGGGCACACCAGGATGCCCAAAAGTCGACAAGGATTAGTTTTCCGTGGAGATCCCCCGTATGGAGTGTATCTCCTTCTGGAGTCGGTAAAGTGAATGGGGGCATTTGCTGTCCTGTAAGTACAGGTAGAAGATCGGGATTTAATTGCATTCGATACTCCTTAGTCCATGTATGATCTGGAAACATTGATTCCAGTTTAGCAGCGATTCGAAGGAAGAATTCAGGTCTGTCACGGTAATCATTTCCGGGAGAACGCAATCGGAGCGCAGCGATCAGCGGAAGGAAATTCATGGCCGTATCAAGGTATTGATCCAGGCCTTTATGAATGGCTTGTTGAACGGGATCATCGCCGTGCGGACTCCACTGAATTTGGTTATCATTTGGATGTTCCATCCAGGCTGATTCAACAGACTCAACCAGAGGAAGGCGAAACTCTTGAAGGTCATTCATAGCCAATGTGAGTTGGTCGGCTTCAAGAATATGAAGGCTATGTGTCAAGCGGTCGATAGCCGAATGGAGTCGAATTTCAGTTCCAGGCTCCATGTTTAACAGGATATAATTTTCCTGGAATGGAAGTTCCTCCAAAGCATTTGCAAACCGAGTTTCTTTTTTTTGAGATACCAGGATATAAAGTCCGGCTGATTCAGGCGTCAACTGTTTTTTTAGTTGAAAGTTTCCATCATCATCCAACTGAATTGTATCTATGATTGGCATTTCATAGGCGGCAAGAATCTTTGAGAAATAGTCTGGTTTTAGCAGATATAGCTTATTCTGCCAATCGTCATTGAGGGTGATCTGTCCTTGGATGACTACCGATGCGGATGGAGGTGATTGGGCGCATCCAGATTGGCTGACAAGGCTCAAGGCCAAAATAGCTATTTGAAGAGTGGAAAAGAGGTATGGAAATGGCATGTGATTAGAACTGACCAACAAAATTACCGGGTTGATGAAACATCTTATGTGATTCAGGTTGGATTGGCAAATTCTTCTTCGTTTCTGTATCCATGCCAGTAGGCAATTCAATCGATATTGGCAAGACAATACTCTAGGCCAGAGCTTTTGAAATTATTGCTGTTCCAGTCCTTGGTAGATGATCTCACTTCTTTCTTGATTTGATTGGTTTTGTCATGCAATGTTGGTCCGTACAAGGTATCCAGATCTTGTGTCCCATGATCGAACCGAATACAAGATTTGCCCATCATGCATATAAAGTACAGGACATTGCCGATCCTGCTAATAACCGTCAGGAAGCCAAACGACAATTGGACGGGGATCAATCGCTTTGGCAGGGAAGGCGTCATACAGATAGAGATTGCTATTGGAAGCAGGTACCTGTTGAGTGGATTGAATTGGCAATGATCTCATGGATTTGGACTCTTGTAGACGATCAGTTCGCCCATTCAGGGTTTGTATTCAGCGAATGTCGTTTGACGCATAGTTGTTTGTCGAATCGGCACCATTCGGATGGTTTCTTCTTCGTTATTATCGGATCGCAAAGCGGGGAAAGAGAAACGCAGATCGCCTGGATCAGATGCATGTGGCCGCTTAGGTTTGTCATTCAATTTGATTCTGTAGCGCACATTCGATACAGCGTGTAGAGACAAGTCGCGATATCCCTCTAACGCATATGTTCTGGAAACAGAATCTTGATATGGGATAGGATGCGCCAGAACCAGTGAACCAAAGCGGAACCATCGTTGTCCATCGTCAGTGCGGTGACTGGTTATCCCGGGCGCAAAGACAATCGTTAACTCATCAAAACCACTCCATTCAATTTCAACATGGATGAAGTCCCCAACAATGGTATAGGGTTGATTGATGGTAATTGCTCGAGCCCAATCAGGTTTTCTGATTTTGAGCATGAATGTACATGCGGAATCGGTCTGTATATTGAACCGAAGGTTGTAATCTCCAGGGAAATCAAGTGTTTCCTGGATTCGAATATGGCGATTGCCCCAAAGAGCATCAAATTCGCTTGGTGCATAAGAAGCACAGACAAATCCCTGATTGTCTTTAAACCATAATGATCGGATATAATCGACAAGAATATGCGTACGCCGAGCATGAGAAACAGTTGATTCAGCAGTCAGGATTGATGCTTTGTAAGACAGGTTGCTATTGACCGCAAGGTTCGGCAGTGAATGACTAGAGAAACCGGTGCCATCTGGTAATTCCATTGATGGAATGCCATTCAGGAAGAGGTTTTCTATCCGTTCAGCATATACCGGATTTCCAGTCAGTGACAGCAAGTAGGTATATGTTTTCAACAGCTCTTGTGATACAGAAAGTTGATCCTCGCTCAGTTCCTCGCTTTCGTGTATTCCCAATGGAATACCAACCAGTGAGGTATTGGCATGTATCTGGTCCAACATTTTTTGGAAAACACTTTGGAAAAATGGATCCGATGTAACGGATCTGGAAGATGCCAACCACCGTGGTAGACCATATTTGGAAGGCAGAAGGGTTTCAGGAAGACCTGATGATTGACCAAATTGAGACATATTGGAACCAGCCTGTTGCCGGGCGGTTTGAAGTAGATCGATGACAAAGTCTTTATAGAAAACCTGCCCTGTTTTGTAATACATATTGATCAATACATCGATCATCGTCAATCCTGAGGATAATGTGACTAACTCCGTGTCGAGGTCCGGCTGTCTATGGAAAGAGACATGCTGATATGCCTCTTGGATGGCTCGTTCAATGTGATTAAGCAGATCGACATCCCTTGTGTGATCATACCAAGAAAGCAGGCTGGACAACAAGAGGGCTTTTGTGTAAAGCTCATTGTCAAGGTCCCTGGCTGCGTATCGACTTCCAGCGGAGAAAATACCCATATATCCATCTTGATTCTGATAGCCTATTTGCTTGGTCAAGGCAGATTGGACAACTGTTTTCAATTCCTGATTACCTGAGAGGATGGCCAGAT
>JAHEAU010000367.1 GCA_024642625.1 Lewinellaceae bacterium
AATTTTGACCATCCATTGCTGCAGAGAGAATACCACCGGCATACCCTGCACCTTCTCCAACAGGGAATAAACCTCTTACTTCTGGATGCATCCTGGTATCCGAATCACGTGGAATTCGAATTGGCGAACTTGTCCGGCTTTCAGTTCCTATAACTACTGCTTCTGACGTCAAATACCCCGGCATTTTTCGCTCAAACTGGCGAGCTCCTGCCTGCAATGACCGAGTGATCCAATTTGGCAACAATTCATGCAGAGGCGCACTGTAAATACCTGGGATATAGGATGTCTCTGGCACATTTGCTGAAAGATGACCCGCCAGGAAATCCGGTAATCGTTGGGCCGGGGCCTGCTGACTACCATTTCCAGCGTTGAATAATGTTTGTTCGACTTCCTGTTGAAAATGAACACCTGCAAAGTCACCGTGCTTGTGATACTCCGCCAGATCCTTCCAATCAACGCTGACTACCGTCCCAGCATTCGCAAATGGACTATCTCGTCGAGACATCGACATTCCATTTACGACGATCTCTCCTGGACTGGTGGCCGTAGGAACTACCAATCCACCAGGACACATACAAAAGGAAAATACTCCTCGACCATCCACCTGGCAAGTCAGACCGTAACTAGATGCAGGCAGCAGCTCGTGTCGTTCTCGTTGACCGTACTGGATCTCATCGATGAGTGGCTGAGGATGTTCAATACGAACTCCAAGTGCATAGGGTTTGAATTCAATAGCAATACCCCGTTTTGCGAGCAGTTGGAAAATATCGCGTGCGGAATGACCCGTGGCCAGCAGGACGGCCTCCCCCATCCGTTCCCGGCCATCTTCCAACCGGATGCCCTGGATGGCCCCATCACGCAGGATAAAGTCAGTCACTTTGCTAGAAAAATGGATCTCTCCACCAAAATGACATATAGTCTCCCGAATATTCATGACCACCTGGGGCAACTTATTACTTCCAATATGTGGATGCGATTCAACAAGGATATCAGAGTGCGCACCATGTTCGACCAACAGTCGGAGGACCCGTTCCATTTTCCCTCGTTTGATTGCTCGGGTGTACAGCTTGCCATCCGAATAGGTACCTGCCCCACCCTCACCAAAACAGTAATTTGAATTGGGGTTCACTTCACCAAATTGCTGAATTGCGCGGAGGTCACGCCGTCGATCCCTGGCATCTCTGCCTCGATCAAAGACAATCGGCTTGTAACCGATCGCCAGACACTCCAGCGCCGCAAAATAACCTGCCGGACCAGCACCAACAATCAATATTTCAGGAGCTTCGTCGACTTGTTGGAATTCACCCAAAATGGCTGGTTCGGGTGCAGGTTGCTCCTGAAGATATATGGCACAACGCAACTGTACCTTGGGTGGTCTTGAACGGGCATCAATTGAGCGGCGAACAACTTCTACAGCAAAGACATCCTCATGTGGCAAATGCGCCTTTCGAATGACAGCAAGACGAATAAGTTCAGGGTCATTGGCAATTTCCAAAGAAACACGCAAATCAATATGTTGGATCATTTTATTGGAAAACAGCTATGGCCGACCAGAAATCAATATTCATTTATGGTCGACTTGTTTAGGCTTTCGGCTCGCGTCCAGTGCGACTCATCCTTCTTGACGAAATCAGATGGAATGTAAATCCGATGATGGATGGTCTCATCACAAGGGCCCTTTGGTGAGGTCAGATTGGCGCGTTTGGGAATAGCCTGACCAATCGTCAAATGAGGGGGTTTCACTATCGATTTCAATGCATAACGTCCCTGTTCAACGACATGATTAAAAATGCCTTCCTGACAAGTAGCCAACACAATTTCAGATTCAATAAAGACTGCACTGTTCTGCCAAAGAATGACAGAATAGTTATCCTGGAGTGCGATGTCCAGTGACAAGATAGAATCTCCAGGAATTGATGTGTGCAAAATCTGCCTTAACTGTCCAAAAGCCAATGGCCCCGAAAACAGAAATGCAGCTAGAAGGATGATTGAAAATCGATGGTACATGGATGGTGAATATCTGTAAAGATAACGCCCATCAATTTGAATTCGTACCGGAAGGCATTGAATCGGTTTGCTTGTCTTTCAGCCTGGGATCTGCTATTGCGGCCTGAACACCTTTTGGCAGATACACTTTAAATTGAATTCGCTCCTGAATCTCCAACCCACGCACGGTTACAGGTGCCATTTTGGTTCCTGGTTGGATATACAAGTCCGAACCTGACCGTTCAGTTGTGAGGCTATACCTCATTGCATAGATCAGTGCTTTCAGGATTGGAGCACCAGCATTTTCAAGGTTAACGACTGATTCGATCTGGATCAATTCTCCCGGCGCTGTTAAAAAAAACAGTTCGCCAGGAAGATCCAGAATAATCTGATCAATCCCGGTGGCATTAAACGCCTGAATCACTGATCGTTCAGCTTGTGCAACTGCCGTTTGAGACAGCATGGAGAGAAGGAAAAAAAGTGCGAAAATAGCTCGCATGGATAACAGGTTTTTAGGATAACAGCATTACACAGAAAAAGATTCAGTGAAATGCATTGCTTGACGAATTCGGACCAATCGTT
>JAHEAU010000136.1 GCA_024642625.1 Lewinellaceae bacterium
ATCTTATTTTAAAATCAACCTCTAAAACGGTCAACTGTTTTCAGGAATAGGTCAATCTGACAACCGACAACCGAAAACCGACAACCGAAAACTGACAACCGATCCATTGCTACAAAGCCACGAAGGACACAATGGTTCACAAAGAAGAAACCTGAAATCGTACAACGGATAACTGACTACCGCCAACGGACAACTGACAACAGATAACCGACAACCGTCCTACCCTTCAATCAACGCTTCAATCCGGGTTTTACTTCGTTGAACCCGCTGATCCAGTTGGTGGAAGAACGAGTTCCGGCTCTTTTCTCCTCCCTTGCTGAGTGGGTGTGACTTTTCAATGACTCGGTCAAACCATTGTCTGGTATAAGTGACAATCCGTTCATCATCGCTAAAAAGGAAATTCGGATTACCATACGTAGTGAATACGCCACTGGCATAAGGTGAGCTGACCATAATTGTATTATTGGTGTAGATCATTTCGTTATGCAGTAGGTCAATACTTGATAAGTCTTCTTTTGATTTCAAATGGCGTTTGAAACCGAATGCAGCCATAGCGCGCATATGATGAGAAAGAGATTCCATTCGTTCGACGAGGAGAAGGGCGTCTTTTTTTTGCTTGAATATTCCTGCACCTAGATGATACTCAATCTGGTTGAGTGTATTGTCGAAAATATTCAGACTCCACAATTCGATCGATGGAAGTTGCAAATAAAATTCCACCATTTCTTTTGATTTTGCAATCGCCGTTGGGGGGATCAAATCAAAGGAGAAAGGCAAGTTGCGCGTAAATGGAAGATCCCATATCGCCCGTCCCCAAACGAAGAGTTTGAAGCTGATTAACTCCGGGAAAAAGCAATAATAGAAAATAGGGATTTCCAGGGAAGAATAGTATATGGTGAGATCGGGTATCCGGCGGACCTTTTCCAGATGAGCGAGGATACCATCAAAGTATTCATCAAACGTAGTGACTACCTGATTGAAGGCATTGAATGTGAACATGACTTTATTGGTCTGTTCGAAGACAAGTCGATCAAGGGAAATATTATAATGACGGGCCAGTTTGGCCACTTCGGTCGGTGTGAGTAAAGATTGGCCACGAATCCGTCTGTAGGCAGTATCGCGACTATAATCGAATACCTTCATCAAGTCTTCAACCAGATCAACTTTGTTGGCAAATCGACCATGAAGAATGTCAAACAATTGATCCTGGAGCTCCTTTTCTGCCATACGCCTCTGTTTTCTCGTCCTTAAAAATGAGAAAATAAAAGGAAACAACCTAATGCTGCAGAATGAAATACAGTGAATCTATCAAATTGACATCATTTGTTTGCTCTGAAGTGAAGTAGACAGCTTGACATTTTTCAGCAGATGGCATCCGATAGCACAGTGTAAGCACCTACGTTGAGCGCAGTAGTTTGACTTTAGTTCAAGTAGTGCCTGGCTATCACTAGCATGCTTTGAGGGCATGCCCAGGCGGGACCAGGTGCGGGTAACTACATTTCCTTCAGGGTTGATGGTGGTCAGGAAATCCAAAGCTTTTTCCTGCCAGATAGATTCGCCTCGCGCCCGGCCATAGGCATACAGGATGGGAACCATTACATTGATGACCAGAGATCGTGCGATATCCTTCCCCAATAATTTAGGTGATGAGATTGACGCTTTTCCCAATCGATAATGATTTGTCCAATAGGGTGGTATACCGACTTCGAGACTGTTCATCCATTCTTTTGGATTGGCGGAATAGAGGATATTCGCCAGCCAATTTTCATGATGACCGACCAGACTGGCAAGTCGCGCAAGACGCAAATCTGGGAAGCCGATGGGTCGCATGCGTAAGTATTTCCAGCGACTAGGAGGCATTGGTTTGAAAGGATGTTTGTGGAGGATGAATTCATACTCCCGGATCAACTGTTGGGGATAATCTTCTTTCAATTTATCGTTAAGCAATCCTGCTGTGCCGAAAATCATGGCTTCAATTTGCAAGGGTTGTTGCCGGTAACGTTGTAAGAGAGCGAGAGGCAGTTGGCGGGCGAGTTGTTCCATGGGTTCAGCGTTGACCGGATTGCCTAATCCATGGGCGAGAGTGATAAAGGTGGTTTGTTCCCAATCACCGCCTTGTTGGTCCAGGATTTCCTGGATCCGATCTGCTTTTCGCTCAATTCGTTCGATGAGCACACGGTCGAGCATGCTGGATTTGACCAGATCAGGGATTTCAACAAGTCGGAATTTACAGGGGATGCCATTTGTATCCTGGATCAATCGTTGGTATTGCCCGAGTAATGTTGCGTGCACAAGTGGTCGCAATTCCAGACAAGGCAATCGCGTACCATCCTGCCTGAATACAGGTTGGTCTTCTTCCCAGACGACATGCAGGATTGTCCCATCATAGAGTGGGTCATTATCGTGTTTATGTTGGTACCATTCTGAAGCAAAAACATGCATTTCCACATGGCCATGCCAGACGGTGTCGCCCACGCGTAAATGGGCATTGGTAAAATCGGGACCGGCATGGCCATCATAAATCCCTCTTCTGAAAAGGGAAACCGAGTGCCCTGCCGTGGTCCGAAGTTGTTGTTGGTCAAACCGGCCGGTACGCCAAACGAAATGGAGGAAATTCTCTTGCATGACCTGTGGAATTAATTAGAGTTGAAGGACTAGTAAGTGGCCGGCGAGCTGTGCGACTCGCCGGCCCGGAGTTGCTCAGAACGGAAGATTTTCCGAATCCTTTCCTGTGTTCTCTTTCCGACTTGCGAAGTCCATGTAGTCCTGAACAATGATCTCCGTCATGTACTTGCGTTCGCCATTTTTGTCCTCCCATTGGCGATGGTTCAATTTGCCGGCGACTGCAATTTTTTCACCCTTGTGAAGTCGGGTCGCCATGCGTTCGGCGAGTGGGCCCCAGGCCACCAGATTGTGCCAGGAGGTCTGGGTGACAAACTCGCCTTTCGCGTCTTTGTAGGATTCGTTTGTGGCCAGGCTTAATTTCAATACCTGCTTACCTGTAGGTGTGTTTGTCAGTTCGGGATCCTTACCCAGGTTACCGATCAATTGGACGCGATTTACTAACTGTTTCATGATACAAGATTTTAGAAACGTGATAAATTCAATTCGATGGTCCAAAGATGTGGGGGTCGTTTTCGGCGATTCGTATAATAAACGTTTAGTGTCGTTTGAAAACGTTTGTAGACGTATGCAAATGATTATATATTTGATAATCAATTACGTGTATTTTTAAATTTATTTTGAAAAAATTGATTTGGAAGACGAACAAATCATCCAGTAATGATCTGAAAAAACATTGCTAGCTTGTGTTGTCCTCATTTTTGATGACACTCAAATCACTACATTCTGGTTTTCATCGGTCATAGAAAATGGTGTTATTCGTCGAATAAAGTCGCTGCTACAAATGCATGCCTTTATGTATAAGGAAGAGTCTTTTATTTACCGCTTTCCGCTTTCCGCTTTCCCACTTCCGCTTTCCCACTTCCGCTTTCCGATTTTCCCAAATTCACACAGTCTCACAGTCTTCCAGCCTTCGCTCCTTCGTTTTCAGATTTTGGCTTAGTTTCGTGATACACATGCATGGCATTCACCATTTACAACTGATGCTCTTGAAGCCCGGCAATAATTCTTCCTGTTGTCTGTCAAGCCTTGCCAGGCATGTGGATCGCACTGCCAGGGTTGAGCAGAAGGGTGGAATTAGCTTTTCCTGGATCAGCCTTGTGGTAGTTCTTATATGGATTTTCTCGCCGACAACTTCCTGGGGACAGATCGATACCCTATTGAATCTCTCATTTAATGAGCGGTATTCAGTTTTGGAGGATCTGTTCTATCAAAAGAATGGAGAGGTTGATTCAGCTCAGGTGATGCAACAGCTGATCAGTTTGTCAAATGCAGCAAAAAGGAAAAAGAACATTCCAGTCCAATTAGAAGCGGAACTGATTCAATTGCGTGTGATCGGTCGTTCGAAACCCATTCAATCCGATCTTCTGATCCCGAAATTTCGATCTGCGATAGCGCTCGCCAATCAAAGTGACTATCTTCCTCAAAAGGCTATATTACTGTTTGAATTTGGAGAGTTTTATTGGCGGGAATTAGAGCAATATGAGATTGCAATGCAATATTATTCTCAGGCTTATGAAGTGGCCAGATCATTGCCTGATTCGTCCTTCTATTTCAAGCATCGCATCATCTATATCCTGGGCGAACGCCACTATTTTTTATCGGATTTTGCGACGGCGGTTCAATATCTGATGGAGTCTGATCGAGTTAAACTTTCGGCAAATGAGTTAGACTCAAAGATTTCAATCCACAATACACTGGCACTCGCTTATTTGTCTCAGTCCAACTATACTAAGGCAGTAGAGCATTTCAAACGTGCTTTGGATGTTGCTATCGTCTTGGACTCGAAAGGATGGATTGGAAATTTGTATGGGAACCTCGGTCATGTTAAGATTTTGCAAGGAGATTATATCGAAGGGGAACGGCTGTTAAGGATAGACAAAGAGATGAGTCTTGCTCGTGGCTCTCGGAATTCTGCAGCGGGTGCATTTTTAGAATTGGCGAATCTCAGTTTGATATCTGGCGATATGGATGCCGTCATTCGACAGGTTGATTCTTCTCGGGCTCTAATGGGGAATAAAATGCCATTCGAGCGAAAAAAAGTACTCTTCCCTTTGTTGAGCAAGATTTATGGCTATCACGGTAATTGGAAGCAAGCAGCACTTTATCTGGATTCAACAATGTATGTGCGGGACAGTATAGCGAGGAAGGCCAATGCACTGCAGTCTTTACGCATGCAACAGCGGGAGGAATTGCAGGAGTCGCGAGCGGAGATCATCCGGGCAGAAGAACAAGACCGGGTCAGAATGCGACAGATCTACGCTATGATTATCGGGTTGATCCTGGCTCTGATCGCCGTGATCATCATCTTCAGACAAAAAAAGAAGGTGAGTCAGGCAAGGAAACGATCCGAAGAACTTTTGTTGAATATTCTCCCTGCAGATGTAGCAGACGAATTGAAGGCGACGGGAGCTTCCCAGGCCAGGCGATATCCAGAAGTGACCGTCTTGTTCAGTGACTTCAAGAATTTCACCCACCATGCGCAGGCCATGAGTGCCGTCGAGCTGGTTGGCATCCTGGATGATTATTTCAAAGCGTTTGATCAGGTGGTAACTGCCCTGGGATTGGAGAAAATCAAAACGGTGGGTGATGCCTATATCTGTGTCAGTGGATTGCCCTTACCGGATGAGCACCATGCCAGGAAGGTGGTGCGTGCCGCGTTGGTCATGCAGGATGTCATGCGGAAATCTCCTGCAGGTTGGGAGTTGCGCATCGGCATCCATACCGGACCGGTTGTAGCGGGTATCGTTGGCTCTAAAAAATTCGCCTATGATATCTGGGGTGATACGGTGAATACAGCAGCGCGAATGGAACAATGCGCAGAAGCCGGGATGATTAACATTTCTCAATCAACCTATGAGCTTGTCCACAAATCATTTGCCTGTGTCCATCGCGGGAAGCTGGCCGCTAAAAACAAGGGCGAACTGGACATGTATGCAGTAGAGCAGGGGAGGGGGGAGTAGTGAAGCCTTTGTTCAAGTAAAGGATTCTGAGGTCACTTTGGCCGATTTCGGATAGGCCTATTGTATACTTCAGAGGGAATGGCGATATCGGGGAAGGATCATGATAAAAAAGCGAATGTTTGATACCGGAATGTAGCTGATATTGGAAATTTAAGCACCTTAACACAAGCATTAACATATATGAATATTGAAATAAGATCATTAACCAAAGAATTAAAAGACGATTATTTGTTTCTCTTTGATAATATGATTCACAAAGAAAATCCAGAATGGTCTAAATGTTACTGTAACGACTACCATTTTCTGGGTGATGTGGAAACATGTACACGTGATATGAGCCGGGATATGATAATAGATCGCATTGATAAGAGCGAGCTACAGGGTTATTTGGCCTTCAATAATGGCAAAGTAATCGGCTGGTGTAACGTCAACAATAGATCCAATTATCAACGATTATTGAGAGACTACGATTTAATTGATAATCCGGATGATAAGGTATGTTCAGTTGTGTGCTTTTTGATACATCCCGACTATAGAAGGCAAGGGATTGCTCAAAAGTTTCTTGACAAAATTATAACGGATTATTTAAGTAAAGATTACAATTACATTGAAGCATACCCTGGAAAAGAAGAATTATCCTGCGCAAGTAATTTCAAAGGACCGTTGGAATTATATAAAAGATACGATTTCAAAATAATTTGTGAATATGATGATTATTATGTAATGAGAAAAAAATAAAATAAATACAGTGCACAGCAACACCTATACGCAATGCCATTCGGGATACTGCGCACTGCCGAACCGTTAATCTGATAACTATTACCAACAACTCAACCAAGCACAAACATGAAAATAACAACTCAACTTTTCTCCCTCCTTGCGGCTTTCCTCCTGCTGAGTTCATTCACGTTTACAAGCCCCTACGACTTCATCGGGACGTATGGCGTACCAGAATCTGATCCCTCGCAAATCCAACTAGTGATTCGTGCGGACCAAACATTCTCGTATCAGGATTTGAGCAGTGCATCAAACAAGATTAATGTCAATGGGTTCTGGTCGTACAAGAATAGGAAAGTAACTCTAACCAATCCAATGTCAGATGTGAAGTTCCACAATGTGTGGACCATCGAGGAAAATGGTCAGGTGGCTAAATCTCGGAAGGGATTTAGCTTTTACAGACTGTGCAAGATTTCCGATTAAATGATTAGCGGAGTAATTATATTGGCATAAGGGTCTCTAATGCCAGGATCATTATTGGGTCGTAGGCTTAATGAAACCGCCTGAAATCCTCCTCCTTTTCTTCCTTGGTCTTGCTCTTTCCTGTGTTGAAATTCCGCAGATCATAGCTGAAGGTCAACATCACAAATTGTTGAAGCGCATTGGACCGGGAATCTTCGATATAAGTCTCCGTCACAGAACGGGAGATATTCCGATTCTGTTTTAATACATCATTGACCGCCAAAGCTAGTTCACCCCGTTCATTTTTGAACAGTTTTTTACCAATGGCCAGGGTCCACAACCAATACGATTGGTTAAAACCATCGGAAAGGCCACTATTGTAAATGTGATTGATATCGGAGCGGAATACAAATCCCTCCCATATCTGCCAATTGATTTTAAACCGACTGGTCTGACTGAAGTAGGTGTTGTCGCCACTGGTCTGCAAACTATTGACTGTGCTGTTGAGGGAAGGTCGTCCTGAAAGAGTAAAATCGATCTTGGGGCTTATGTTACTACTGAACGTTAATCCCGTTGAAATGACATGATTGTCGGCATCATTCCGCAAGTCATTTAATAATCCTGGTTGCCGCTGATAATTGTAATTCAGATCCAGATTGGTGTTGATCCTTTGGCGGAACATGGGAAATCCATAGGAAATAAACGACCGGGCATTCCAGGCGCCATTCAAGTTTGTGGGCCGGGTCAATTGGGCACCAGGAGTGATCTGTAATTCATCAAAAATGGGATTGTCACTGCTGGCCAGCCATGTGGCATTCGCGACATCGTCTTCAGTGATTCCACCACCTCCCATCAGGAAGAATACTGTGCTTTTAGCGGGATTGGTTTTTTGATACCGCATGAACAGATTGTGGGAGACACTTTGTCGCAAATTCGGATTGCCGATCGTGAGCTGCAAAGGATTGGTGTTGTCGATCACATTTTGCAATTGTTCAATGCCGGGCAGGTCGGTATTCGTGCGGTAAAAAATGCGGATGTTTTCCTGTTTACTCACATTCCAGCGGAGCATGGCAAAAGGAAGGACATTTCGGAATGACTGATTGAATTGTGCGACCTGAGGCAGGAGTTGGTCATTGGTCAATTCAGCCCATTGGTAATTGAGCCGGACCATCATATTCAGGTCGCGGCCTTTATTATAACTGTAACCGAGTCCGGCACTGTGGGTCCAATAATCATTGGAGAAGGTATTGCTCAGTTGATCATTTTGTTGATCGTAGCGTTCCGTAGCCAGATTGTAATCCATGGTCAGTTTGTCGGATTCATCCTGTTTGTATGTTCCCCGATAGGAAAATTGCAATTGATCATTTTTTCCTAGGGGCTCCGTGTAGTCCATGTTCAGTCCTACATTCCAGGAAGAAACATCCAGAGTTGATTGCTGATCCAGGGTATCTGCGCGAGGAGTGTCAGCAAAAAATGCATTGAGGGATGTCAGTTCACTGCTTCCTTGTTTGGGATTATACCCAGGAGAAATCTGGATTGACAGGGTGCGGCGGTCTTTTGTCATTTTGTGACGCCAGAGCAGCGGAGCATCCAATTGAAGAGCCGTCAGGTCGGACTTGAAAAAATTGGTACTCTGGTTGAGCGCATCGTTATCCAGAGAGGTGCCGGAAAAGCCGGTTTCGCTGCCGCGGTTTCCCTGCCAGCTGAATCGGGGGCGGAACAAGATGGTATTGACACTGTCGATCGTTGCATCCAATCGCAGGTTTGCCCGGTGATTGATATTTCGCGTGTCTGTTGTGCTTTCTTCTTGGTAGTATTCTCCGATCCCCTGATCGAGAAAATACTGGCGGATGAGATCCGATTCAGAAAGGTTATTGCTTTGGTTGTAAAAATAGCTGCCACTGACTTCCACCTTCTTGCCCCATTGATCGGAATAATTGAGGCCAATTGCCGTCGTCCGTGAGATGCCGCCGGTACTGTTGACCAGAAAATCGTTGGATCCACCGCCGGGTCCTCCTCTGGTACCTCCAGGTCCGCCTCCGAACCGTCGACCGCGCCCACCACTGGAACCCATTACACCAAGGAGGTCATCTTCCGAAAAATTCTGGACATTGATATTGTTACTCATCCCGATCAACGAGATGCGGCGGTCACCGTCAAAGAGGTTGATGTTGCCACCTGTCTGATAATAATCGGGCCATCCGATGCCGGCGTAGATCTTGCCAAACTGACCATTGTTCATCCCCGATTTGGTGACGATGTTCATGGTTTTGGTTGTATTCCCATCCTGGATGCCGGAAAAGGTGGATTGCTCGCTGGCCTGATCGAAGATCTGGATCTTGTCAATAACTTCAGCCGGCAGATTGCGCAAGGCGGCAGTCGGGTCATTGCCAAAAAATGGTTTACCATCTACCAGGACCTGTGAGATATTTTCACCTTGAGCTTTGACCCGTCCATTTTCCATAGTTACAGAGGGCATTTTGGTTACAAGGTCTTCTGCATTTGCATCCTTCATCACTTTGAACGCGGTGGCATTGAATTGGAGGGTGTCTTCTTTCATGTTGGCTGTCGGTGCCTTTTCCTGGACCTGCACCGACTCGAGGTTTACGGCTGATTCTTCCAGTCGCAG
>JAHEAU010000137.1 GCA_024642625.1 Lewinellaceae bacterium
TCCTGATTGGATCAACGATATTATAAAGCCGCTGTGGGGTAAATTCCCACAGCGGCTTTTCTATTTCCACCCACCTCTCCTCGATTTACATTTCTTTTCATGAAGTGGTTATGGCTTTCGAGTCAAGATTCATCATTGCAAGCCAAATAGAACAACATAGACGCTCCTTCGGCTTGATATGGGTTTCTGCAGATGTTTTACAGAAAACCTGCATTATGCCTTTAAACATTGAACCCCACTGGGCGCCACACCAAGTGATCTTCAGTCGATACTCAAACCAATAATATCCTTAGCAACCTGGCGGATTAGAATATCAATTTAACCGTTTCTCTTTCATCAATGCGTCGTGTGGCTATTGTAAAAAAAGAATGCACCTTGAATAAAGGTGCATTCTTTTTAATACTTATGGTCTGAATGTGTGGAGGATTTTCTCCTTGACTAATCAGCGGATATACATCTCAAAATTAACCCGTCGATTCTCAGCCTTTCCTTCCTTGGTATCGTTGCTCGCAATAGGCTTGCTTTCGCCAAATCCGTCATGAGACATTCGGTCTGCAGCAATGCCTTTACTTATGAGGAAATCAAAACAGGTTAGAGCCCGTCCCTTTGATAGTGCCAGATTCGATTCGTCAGATCCATCGCTATCCGTATGGCCCTCAATCTTTAAGCTATAAGCAGGATACTTTTTCATCAACCCGACGATTTCATTCAATACTGGAATTGATGCTGGTTGTAGTTCGGTCTTGTTGGTGCGGAACTGGACATTCTGTATCACAAAAGCGATTTTTTCCAGATCCTTCTTTTCGATCTCTGGGCAACCTTGGTTGGAGATTGGTCCAGGAACTGTAGGGCATTTGTCGATTTTGTCAGCGACTCCATCACCATCCTTATCTGGACAGCCTTTCAATGCTACAGGCCCTTTTTCTGTTGGGCATTCATCCTCACTGTCAACAATACCATCACCGTCTGTATCAGGGCAACCGTCGAACTTGGCCAGTCCAGCTTCAGTTGGACATTTATCCTTGCTATCAACAATTCCATCGCCATCTGTATCAGGGCAACCATTGAACTTTGCTAGTCCAGCAACAGTTGGACATTCATCTTTGCTATTCACAATTCCATCGCCATCTGTATCAGGGCAACCATTGAATTTAGCTAGTCCAGCTTCAGTTGGACATTCATCTTTGCTATCCACGATGCCATCGCCATCTGTATCAGGGCAACCTTTGAATTTAGCTAGTCCAGCAACAGTTGGACAATCGTCGTTCTTGTCAGCGATACCATCACCATCACTATCAGGACAACCCTTCAATGCAACGGGTCCAGGAACATCTGGGCACTCATCCTCTTTGTCTGTAATACCATCACCATCTTTGTCACTTTTGCCAAAGCGATAGGAGATACCCAGGCTTGCAGTTGACAACCAATCATTGTTATTCGGATCACGTGAATCACTAGCACCATCCAGATAATCGGCATAGGTGGGAATCATAAGAGCCTCCAAACCCAACGTCCATTTATCACTCAAATAAAATTTGAAACCTGCTCCAAATGGAGTAATGAAACTGGTCTTGGAAAAATCCTGGTTAACTTCTTTTGGAGTTAATTCGGTTTTATAAAAACTTTCCGTGTTCGTTGTTGGGTCGAAAAACAAAGCCCCAACACCAGCAGTCAGATATGGAGAGACCATGCGTTTTTTACTACCGTTCATACGGCCGAGTATGTTGAACTCCAACATGGCACTCCCACTATAAAATGTCGTCTTGAAATCCACAATTGGATCGTTGCCTTGACGCTCAAAATAGCGGCGATCGTCATCTGACACCTGGCCAAATGCACCCTGTACACGAACAGCCCAATTGTTGTGCATATTATATCGATAGAATAGGCTTGCACCATATTCTGTTTCAGGAAAGTACGGAGTTGAGTAAGGGTTGATATCGCCATAATAGTTATAACCATTAAGCGAAATACCAACTTCCGATTTCTGCGCAAGAAGCAGAAGTGGAGAAGCAATTAAACAAAGTAGAAGTAAAAATCTTTGCATTGGTAGCAGTATTTGTTGACGATAAATAGGTGTTGAGCACAATAAGTACTCGATTTCTTTAACTGAGTAAAAGTATACAAAACCCTTGAATTGGATCCAATTCAAGGGTATCTACTAAAATTGAGTTGAAAACAAGAATTTCACAGGTTTCTTGGAATCGTTCAACCATAACTCCATCTTCAGCAAGAAGGAATATGAGACCCATGGAATGAGAGGAGATTGCACAGCTTTTAAGTGATCATCCAGGTAAGATTTTTCTTTTCCAAGGTGGATAGCTGTATGTTCCAATAAGTTTAGGACGCCGTAATGGAGCGTACCATTCAAGTCGCAGAAATGAAAAAATAACTACACAAGGCTATTTGAACTTGGTTTTGGCAAGTTTATAATGAAATTTTAGAGCAAGATGTTGTCCGGAAAATACTTGCAAGTCCAGTCGAACCCCTTCACATCTAGGCGATTTATGAAGTCCAAGTATGGATAGGCTAAAAAAGAATGCACCTTATACTATAAGGTGCATTCTCAAGATCGATAAGTACTTTTCTCCTTGATTCCAAACTTCTCCCCTCCTGTACTCTTTACCGCAGGATCATCTTAAAATCCACTCGTCGATTTGTTGCCTTCCCTTCAGCTGTTTTATTATCAGCAATAGGTTGGGTCTCACCAAAACCCGCATGTGTCATTCGTAAAGAAAGGACACCATGTGAAGCCAGGTAATCATAGCAAGCCTTTGCTCGACCCTCTGACAACTTCAGGTTAGCGTCTTCCTTGCCATCACTGTCCGTATGTCCTTCTATTTTCAAATTGTAATCAGGGTATTTGTCCATCAGCGTGACGATCTCATTCAAAACGGGAATCGATGATGACCGGAGCCGGGTCTGGTTCGTACGGAACTGTACATTCTTGATTGCAAAGGCAATCTTTGCCAGGTCAGCTTTTTCAATCTCTGGACAACCTTGGTTGGAGGCCGGTCCTTTAACTTTTGGACATTTGTCCAGACGGTCAGCGACACCATCACCATCGCCATCCGGACACCCACCAAGAGCAACAAGTCCTTTTTCATTTGGACAAGTATCATCCTTGTCAGCGACACCGTCACCATCTTTGTCCGGACACCCACCCAAACTTGCAATTCCGGCTTCCGTAGGGCACTCATCTTCGCCATCTGTAATACCATCTCCATCTGTATCTGGACAACCGTTCATTGCTAAAGTTCCTTTTTCTGAAGGACAGCCATCCTTACTGTCAATAATGCCATCGCCATCGCTATCCGGGCAACCATTGAACTTCGCAGGACCAGCTTCGTTAGGGCAGGAATCCTTTGCATCTGTGATGCCGTCTCCATCTTTATCAGGGCAGCCACCCAAAGTAGCGAGTCCAGCCACGAGTGGACATTCATCCTCCCGATCGGCAATCCCATCGCCATCCGTGTCAGGACAGCCCATCAATGCAATGGACCCAGCAATCTCGGGACAGGCATCCTCCCGGTCAACAATGCCATCACCATCACTGTCTTTTTCACTAAATCGATAGGATAGACCAAGACTGAGAGTAGACAACCAATCATTATTTTCAGGATCACGTGAATCACTTGCCCCGTCCAGATAATCGGAAAAAGCAGGAATCATCAATGCTTCCACACCCAGTGTCCAGCGATCGTTGAGGTAGAACTTCAAACCGCCGCCAATTGGTGTGATGAAATTGACTTTGGAAAAATTCTGTTCACGCTCCTTTGAAGACCAATTGGCCGAATTTTCCGGTTCAATGTGAGTTGTCGGATCAAAAAAAAGTGCCCCGGCTCCAACAGTCAGATACGGAGACACAGGACGGGTCAATTTGATCTTGTAGTTGAGCTGATTGCCTTCTTCGTCAAATAAGGTTTGACCTCCTTGTTTCAATTCTTCAAAGCTCAAGCGCTTTCCGACGCGATCATAGAGACGAAGCTTTCGGCGCTCACGACCCAAAAGGTTTAACTCAACCATTCCTTCCAAACTAAAGAAGATCGTTTTGAAATCCACAAGAGGATTTGAGGTCTTCCGCTCGTCAAAATTGCGATCATCACCTGACACCTGTCCAAACATTCCCTGTGCTCGCAAGGACCAGTTATTATTCAGATTGTATCTGTAAAATAGGCTCCCGCCAAAATCGGTTTCGGGCACGTATGGCAATGTATTTGGATTGATATCACCCTGATAATTCCATCCCTGTAAAGAGATACCAATCTCTGAACTCTGAGCAAAAAGCACTATCGGAGCAATTAGCAGAAAATAGATAAGAAGAGTCCTGAACAGCATGAAGATGTATTTGATAACAAATGTAGACTGTAATATGCAAAATGAACGACGTTTTGCCTTTAGTACAAATAAATAAGCAATAAATTGAAAGACAGCAGATTGTATATCCTGAAAAATGAGGACAAAGAAGGTTAATAAGAAATTAAAATGAGGAATGTTGACCCGTTTGTACAGCCAATAAATCCAATAGTCGCTATTTTACCAGGAGGAATATGAGGTATATGGAAAAAGCAGACATCACCCGACTTTTTGATTTTCTTACCTATGAACTAGACCACTTTCCCCAGGATAAAGCCTTTGGCATTCGGGAAGGAGAGGACTGGACCTGGTGGAGCACCAATGAACTTGATCGATATTCCAGGCAACTGGCAGCCGGATTTCGGAGCAAGGGATTACAACCAGGCGACAAGGTCGTTATTGTAGACTACATCAATCGTCCCGAATGGGTCATTGCTGATCTCGCATGCCAACTCGCAGGACTGGTAAGTGTGCCGGTGTACCCGACCATCAGCAGCACCGAATATGCCTATATCTTCAATGATGCTGGTGTCAAAGCGGTTATACTGGGTGGTGGCGATCTCTACGAAAAGGTATCAACGGCAGGGAAAGAAACGGGAGTCGACCTACTGATTTCATTCGAAAAACGCCAGGAATGTATCTACTGGCGCGACCTCCTGGAAAAAGACACCACCCGTATCGATAGTGAACGGGCGGCCATTCGTTCCGACCAACTGGCTACCATTATCTATACCTCGGGGACTACTGGATTCCCCAAGGGTGTCATGCTGGATCATAACAGTATTGTCTTCAATGTGAAAACCATTCTGCCCATGATCCCGGTATCGGCTGGTCAGCGAACATTAAGTTTTCTGCCTCTCTGCCATATTTTTGAACGAGCAGTCTCTTATGCCTATTTATATGCCGGAGTGTCAACTGCCTTCACCACTCCCGACCGACTGGGAGGTGACGATGGGGATTTGAAAGTCATTCGCCCACACTTCTTTAGCACGGTACCCAGACTACTCGAAAAGGTCTATGAAAAAATATACAATAAGGGCCTGGCGCTCACCGGCATTAAACGGGGCCTCTTTTTCTGGGCTATGCAACTGACAGAAGATTATGAATACGACAAGCCCTATCATGGTTTTGCAAAATTGAAACGCACCATTGCAGACAAGCTCATCTTTTCCAAATGGCGGGAGGCTCTTGGTGGAGAAGTGCGTGGTATTATCACCGGTGCAGCGCCTTGTCCAGTGAAGATGGCTCAGGTGTTTTCTGCTGCGGGAATTCCCATCCGTGAGGGATATGGATTGACTGAGGCAGCACCGGGTATCTGCATTACCCGATTTGACCCTGGTATGGCCAAACTAGGTACAGTTGGTCCTCCTATTGATGGAGTCGAAGTGCGCATTGAAGAAGACGATCCCAGTTATGGTCCAGGTGAAGGTGAGGTCCTCAGTAAGGGACTCAATCAAATGATGGGGTATTACAACAAGCCCGAAGAGGATGGAAAGGTGTTCCGCTGGATCAATGGTGAGCGCTGGTTGTGCACCGGAGATGTCGGTAAGTGGGTAGAGGGCACAAATGGTATGCGCTTTCTGCAGATCACCGACCGGAAGAAAGAATTGATGAAAACCTCCGGTGGAAAGTATGTGGCACCGGCGCCGATCGAAAGCAAGCTGAAGGAGGAATTCCTGATTGAGCAGGTCATGGTGTTGGGCGACAATCAGAAGTTTGTCTCTGCGCTGATTTTGCCAGCCGAAACGGCCCTTCGGGATTGGTGCTCCCACAAAGAAATACCCTGGACGACGCTGGATGAAATGGTTCAGTTGCCGCTGGTTATCGACAAGTTTCAGCGCATCATCAATGGGGTGAATCCTCGTTTTGGCAAGGTAGAGCAGATCAAACGCTTTCGTATTCTGCCCGATGTGTGGGAGCCAGTGAAGGCCGATGGCAGCATAGGTGAGTTGACACCCACCCTCAAGTTGAAGCGCCGGGTCATCCTGGAGAAATACGCCCCACTGATCGAAGAAATCTATAACGAAACCCATTGATAAGACCTTAAGAGATGTTGGTCAAGACGTATTCCAGTGCAGTATTTGGTGTTGATGCCCGGACCATCACCGTGGAGGTGAATACCGGTGGTCCGATCACCTCGCACACCAAGGTCGGCTATCATATGGTGGGTTTACCTGATAATGCAGTTAGGGAAGGCTTCCAACGCATCAGCGCTGCAATCAAGAATGTTGGCAAGCGAATGCCCAATATGCAGCTGGTGATCAACCTGGCTCCAGCAGATGTCCGCAAAGAGGGATCAGCATTCGACCTTCCTATCGCTTTGGGCATCCTTGCAGCTTCTGGCCAGCTACCGACCGACAAACTGGAGGGTCTTGTTATGCTGGGAGAGTTGTCGCTGGATGGAGGCATCCGTCCGATCAAGGGTTGTTTGCCTATGGCCATCCAGGCCCGTCAGGAAAAGTACGAGGGCATTATCCTGCCCAAGGCCAATGCGCGAGAAGCCGCCATCGTCAATGATCTGGATGTCTATGGAATTGAGAATCTGGAGGAGGCTATTTCCTTGCTGGAAGGTCGATCAGGTCTGAAGCCCTTGCGAGTAGATACCCGCGAGATCTTCCAGGAGCAGCAGGATCACTATCTGGTTGACTTTTCGGATGTGAAAGGCCAGGAAAATATCAAGCGTGCCCTGGAGCTGACTGCTGCAGGGGGCCACAACGCCATTTTGATTGGTCCACCGGGAGCAGGAAAAACGATGCTTGCCCGGCGAATGTCAACCATCCTGCCACCTCTGACCCTTTATGAGGCGTTGGAAACAACCAAGATCCACTCGGTGGCTGGTGTATTGCCCGCCGATAGCGGGCTTGTGACCAGTCGTCCATTTCGCAGTCCACATCATACCATCAGCGATGTCGCCCTGGTGGGTGGTGGTTCTAACCCCCATCCAGGAGAGATATCCCTATCTCACAACGGAGTCCTCTTTCTGGATGAACTCCCTGAATTCAAACGGACCGTGTTGGAAGTGATGCGCCAGCCTATGGAAGAGCGGCGGGTGACTATTGCCCGGGCGCGGTTCAGCGTGGACTATCCGGCCAGCTTCATGCTCATCGCTTCAATGAACCCCTGCCCTTGCGGATATTACAATCATCCCGAGAAGGACTGTGTCTGTGCACCGGGAGTAGTGAAACGTTATTTGACCAAGATCTCTGGTCCCTTGCTGGATCGGATCGATCTTCATGTGGAAGTCACCCCGGTATCCTATGATGAACTGGCAGGTGATGCCCGCCCGTCAGAGACCAGTGCTGATATCCGAAAGCGTGTCGAACAGGCCCGTCAGATTCAGGCGAAGCGATTCAAGGACATGCCCGAGATCTATTGCAATGCGCAGATGCCCAGTCGGATGGTGCAGGAGGTCTGTCAGATCAATCAGGCTGGTACCACTCTCCTCAAGACGGCGATGCAGCGCCTGCAGCTCTCCGCTCGAGCATATGACCGCATTCTCAAGGTGGCGCGTACAGCTGCCGACCTCGCCGCCAGTCCGGATATCAAGGTCGAGCACTTGGCCGAGGCCATCCAGTATCGGAGTCTGGATCGCGAGGGGTGGGCTGGGTAGAAGATTTAATCTGGAATTTTATCATCCCACAGGGCACCATTGATGCCCGGTTTTCGCTGGATGTCGGCATCAAGAAGACGGTACAAGGTGGAAAGGGCGAGCTCTTCCTCAATGCCACTGATCTGTTGAACACCATGGTGATCCGGAAGACCATCACTGGCAACAACTTCGGGTATACCAGTACGGACTACTACGAAACGCAGTTTATCCTCATCCGGTGCGTTATTACGTTAAGCCAGGGCGAAAAGGCTTAGGAATAGCCTGGGTTGGAAGTTAGCGGGCGATTGTCGATATTTACGAAGAGGGCTGGTGGATAAGCGGTCTCGCCCACATTCGAACGATATAACCCGAAAAGGTGAACCCAGAAGGTTGTAGCGGATACACCACACATTCTTGGTGTATCCGAACATTGTGTACTGATGTAATGGATATATCCGCTACTCCAGGAACGGATACACTAATGTTCTACACAAGCAAAGAACAAAGGAACTGCATAAATTGTAAACTCTGACAAAATTCATTTTCAAATCAAAAACAATAAAACGAATAAAATGGCAAATCAACCAAGAGAAGTATTTCAAACGTTCAGGCAAAGCATGTTATCAAAAACTGATGAATGGATAAACTTAATTTCAGATGAAGTTTCCTTAATTGGGCCATTAGCACAAGCGAAGGGGAAAAAAGGTTTCATCGAAATAAATAAACCATTTTTCGACTCAATAAGAGGAAGTGAAATTTTGGAAGTGATAGAGACTGGGAATTTTATAATCACTCAAATTACAACTGATGTTGAAATTCCCAAGGGGAAAGTGATAACTCTTCATGCTTGCGAATGGTACGAAATTCAAGAAAACAAAATAAAATCTTTAAAAGTATATTTTGATACAGCTCAATTTATCAATGAAATGAAGCCTGTGTAGAACAATGTATAAGAAATCATAGCCGCCTATCGGCAGGCTACGCTTCTTATACTAGACCGTTAGCAGAAATCAAATTCAAATGAAAATATTACCTTTTTATCTCCTGACTTTAATCACTTTTGGATTATATGCTCAAAAACCTGAACTGCAGTTGAAGAATAGAGCACGAGATCTGGGGATTCCATTTGAGGGTACAACTGGGGTATTTAATAATATTACAGATGTGCCTGGAGTAGAAGTTGGATATAAAACAATAATTGAAGGGCAGGGAGAATTAATTGTTGGAAAAGGTCCAATACGAACTGGCGTGACGGTAATACTTCCGCATGGCAAAAAAGATTGTAGAGTCCCTGCTGGGATTTTCTCACTAAATGGTGATGGCGAATTGACGGGATCTCATTTCATTAATGATTATGGCTTTCTCCCTGGAACAGCTATTGGTATTACAAATACAAATAGCGTAGGAATTG
>JAHEAU010000368.1 GCA_024642625.1 Lewinellaceae bacterium
AATAAAAATTCAAATGTTTGATTGTCAGATCAACCGGGTTGATATACCGATTCCAAAAAGCTTGTATCATTTGTTTGCCGATAACCTGGTAATTGCCTGGGATGATAAGCATTGCACTGTCCGAAAAGATTGAGGTCAGCTCTTGGTGCTGTTCTTGTTGAAACTGAGTACACATTTGTCGATTAATGCGAATAATCGCATCCGTATCCAGAGAATCAACCGATTGGCATCCCCAAAAAACTAATAGAATCAGGTTAAGGAAATATAACGTTCGGAGCAAGTTACTCGGCATGTTGGGTCACTTATGTAAATTATAATCTGACGCTTGGTAACAGATCATTGTTTGATAAATTGGGTAGTCTTGTGAATACCTTCTTGTTTTGAACGTGAAGATGAGCAAACGAAGATATTCGATTGAACAAGGAATTACGCGATCATTGATGTGATTTCGGCCTTATGTACGCTTGTGGATTCCTTTCTGGTTTTGTTTGTCTTGCCGTTTTGATCGGCGGTTTACCAACTATCTGTGTTAATCACGCTTTTCAGGAAAAATTGAAACACAAACAAAATAAGTGCAGATGATAAAGATTCTCTCCAGTTCTAATATAAATCGCTTGTTGGGTCAGCCAATTTCGAGTAGTTTCAGCCTGGAGAATATACCCTCGATATGCGCACAATGATTCGTTCAACGGGAGCAGCAATTCCCGGAATTCGAAAACTTAATAGTGATTTTGCACTTCATACCTTTTATGACAAGCGAAAAGAGGTGATTGCTGATCCGCCAGATGTTGTCACTGATAAATTTGAATCCATTACCGGAATTCGTGAACGACGATATGCGCCCACTAGTATAGTTGCCTCAGATCTGGCACTGGAGGCTGCAAGTCAAGCCCTTTCAAATTCTGGAATTGATCCTGAAACTCTCGACTTTATTATTGTTGCGACAAATTTTGGTGATGTCCAAAAGCATACGATACAGACCGACTTTTTACCGGCACTTTCTGCCCGGGTAAAGCGGGGTTTGGGTATAAAAAAACCGGAATGTATTGTCTTTGATCTAGTCATTGGTTGTCCGGGATGGATTCAGGCGTTTATCCAGGCAGATCTCATGATTCGTTGTGGTGATGCCAAACGAGGTTTGATAATCGGTGCGGAAACGTTATCTCGTGTATTGGATATGCACGATCGGGATTCAATGATTTTTGCGGATGGGGCAGGTGCGACACTCCTCGAGGGGAAGGACTTGCCTGACAATCGTGGCGTGCTGGCTCAAGCAGCTGTTTCTCATACTCTGGATGAAGCTTACTATTTGTATTTGGGCCAATCAAATTATCCTGAGAGTGATCCACGGATCAGATATATCAAGATGGACGGCCGTAAAATCTATGAATATGCGCTTCAAAATGTTCCATTGGCGATGAAATCAGCGCTTGACCGCAGCGGACAGAGTATCAAGGACTTGAAGAAGATCTTTATCCATCAGGCCAATGAGAAAATGGATGAAGCCATCATCAAAAGATTTTATAAACTCTACGGTTATAGTGACGTCCCTAAAGGCATAGTCCCTATGAATATTCATGAACTTGGGAACAGTTCTGTGGCCACCATACCTACATTATACCACCAGGTGATAAGTGGAGAGTTCTCTGATCATGCTTTGAAGGAAGGTGACCTGATTCTCTTTGCTTCTGTGGGTGCTGGAATGCATATCAATGCCCTTGTTTATGCTATTTGAGAATTCAGATCATTCAATTCGGTGTTGAATAGTCGGATGAAATATGCTTCCTATTCTTTGGCATAGGTCAAGGGTGAGGCTGTATTGTAAAAGAAAAATGACCAGATATCGGCTTGTTCATCGATGATTTTGGATGTTGGTTTGCCCGCTCCATGGCCAGCACTGGTGTCTATACGGATCAGGACAGGATTTTCACCTTGTTGACATGCCTGTAATCGGGCAGCATACTTAAACGAATGCGCAGGGACAACCCGATCATCATGATCTGCAGTGGTGACTAATGTTGCGGGATATTCAGTTCCATTTTTCAGGTTGTGATATGGTGAATATCCGAGCAGAATTGGAAACATTTTTTCGTCTTCACTACTGCCATATTCTGGAATCCAACCCCAACCGACGGTGAATTTGTGATAGCGAAGCATATCCATAACACCAACTGCGGGGAACGCTACCTTAAATAAATCAGGACGTTGATTGATACATGCTCCAACAAGTAAACCGCCATTTGAACCTCCGGCAATGGCCAGTTTTTGACTGGATGTGTAACCTTCTGAAATCAAATACTCTGCGGCAGATATCATATCGTCAAAAACGTTTTGTTTCTTTTCCTGCATTCCGGCTTGATGCCAATTTTCACCATATTCACCTCCGCCTCTCAAATTTGGCATCGCGAAAATGCCACCATTCTCCAGAAGCAGGATTCTGGAGGTACTGAATTCAGGCGTTTTTGACACATTGAAACCGCCATATGCATATAAATAACATGGATTGCTCCCATTGAGCATTATTCCCTTTTTGTGGACGA
>JAHEAU010000138.1 GCA_024642625.1 Lewinellaceae bacterium
AACAATGCGTGCCAATTGGTGATTGAATGTCATTTCAGAAAGAGATAGCAAACCTTGCGCTTGAGATTTGATCTGTTCTGAGAAGCCATAGGCTCCACCTAAAATAAAGATCAATCGCTTTGGCGACCGGATCCTCAATTGATCCAGATAACGGGCAAAACCACGGGAGGAGAATTGTTCACCATTCTCATCCAACAAGATGATATGATCGCCAACCTGGAGTTTTTTCTGGATCTGAGCTGTTTCCCGGTCCAGGGCATCTGGTCCGGAACCGCCTTCTTTGATGATGTCGATTTTTACTGGGAGGACTGGTCGCAAGCGTTTTTCGTAGAAGTTGACCCCTTCCCGAATGAACCCATCCCAATGTTTTCCAGTCACCCAAACTTCGATAGTCATATGCGCAAAGAGGGCGTAGCATCCAGATCATCAAGCAAAGACTGACGATGTGGATAACGGTTTTTAATGTGAACGGCTAATTCATAGAACAAGGCGGACAAGTTTTGTCGAGACAATAAAGAACGAATTTTCTGAACGATCTGTTTGGCTTGGGGACCGACATGCTGATCCAGGTAGTCATCCAGGAATTGGGTCAGAATTCGTTGATACTCAATCGGAAATTGCTCATTCAAGTCATCGGCATAGATGTCGAGTAGCCGGATCGAACTACTGCTGGTAACGCGTCGGGCAACCGCCTTCCAGGCGCCAGATCGTGCCATAATCATGCATGTCAACCGATGGTGGTCATAGGTTTGGCCATCCTCCAATTTGAGGATCAAACCCTTGAATAGAATGGACAACTGTTTTTTTGACAAGTATTTCTCAGAAAAAAGAACATCTGCATTTGATAGTGTGTTGAGGATCAGGCGTTCGGCGAGGTCAATTAAAGGATCGATGTCGTGTAACTCCCAATACAATTGGATCCGCAATCGGATCAACTCAGCACTCTCCGGGTAGGCCATTTGACCTGTTGTGAGAATCCGCTCACAGCCCTCAAAGTCACCAGTTTCCAGTAGTGTGGTGACCAACCGTTCATAAAAAGCTGGACCCATCCGCGGCAGTTGGAGGTCATCCAGCCAATCTCTTTGGCGGTCTGTGTCAGGAAGATTTTGATAGTACACCAAAACCAATGGCTCAGGATCTATTTGAAGCATCTTGCTTTGAGACATCAACGATTTGATGACTTGCAAGATGTTTGATCTGGATTCAGGAAACCCCGAATATGCCTGGATTTGAAGCAAATTGCGATGAACACCTTCTTCTACTCCTTGTGCTACTAAAACATTCAATAACTCCGACAGGAATGGGAAGCGAAGATCATCAGCATGCAGCTCGGCGGATAACCCCTGTGTTTCCATCATCGTGATGATCCCATCCAGGATTGCGCTGGACAAACGATCAGACCCAATTGTTGATGCAGTTTTCAGGAGGTGATGCAAAATGGCGTAAGCCGATTCCTCCTGCTTTTGATCAAGCAAGCTATTTACTTGGGCAAGGACTTGGCGGAACAGTGGAAGTAGTTCCTGAATATGCTTTTGCTCAGTGCTTATTTCACCATCGGCATCTTGGTAAGAATGAAGTAGCAGGTCGAGATAGTGTGCGGGGTTTGTTGTACTGATCTGAGCAAAAAAGCGGGCCTTGAAGGCCTGTGCAAAGGAAGGGTCTTCCTTCGCCCATTCTTTGGTGAACTGTTGTAAATCTTCAACAGAAACACGCTGCAACAAGGTGCGCAACTGAAGGGCGGGAAGAGTGGCTTCCTTCTGAACCCGCTTGTTTTCTCGTTGTTGGTCACGAAAGTTGCGCATCATCAACAGCACAGCAATGAGATGGGGGCAAGGAAGCCGCTTTAAGCCACGAGAACAGGGGCAGGTAAAGGCATGCACTCGATCTCCGCGAAGTAAAACTTCAATATCGTAGATCATTTCCAGCCGGACACGGGCCTGCCACAACCCCTTATCCAATTCGCGCAACTGTTCGACACGCCCTTCCCTGAAGTACTGTTCCCCGACGAGGAACGTGCCTTCATGGATCTGGCGCTCAAGTTGTTTTAATTGGATTTTTGGTTTTGGCATGGTTGGGCCGGAATAAAACCTCAAATTTACATGATTGATTTATGGCATGCTTGCCATCACGATTTAAATGTGCATTCCCTGTGAAAGATCTGTACCTGGTCAGACATGCAAAGTCAAGTTGGGATTATCCCGACCTGCGTGATTTCGAACGCCCATTGGGCAGCCGAGGAAAGATGGATGCGCCAATCATGGCAGAGATCATGCGGGAAAAGGGAATAGTACCAAGCAAATTGGTAAGCAGCTCAGCCAGAAGGGCCCAGGACACAGCCAGCTTCTTTGCGAAAGCATTTGAGGGAACAACTTGGGAGATCGAGCTTGTCGATGAGATTTATGAGGCCTTCCCGGATGATATCCAGGCCGTCGTTCATGGCTTTGATGATGCCTGGGAGACCGTATTTCTCTTCGGTCACAATCCAGGATTTACAGTGTTCTCTAATCGGTTTACAGAAGGCTTCCGGTTTGATAATGTACCTACTTGTGGCATTGTTCATATTCAGGGTGATATTGACACGTGGATGGACTTTAAACCTGGTCAGGCAAAGGTGGAAGCCTGGTTTTTCCCCAAAGAATATCGAATATGATCAGACTGCTATGCCTAGTTTTCCTTCTATTGGGATCGTGTTCACCACCTACACCTACGACATATTATAGTGAGGACCAACTCGTGCCCATCTTCATCGATATTCACATTGCCAAAGCGGCGATTCAGAATGCACCACCAGCCATTAGGGATTCACTTTATGCTGGTTATTTCCGTCAGCTTTGCACCATTCATCATGTGAATGAAGACAGTCTACAACACGATATGGACTTTCTGACCAAGGAACCGGATCGGATGGATAGATTATATGCTCAAGTAGTTGATTCTCTTGAGGTCAGGATGAACGATACACGAACTGCGGATTAACCTAAACTTAATTCTCCAGAGTCGGACGGCGTGTGGTTTCAAGTTACCTTTGTGGACATTATTTACAACCATCTTCACTATGTCTGAGCGCATCTTGATTGTCGATGATGAACCGGACATTCTCGAGTTCATTGCCTACAATCTGAAAAAGGAAGGCTATGAAGTACATACCGCTGCAGATGGAGGCCAGGCCCTGCAAGTGGCCGTTGAATGCCGGCCTAACCTGATCCTCCTGGATATCATGATGCCCGTTTTCGATGGGGTAGAAGTGTGTCGGCAATTGCGGGCCTTGCCACAATTCCAGCAAACGATCATCGCTTTTCTGACGGCAAGGGATGAAGACTACACGCAAATCGCAGCTCTGGATAGCGGTGGCGACGATTTTATCAATAAGCCGATTCGCCCCAAAGTTTTGCTCAGCCGGATCAAGGCCCTGCTTCGAAGAAAGTCAACTACAGAAGAGTTGCCGGATCAAACAGAGCTGGGAGCCGATTTGATCATCGATCGCTTGAAATACCAGGTTTTTCTTCGTGGAGAACCAATTGAGTTGCCTCGAAAGGAATTTGAATTGCTTCATTATCTCGCTTCAAAGCCCGGTCGGGTCTTCAAACGGGAGGAAATCTATCGCCACGTTTGGGGACCGGACATCATCGTCGGCAACCGGACAATGGATGTTCACATCCGGAAAATCAGAGAAAAGATCGGAACACACTATATTAAGACCGTGAAAGGGATCGGTTACCGTTTCGACTTTTGATGATCAACAAGAATCTCACATCCTACCAGATTGCTCTAGTCGGTGCTGCATTGGCATCACTGGCTGGCTTTTTCCCCATGCTGGTCCTCCAATCTGCAGGCTTCAAGCTTCCCACTTGGCTTTGGATCGCTACGCCGATTGTCAGTTTTTGCTTGATTTTTTTCACCATTCGCTGGTTGATTGACTACTTTATCTACCGCCGGATCAAGGTGATCTATAAATATATCCATCGTGTGAAATCTGATCCAGAAATAAAAAAGACGCGTTCACGAACTCATGAAACACTCGATATGGCGGAAGAAAAGGTGATCGCCTATGCAGAGGAAAAAGAACATGAAGTAAAGACTTTGCGTGACCTGGAAACCTATCGACGACAGTTTCTCGGCAATATCAGCCATGAATTGAAAACCCCGATATTCAATATTCAGGGATACCTGCACACGCTGCTTGAAGGCGGCATACATGACGAAAGCATCAACCTCAAGTTTTTGGATCGGGCGGCAAAGAATGTGGAGCGATTGGAGACGATCGTGTCTGATCTGGAAACCATCGCTCAACTGGAATCCGACCAGATGGTCCTGGAGATCGAACCTTTTGAGATCAAGGCACTCACCAAAGAGGTCCTTGAAGATCACGAACAATTGGCACGGACAAAAGACATTCGACTTTCATTCAAAGCAGGGGCAGATGGGGAGTTTATGGTATCGGCAGATCGCGACCGGATACGGCAAGTATTAAACAATCTTATCACCAACTCACTGAAGTACGGGCAGGATAACGGCCTGACGAAGATCAGTTTTTACGATATGGATGATCGTATTCTCATCGAAGTAGGCGACGACGGTATTGGAATTGATGAACAGCACCTCAAGCATCTCTTTGATCGCTTTTATCGGGTGGATGTGAGCCGGTCCAGGGAACTGGGTGGATCCGGTTTGGGCTTGTCTATCGTCAAGCATATCCTGGAAGCCCACAAACAATCGATCACAGTGCGCAGTACCATTGGTCAGGGTACAACCTTCAGCTTTACCATCCTCAAAGCTGCGTAAACGCATTGATTTGCGCATCTTTGCGCCCTGAACCATTATTTGGCTTCCCGACTATGCTTCTTGTATCTGATTTGTCCCTTCATTTTGGTGATCGTACCCTCTTCGACAGCCTCTCATTTTCAATCCAAGCAGGTGAAAAAGTCGCCTTGATCGGTCGGAACGGGATGGGCAAAACCACTTTATTCCGCGTGCTTGCTGGTGAGATCAAACCAGATGGAGGACGTCGTGAAGTGCCTGCCGACTGGCGGATTGGTTATTTGAGTCAGGATATCCGCCCCGTGCGGACAGAAAGTGTCTGGGATATTGCCATGGCCGCTTTTGAGGAGGCGAGAACTATTGATCAGTCACTTCGGGTGATTGAAGAGCAATTGACCGCCAACGTCCTGGAAGGAGATGCTCTGGAAAAGGCCCTTATCGACCTGGAAGATGGTCACCACCGCTTGCACGTTCTCGGATGGGAACAAGCAGAAGGGGAGGCTGCCAAGGTGTTGACGGGTTTGGGCTTTCAACAGATTGATTTTCATAAGCCATTGAATACTTTTAGTGGTGGTTGGCAGGTACGGGTGTGGCTGGCGAAGCTCCTCCTGGAACGTCCACAGTTTCTGATGCTCGATGAGCCGACAAACCACCTGGATATTGAAGCGATTCTTTGGCTCGAACAATTCCTGGCCAAATCGGAAATGGCCCTATTACTGGTATCTCACGATCGCCGATTCCTGGAAGCCTGCTCTTCAAGGATCATGGAGTTGCAGCAAGGAGATTTGGATGACTACCAGATGAGCTATGCACGCTATCTGGATGAACGGGCACTTCGTTTGCAGCAACGCACAGAGGCCGCAGAATCCCAGCAGCGGAAGATGCAACAAATGCAGGCGACTATTGACCGGTTTCGTGCTAAAGCCTCAAAAGCCAGCATGGCCAAGTCCATGGAGAAGCAATTGGCGAAAATGGACGTCATCGATATGCCCGGCAGCGGAGACAAGTCGATGAATTTACGTTTTCCGCCGTCTCCTCGATCCGGACAGGTGGTTTTTGACGGGCAGAAACTCAAAAAGGTCTATGGTCCGAAAACGGTCTTTTCGAATGTCGATCTGAAGATCGATCGCGGTGATCGGGTGGCGTTTATCGGTCAGAACGGACAAGGAAAGACAACTTTGGCGAAATTGGTGACTCGTCAGCTTGAGCCGGATGGCGGTGAAATTGCGGAATCCCATCAGGTGCAAATCGGCTTTTATGCCCAGGACCAGTCCGAGCGACTGGATGGAAAAAAAACAGTGCTCAGCTCATTGGAAGATCAGGCTGGACCGGAAATGCGACCTCAGGTCCGAAAGATCTTGGGCACCTTCCTCTTTTCAGGGGAAGATGTCGACAAGAAGGTATCTGTCCTCTCAGGAGGTGAACGCGCTCGATTGGCACTCGCAGAACTGATGCTGGCCCCAATCAATATGCTGGTTCTCGACGAACCGACCAACCACCTGGACATGGCCGCCAAAGAGGTCCTGAAACGCTCCTTGATGGCCTATGACGGAACACTTCTGGTGGTTTCGCACGACCGTGACTTCCTGGCAGGCCTCTGCGACAAGATCTATTATTTCAAGGATGGATCGATAAAACCATTCCTCGGGGATATTGATGAATTCCTGCGTCAGCAAGCATTGACGGATGAGCGGCTGTTGGCACAGAGGTCGAGCACAGGCAAAGTCCAATCAGATGCGCTTTTGGCACCGCAATCCCAGGAGTGGCAGGAGGCAAAGAAGAAAGCAAAAAAGGATCTCCAACGTTGGGAGAAGGAGGTTGAGCACCTGGAAGGTTCCATGCGCACCCTTGAAAAACTGATGGCAGAACCCGGCTTTTTTGAACGTCCCGAAGCGACTGCCAAAACAGCCTCTTACGATGCGATGAAGGTCGCCTTAAGTGAGGCCGAAGTAGAGTGGGAGAAGTGTGTAGAACGAATGGGTGAGTTTCCGGATTGATCCGTTTAACCCCATTTATCCAACTGATTCTGAATAGCGCGCATATCCTTTGGTAAAGGCGCTTCAAACGTGACCTCCGTGCCGTGTCTAGGATGGATCAGTACGATCGAAGAGGCATGAAGGGTCAAGCGGTCGATCAACGGCTGTTCATCCTGGCCTCTGTTCTGCCGATAGTTGTGCTTGAATGACGATAGGAAAACACCCTCATCACCACCATACAATAGATCCACTGCCAAGGGGTGCCCGATATGTGCACAATGCACCCTGATTTGGTGAGTCCTCCCAGTATCGATCCTTACCTTCAACCAGGTAAACTGCCGGTATCTGTGTGTCACAGTATACGCAGAACGTGATGGTTTTCCTCCTTTCCACACCCGCATTTTACCATCGATGACCGGATGGGCCTCTATCGGTTCATCAATGATGCCTTCGTCCTGACTGATCACGCCTTTCACCAATGCATCATAGACTTTAGTCAATGTGCGTGCTTCAAACTGCCTGGAGACATGAGCGTGTGCCTCTGGATTGCGAGTGAACACCAGGATACCACTCGTATCCTTATCCAGGCGGTGATTGGTCATCACGTTAGGGTCCTGTGCTTTAAGGAGGGTGATCAGATTGGGCTTTTCAACTGCAAACCTGTCGGGCAAGGTCAATAAACGGGGTGGCTTATTGACAACCAGGAGGTCGTCATCCTGGAATAGAATTTCGATATCACGAAGCAGTTTACTCACTTGACAATGTCCCTGAAGGATTTTCGCTGGTTGAGGTAGAAATCCCAGATCATGCTGCCATTAAAGACACCATTCATGTTGGGTTTTTGTCGGATTCGGTGGGCGCGGATTTCGGATTGGTGGTAGCGCCGTTTCAGTATGCTGAGGGGTAATGTCAATATAAAGTCCAGATGAGCCCGCAAGACGGAAAAGATATGGGGAACCTTTCCCTGCACCAGAAAGAGGATACACGCAACATAATCGAGTATCATTCGCGTAGGCACTTTCCACAAGACATCCAGCGGCCGTTCATTCTTGGCTAACGCCACCAGTGAGTTGCGGAAATTGAGATAGACCTTCTTGGGTGAATCGTAGGACAGCGTCCCTCCACCCAGATGATAGACATGCACGCTCGGGTCGCACACGATCTTGAACCCGGCACGTTTCAGACGCCAACAAAGATCAATTTCTTCAAGATGTGCAAAGAATTGGGGGTCAAACCCGCCAAATTGATGAAACCGTTCACTGCGAATGAAGAAGGCAGCACCAGAAGCCCAAAAGATTTCGGCCTTCTGATCATATTGGCCCTCATCTTTTTCGGTGACATTGAGAATCCGTCCCCGACAGAATGGATAGCCAAGGAAGTCGATCCATCCACCAGCTGCACCGGCATATTCGAATTGATCCCGATGCTGATCCGAAAGGATTTTGGGTTGGCAAACGGCAATTTCCGGATCATCCTGCATCGTTTTCAGCAAGGCAGGGAAAACCTCCGGGCCAAGCGAAACATCAGAATTGATCAGGAAGTAATACTCGGCTTCAATGTGCATCAGGCCATGGTTGTAGCCGGCTGCAAAACCGAGATTTTCATCCAGTCGAATGATCTGAATTTGAGGATATGTTTTCTGAATATAGGCCACACTGTCATCGGTGGAGCCATTATCAATGATATGACATACTACACCAGCTTGTTCACATGCTTGAAGCACGTCCGGCAAGTAGTGTTTGAGATGCTTGATGCCATTGTAATTCAGGATGACCGCCGCCACCTGTTCGCCCTTTAATGGCGATTGACTCACGGCTGTGGATGCATCTTCCAGAGCGATCCGGATCTTCTTGCGATCCATCCGGATTTGGTTTTGCAACGCATCCCGATCCGGAAACTGCGTGTCTTCCCGGATGAATTCGATGATGTCAACCTGCAGCTGCTCCCCATAGATCTGCTCGTTAAAGTCGATCAAGTGGACCTCGATCACCCTGTCCATGTTCTTTTCCAGAGTCGGCTTGCGGCCGATGTATAACATGGCTTCAAAACGGGTGTCATTCCACCAGGCGTAAGCGGCATAAATGCCATCCGGTGGGATCAGTTTGGCGGCTGTGTTGATCCGGATATTTGCAGTTGGAAACCCAAGCGTGCGACCAACTTGTTCGCCCTTGATCACTGTACCAGACAGGAGGTAGGGGTGGCCAAGGAACTGATTGGCCTTCGTGATGTCCCTATCAGCTAAAGCAGAACGAATCTTGGTCGAACTGATCGTCTCACCTTCGATGTCTATGCCATACACTTCCGCGACTTCATATCCATATTGTGGCCCTTTCCACCGCAAAAAGCGAATGTCGCCGGCTCTATTGGTCCCGAATCGGTGATTGAAACCCAGGACGATATAGCGTGGATGAAAATGAGCCACCAAAAACCGCTCGATATATTCGTCAGCCGAGATCTGTGAGAACTCCAGAGTAAATGGCACGACAACCAGATGATCAATACCTGCACGTTCGAGCAGCTTGATCTTTTCATCAAGGGTGGTCAGGAGAGGGATCTGCCCATCTTGCGGATCCAGGACATTGCGCG
>JAHEAU010000139.1 GCA_024642625.1 Lewinellaceae bacterium
TATTGAACTTTTCACGCTTGAAGCGGCCGACTTCTTCGTTGACTTTGATTGAAAAGTTGTGCAACAACCGGGCAATCAATTCATTCGTATGATCATCATCTGACCACTTATTGTAGTCAACCACAGAGTAGTCGATATTCTTCAATACATTCAGAGAGAATTTGATCCCTTTGGAGACCATTTCCTCATTGTAAATGCTTCGGATTCCTTGAGCCACTTTACCCTTGGTCAGGGTCATCAGTTTGTCGATCAGAATCGTCTTGAGTTCATTCAGAGCAACTGCATGTTGATCATCCAACTTGTCCAATAGCTCTTTCTCCTGAACCTTTTGCACCTTGTCTTTCTTGGCACGTGCAAACAATTGCTTGGAGATAACAACACCAAAGGTAGATGGAGGTGCTTTCATGGATGCATCCTTGACATCCCCAGCTTTATCTCCGAAGATGGCTCTGAGCAACTTTTCTTCCGGGGTCGGATCTGATTCGCCTTTAGGTGTAATCTTACCGATCAGGATATCGCCTTCATGAACCCAGGCACCGACACGGATAATTCCGTTTTCATCGAGGTCCTTTGTGGCTTCCTCACTGACATTGGGGATATCGTTGGTCAATTCCTCCTCGCCCAGTTTGGTATCCCGAACATCCATCTCAAAACTTTCGATATGGATAGAGGTAAAGATATCATCACGAACAACCCGTTCAGAGATCACAATAGCATCCTCGAAGTTGTATCCTTTCCATGGCATGAATGCAACTTTGAGGTTTTGCCCAAGGGCCAATTCACCCAATTCAGTCGCGTATCCATCACACAGGATTTGGCCTTTGATCACCCGATCGCCTTTTTTCACAATTGGCTTCAGGTTGATACAAGTACCCTGGTTTGTACTCTGAAATTTGGTAAGTTGGTAGGTTTTCCGGTTGTCTTCAAATGAAATCAACTGATCCTCATCGCTCCGGTCATACCGGATAACAACCTGGTCAGCATCCACATATTCCACAACACCTTCACCTTCTGCATTGATCAACATTCTGGAGTCGCGGGCTACTTTGCCTTCCAGGCCGGTACCAACAATCGGTGATGCAGGCTTGATCAGTGGTACAGCCTGACGTTGCATGTTCGAGCCCATCAAGGCACGGTTGGCATCATCATGCTCCAGGAAAGGAATCATAGATGCCGATACACCAACAATCTGGTTGGGGGCAACGTCCATGAAGTCAAGTTCATCTGGACCGAGAACAGGGAATTCACCGTGCTCACGTGATTTGATTCGATCGGTAATAAAACCACCTTTATCGTCAAGAACAGCGTTAGCTTGAGCAATTCGCTGGAAGTCCTCTCCCTCAGCTGATAAGAATTGGATTGCTCCTTTCAGATCCACTTTCCCCTTGACAACCTTACGATAGGGTGTTTCAAGGAAGCCCATTTTGTTGACCTTGGCATGAACACATAAAGTGGAGATCAGACCAATATTGGGTCCTTCCGGTGTTTCGATTGTGCACAGACGACCATAGTGCGAGTAGTGTACGTCACGCACTTCAAAACCAGCGCGCTCACGTGATAGACCACCTGGCCCAAGTGCTGAGATACGGCGCTTGTGTGTGATTTCAGAGAGCGGGTTCGTCTGGTCAAGGAACTGAGACAATTGGCTTGTTCCAAAGAATGAATTGATTACGGAGGACAGCGTCCGCGCGTTGATCAAATCTACAGGGGTAAATACCTCATTGTCCCGGACGTTCATCCGTTCCCGAATAGTCCGTGCCATACGTGCCAGACCGACACCGAACTGGGAGAACAGTTGTTCTCCAACAGTCCGAACTCGACGATTGCTCAAATGGTCAATATCATCGATATCTGCATGCTGGTTGATCAATTTGACCAAATAGCGGACAATGTGGATGATATCCTCCTTCGTCAATACCAGTGTTTCCTCGTCGATCTCCAGTTTTAATTTCCGGTTGATCTTGTAGCGACCAACTTCACCCAGGTTATATCGCTTATCGCTGAAAAACAGCTTGTCGATAATTCCGCGTGCCGTTTCTTCATCCGGGGGATCGGTACCGCGCAACTGGCGATAGATATGCGTCACAGCCTCCATCTCGGAACTGGACGGGTCCTTCTGAAGTGTATTATAGATGATGGCAAAATCCTCCTCTACGTCATCCTTTTGGAGGATAACCGTTTTGGTATCAGCTGCCAGAATCTGTTCAATATTCGTTTCATCGAGAATCACATCCCGCTCCAGTATGATCTCGTTTCGTTCAATAGTGACCACCTCACCAGTATCTTCATCAACGAAGTCTTCTGTCCAGCTTCTCAGCACCCGGGCAGCCAATTTGCGACCAATGGCCTTCTTCAGGTCCTTGGAAGTCGCCTTAATCTCATCGGCAAGACCGAAGAGATCGAGGATAACTTTGTCTGTGTCGAATCCGATCGCACGCAACAATGTGGTCACCGGAAATTTCTTCTTCCGGTCGATGTACGCATACATCACATTGTTGATATCTGTGGCGAATTCCATCCAGGCTCCTTTGAACGGAATAACCCGTGCAGAGAAAATCTGGCTACCATTCGGGTGGAAGCTTTGACCAAAAAACACGCCAGGTGAACGGTGCAATTGTGAAACAATAACGCGTTCAGCGCCATTGATCACAAATGTCCCCTTAGGTGTCATATAAGGGATATTTCCCAAAAAGACATCCTGGACAATTGTTTGAAAGTCAATGTGTTCCTCGTCATTACAGGACAACTTGAGTTTGGCCTTTAGTGGAACACTATAGGTCAAACCACGTTGCATACACTCCTCGATTGTATATCGGGGAGGATCAACGAAGTAATCCAAAAATTCAAGAAGGAAAATATTCCGGGCATCAGAAATCGGAAAATTTTCTTGGAAAACTCTGTAGAGTCCTTCACTGATTCGATTCTCAGGAGTTGTTTCCAGTTGGAAAAACTCTTGAAAAGAACGCAGTTGGATATCCAGAAGGTCTGGATATTCCATGGACATTTTGATTTTCCCGAAGTTGATGCGTGCCTGTTCCGGGCTGATCAACATTGCGTTGGATCCCATGAGAAAGAGCGGTTTAGATACGATGAAAAAGGCTTCCCTTTTCCTGGAGGGGAATAAACCAGAAAGGGCTTAGCCGATATACGAGATACCGACTAAGCCATTATTCCGGTTGATGTACTGTTCTTACGTGTGCGTTAACGCGCATATCACCATTGGCACGGTTAAAAAGAGCAAGGATTACTTAATCTCGATAGAAGCGCCTGCTTCTTCCAAAGCTTTCTTCAAAGATTCAGCTTCTTCTTTGGAGACACCAGATTTAATTACGCCTGGTGCACCATCGACGAGATCCTTGGCTTCTTTTAGTCCGAGGCCGGTGATCGTTTTAACTTCTTTTACGACTTGCAGTTTCGCTGCACCCGCGCTAGAGAGGATGACATCGAATTCAGTCTGCTCATCTGCTGCGTCACCACCTCCAGCTGCTGCTGGTCCTGCGGCTACGGCAACAGCTGCTGCTGCTGGTTCGATACCATACTCATCCTTCAGAATGGATGCAAGTTCATTAACCTCCTTCACAGTGAGGTTTACTAAAGATTCTGCAAGGCCTTTCAAATCTGCCATGTTGCTTGTTTTTTCAAAAATGATTTAATGCGGTCTCAAATGAGCGCAAGCTTGGAAGCCATACCTAGTTTGCCACCTGATATCAGGCAGCACGTTCTTCGAGTGCCTTGACCAAACCAGCGATAGTTGTACCACCGGATTTAAGTGCACCGATAACGTTTTTCGCTGGGGATTGAAGCAGACCAATGATTTCACCGAGCAACTCTTCTTTCGATTTGAGTTTACACAGTACATCCAATTGATCGTCGCCAAGGAAAATAGCCGTTTCGATATAGGCTGCTTTCAAACTTGGCTTCTTTCCATCCTTGCGATAATCCTTCAACACCTTCGCCGGCAAATTCGCCGTATCGGTAAAGAGGATAGCAGTGGTACCTTTCAATGCTTCGAACACAGCTGAATAGTTGCGTTCATCAGGAAAGGATTCCATGGCTTTTTTGGCCAGGGTGTTTTTCACTACTTTGATCTCGATTCCCTTCTCAAAACAAATTCGGCGCAAGGCTGAAATCTGTTTAACGGACATGGCAGAAGTGTCTGCCAGGTAAAAGAAGGCGTTGTCTTCGAGTCTATTTTTGAGTTGCTCAATAGCTTGAGCTTTTTGTTCGCGAGTCATGATCGTTCGTTTAGATCGGTGAACACTTATTGCTTAATGGAGCGTGTATCAATCTTTATTCCAGGACTCATTGTACTGGCAATCGTGACTGATTTGATATAGGTGCCTTTGGCTGTAGACGGCTTCATCTTCACGAGCGTATTCATAAATTCATTGGCATTATCCAACAACTTGTCAGCACCGAAAGAAACGCGGCCAACAGTAGAGTGGATAATTCCGAACTTATCGACCCGGAATGAAATTTTGCCGGCTTTAACCTCTGCGACAGCACCACTGACATCCATCGTAACTGTTCCAGTCTTGGGATTCGGCATCAAGCCTCTTGGCCCAAGAATCCGTCCGATCTTACCCAGTTGGGCCATTACGGTTGGCATGGCAACAATTACATCAATATCTGTCCATCCATCGGAAATCTTTTGAATGTACTCATCCAGACCTACATGGTCGGCACCAGCTGCACGTGCTTCATCCTCCTTGTCAGGAGTAACTAAAGCCAGAACACGCTTTGTTTTACCAGTACCATGGGGCAGGGAAACAGTACCACGAAGTGCTTGATCAGCCTTTCGAGGATCCACACCGAGACGTACGTGTACATCTACTGATGAATCGAATTTGGTCGTATTTACATCTTTGACCAGAGCCAAACCTTCCGCCAAGGAATATAGTTTGGTGGCATCAACTTTTGCCTCTGCGACCTTTCTCTTTTTTGAAATCTTGGTCATATTAACTAAAATTAAGGTAGTAACGTATCGGTATGGTGGCCGGTACTCCCTGTGAATAATAGACTTATTTAGTGCCCCAAGGTGGTGTTCCACTCACTGTGAAACCCATAGAACGCGCTGTGCCTGCGATCATTTTCATGGCAGACTCGATTGTAAACGCATTTAGGTCCACCATCTTGTCTTCAGCGATCGCTTTGACTTGATCCCAGGTTACTGCAGCAACCTTTTTCCGATTAGGTTCAGGAGATCCTTTTTTCACCTTTGAGGCTTCAATCAACTGAACAGCAGCTGGAGGCGTCTTAATGATGTAGTCAAACGATTTGTCCTTGTAAACAGAAATTACAACCGGCAACACCTTCCCCATTCTATCCTGGGTATCGGCGTTGAAACGCTTGCAGAATTCCATGATGTTTACACCCTTGGCACCAAGAGCAGGACCAACTGGAGGGGCAGGGTTAGCCTGACCTCCTTTGACCTGCAGCTTAATGAATACTTCGATTTCCTTGGCCATCGTCTTGGCTTATTTAAGCTTGTTTCTCGACCTGGAGGAAGTTCAACTCGACTTCCGTTCCACGGCCAAAAATTTTAACAATCACTTTCAATTTCTTCTTCTCTTCGTTCACCTCCTGAATGTCACCGACAAATTCGTTGAATGGACCATCAATAATTTTGATGGTTTCTCCAACCAGAAAGGGTTCGATCATGGCCTCCTGCATTTCCTGAGACTCATCCACTTTGCCTAACAGTCTGTTAGCTTCAGACTGTTGCATGGGAATTGGCTCATTCTTGCCCAGGAAGTGGATTACATTCGGAATATTGGCAATTGTCGAAACAACTTCACCTGAAAGTCGATCTGGATCCGCTTCGATTAAAATGTAACCGGGAAGGATATTCCTTTCCATGATTACTTTTTTACCATTTCGAATTTTATAAACTTTTTCAGAAGGAACCAAAACCGAGGTAATGATATCCTGCCAACCACTTCGTTGTACTTCAAAGTCAATCCTCTCTTGGATTTTCTTTTCTTTTCCACTAATCACCCTGAGGGAGTACCACTTATTTTCTTCTGCCATAATGGGGGGGCATGATTTAGATACCGTAGATCATATGTGTGCCTTGTGTTGAAATTGTATCCATCACAAACACAACTAGTGCGATCAACAATGTTGCCATGAGCACGACTACGGTAGAACTGGTCAGGTTTGGCCAAGTTGGCCAAGTTACCTTATGCATCAGCTCATTATAGCTTTCTGTCAGATACAACCGAATCTTATCCATAATTCGCAATCATTTGCATTCCCTCCCAATCGTTTCCATAGAAACAAAAACTCAGGAACTGTTTCAGAAATCAGACCCAAATTGGTTTTGGTCAGATCAGACTCCTTAAAGTTTGAAAACAAGCTTCGCTTATTTTCGAATTTGCAGGGGAGACAGGAATCGAACCCGCAGCCTACGGTTTTGGAGACCGTCGCTCTACCAATTGAGCTACTCCCCTTTGCGGAAACGTGAAAAATTAAGCACCCCTAGAGGGATACTTAATTTTCACATTTTCCTGCCGGATCCGATTATTCGGATCAAGCAATAATTTCGGTCACCTGGCCAGCACCTACGGTACGACCACCTTCACGGATAGCGAAGCGAAGACCTTTTTCCATTGCAATGGTGCTGAGAAGTTTAACCTCAAGAGTGACGTTGTCCCCTGGCATAACCATCTCTACACCACCTGGCAAAGTAACATCACCTGTTACGTCCGTTGTCCGGAAGTAAAACTGAGGGCGATAGCCGTTGAAGAATGGCGTATGACGACCTCCTTCATCCTTTCCCAGAACATATACCTCGCACTTGAAGTGCTTGTGTGGCTTTACAGTGCCTGGCTTGCAGATTACCTGGCCACGACTGATAGCTTCTTTTTCAATTCCACGAAGCAGAATACCGGCATTGTCACCAGCTTCTCCACGAGTTAACAGTTTGCGGAACATTTCCACACCTGTTACTGTAGATGTCAGCGGCTTTTGATCATCAGCCATCATACCGACAATCTCCACTGGGTTACCTACTTCGTTAACACCACGCTCGATACGACCAGTAGCAACAGTTCCACGACCTGTGATTGAGAATACGTCCTCAATCGGCATCAGGAAAGGTTGATCGATAAGACGAACAGGCTCGGCAATATCAGCGTCGCAAGCTGCCATCAGGTCACGAATCGCCTGAACAGCACTAGCTTCACCTTCAAGAGCTTTCAGAGCTGAACCTTTGATGATAGACGCATTATCTCCATCAAACTGATATTGGCTCAAAAGCTCACGAACTTCCATTTCAACCAACTCCAACATCTCTTCATCTTCAACAAGGTCAACCTTGTTCATGAAGACAACAATGTTTGGAACACCTACCTGACGAGCAAGCAAAATGTGCTCACGAGTCTGCGGCATTGGTCCATCAGTAGCAGCTACAACCAAGATCGCACCATCCATCTGAGCAGCACCCGTAACCATGTTTTTAACATAATCCGCGTGACCAGGACAATCCACGTGAGCATAGTGACGATTGACCGTCTGATATTCTACGTGAGCCGTGTTAATCGTAATACCGCGCTCTTTTTCCTCAGGAGCAGCATCGATAGAGTCATAACTCGCCTTTTCAGCTAGTCCGTCACCGGCAAGTACCGTAGTGATGGCGGCCGTCAATGTGGTCTTTCCGTGGTCAACGTGACCAATGGTCCCGATATTCAAGTGCGGCTTAGTTCTTTCAAACGTTGCTTTAGCCATTTTTTTGGGTTTTAACAGATTTTAAAAATGCGATCATCATTTATTTAGAGCCAATGAAGGGATTTGAACCCTTGACCCCTTCCTTACCATGGAAGTGCTCTACCCCTGAGCTACATCGGCTGAAAATCAAGTTCTTCTTCATCCCCATACGGTTTGAAAAAAGATTTGTTTCTTCACCAACGTCATCTTCTCGGAGGTTCCAAGTCGGTCCAACCGGTTTTCCGGCAACTTCCCTTTTGAAGTGGTGATAATTCCTCTTCTCTTTTGAAAAGGACAATTGAGCGGGTGATGAGACTCGAACCCACGACCCTCAGCTTGGAAGGCTGATGCTCTACCAACTGAGCTACACCCGCTTGTCTGTCATCCCATTTAAAAAACAGGACAAACAACTTGTGGGGGCGGTTGGATTCGAACCAACTCAGCCAAAGGCACCAGATTTACAGTCTGGCCCGGCTCTCCAACTCCGGCGCGCCCCCGGTTTTGCCTCAGTATACATGAAAACTCACGTGATTTTACCTTTTGGAAAGGCAAAAACCCGTGTGAACAATAAAATCTGCTGGTGGAGCCAGCAGAGGGACTTGAACCCCCGACCCGCTGATTACAAATCAACTGCTCTACCAACTGAGCTATGCCGGCTGATCACTCAACTAGCAGATTTATGTTCATTCAGCCCTTAAATCCATCAGACTCCTTTCATAAAAAGACTCTTTTCTATCGGATTTGCAATGGCCAAAAACCTGTATTCCTAGGCTATATTCCAGTAATTCAATGACTTAATCCATTCTTTCCTTTGAAAGCGCTTGCAAAGATACACCTTTCTATATGATGAGAAAAGATTTAACTGAAAATTTCTACATGGAATCGGGCTGGTTTTTTCAGACGAGTCCGCAGAATCAGATTATGCAGTCGCTGATCGACGTTTCCTGGCATTTCCTCGTCTCTCCTTAAACCGAATGACCTGTCTGCGCAACGTAGTGGCAGACTTCTCTATAGATGTTTCAAATGTTTTTGCCGTTTGCTTTGTAAATAAGCTGGCCCCGGGAATATGTAGCTTGACCTCAGCAATCTTGTCACGGACTTGCCCACTATTCTCTAAACGTAAAATCACCTCCACTTCTTGAATGTTTCCATTCAATGCATCCAGCTTCGAAAGTTTCTTTTCAATAAAATCGACCAGCTTGGCATCTGCAGTAAAATGCACCGATTGAATCTTCATCTTCATATCAACTGTTTTTTCTTATGAACTTTGGCTCACACGCCGGTCATTTTTGTCCCCGGGGATGAGCTTGTAAATATGCTTTTTTCAATTGGCTTATCTGGGTGTGCGTGTAGACTTGAGTCGATGCAAGGGAAGTATGCCCCAACAACGACCTGATAGCCTGCAAATCTGCTCCAGATTCAGCAAGGTGGGTTGCAAATGTATGGCGCAAGACATGTGGACTTCGTTTTTCCAATTGCCCTACAGATAGCAGATACCCATGTACCACATTATACAAAGACCTTACCGATAATGGCTTCCCCTTTTCAGTCAGGAAAAAAGCCTTTTGAATAGAACTTCCTTTGAGGTCATTGCGCTCAACCACATACT
>JAHEAU010000369.1 GCA_024642625.1 Lewinellaceae bacterium
CGACAAATATACCCGCTTGTGCAGCCTGGCATGTCGTGCCCATAATCCAGGTTGTATCCAATGGTGAATATGTATATTCTGTGATAAACAAACTGTCGCAAGGGCCCGAGATGACTGTAAGTGTATCCAAATGAGGCGTTCCGCTACCGCAAATCTGTATTGATTGACTTTCCTGATAAATACCGGTATAAATTATCGCAATGTAGACCGTACTATCACATCCAAAATAATTTGTCAAATGCAGCGTATCCAATCCCGTTTGCAATGGATCGCAGGTGTATAACTGCAGATATTTACTTGATGAGGGAAGCAAATTTGTCTGGGTGATGATCAGACTATCACATCCGAATTGATTGTTGAAAAAAAACGTGTCTTTCCCGACCAAGGCAGGATCACATGTATTGTTAAGAAAATAAATTGTATCTGAAGGTTGGAAATTAAATTGGGTAATGGTGACAATCTGGCACCCCTCCATATTTGTGACAATTGTATCCACTCCTGCCAATGTGGAATCGCAAGTTTTAAATGATTCAAACAACGTATCAGAAGAAACCATTTGAAAGAAAAAAGCCGTTGTCTCCGAGCTATTTCCACAATCATCAACTACAGTGAATGTCACTTCAATTACTGGAGCTAATGAGTCGCCAGAAAAATCATGCTGCCAAACTAATGGTCCGCATGAATCAGTTGCCTCGGCCCCACCCCAAACGCCAAGCCACAAAGCCAAAGAATCAGCAACAGAAATCCCACAATGAATGGTTACATCATGTGCTGGCTTTAAAATAACCGGAGGGTTATCATCCTTGACAGAAAAGGTCGCAATATATTCTGCTGAATTGTCACAATTATCCCGTACTGTGAATGAAACAGAAGTGACTGAACATCCGGGTCCTGGTTCCTCCATGAAATCAATCTCCCATTCTAAATCCTGATCACAATTATCTGTCGCGATCGCATTTCCGTTTAATTGAACCCAGGAATAAAACTCATTTAACACATCTGAAGCACATGTGACAGCCATGTTTTGAGGAGGCATCACAAATACAGGCGGTTCCGTATCAAAAACTTCAATTGTTTGCTGAAATGAAGTACTATTTCCACAGGCATCCACAATTTGCCACATTCTCAGCACTGTACTTTGACAAGGAGCAATATTGACAACTTCATCAAAAATAATTTCCGGATCGGAATCACAATTATCCATCACCACCAGTTGAGGCACTGCAGGAACATCTTGTAAGCATTGGACTAAATATTCGTCCTGCGGCGGATTGACGATGAATGGAGCTTCTACATCCGCATCACACACCCACATAGACATGTCATCGATCAACATTCCACAACATGGGTTATTACTGGATCCTTCAAACCGAAGAACTGCAGTTGAGGCATCAGCTATAAAAGGTAAGCAAAGCAGATCCCATTTTACTTCACCTGAAACGGATGTCGACCACATTTCATCCAACAAAGCACCATTATTAATTAATGCATGACCAGTTGCCAATCCTGCTCCATTATGAGCGGCATACCAAAGTGTGATCGTGTATTGTTTCCCAGGAATCAATCCAGTTAACGTACGCTCAACAATCCCGGCATTATATCCATTCAGATCCATATGTTGCGATGGTCCATTCGGGTTGCCCAAACCCAGATTATTATGCAGCCCGTGATGTATACTGATTGACCCACTGACGACAAACCAGCCACAATACGTCTCACCAGCACTGTAATCAATCCACCCGCCAAAAGGGGCCAAAGGTGGCTCCTCAAAATCACCACAAGGAAATCCAATTTCTTCAGGATCACCGCAGCAACAGACGACACAAGCTGGCTGCGAATACGATTCAATAGCCATGAACATACAAATAAACCCAAGGAAAAGAATGCTTTGTAAGCTGCTCATTATTTATTCGTCCTGTCAAATAAATTCTTTGATGCTGCAAGTAATTTCATCTCTGAATAAAGGTGTTTTCATGGTTATCTGACAATCTGAATATCGCCTTTATAAAGTCGACTTTCTTCGTTTCCAGTTACAATCTCAATCACATAGACATATACTCCAGGGTCCAGTTTATCGCCCCGATATCGGCCGTCCCAACCAACCGATGGATCATTCACAGGCAGATCCGACTGTGAGAAAAGTGCATTCCCCCACCGATCGTAAATGGCCAGGTTCCGGACGACAATGCCGTTCTCATCTGAATACACCGTAAAGAAATCATTGATCCCATCATCATTCGGTGAGAAGCTGTTCGGAATAAATAGGTGCGTACGAGACTTGACCAGAATGTCGATCTGATCACTTCCCGCGCAGCCATCTATCGTCCATCCATCCACCAGGACAGTTTGCGATTCGGTCAATGGCCCTAATGTTGTTGCTGGGCATGTCGAACAGGTCAATCCGTCTTTAGCCACCCACTGCACCTGCTGAAGTGAAAGATTGGATTGCACTGATAAATTGACCAAATCACCAACCGAGGCCTCTCGGTCAGGTCCCGCATCCAGTGTCAGAATACTGCCTGCAGAAACAA
>JAHEAU010000140.1:0-1365 GCA_024642625.1 Lewinellaceae bacterium
TGAGTAGTCGCTTCGTCCGTATGGGTATGTATTGGGTCTGCGCATCCGGATCAGAGACCCATGATCCACGATCAATTTTCTCAAAGGGAGTAGTTGGATTGATCTGGGCACCCCTGCCCTTCTGGGTATACGTGATTGTTTGCATACCCAAATATAACACAAATTGTTTTTATAAACAAATTGTGTTATAAATTAATGGAGCCAATCGCATTCGTAATATTTCCTGTCGAAAGCATGATCTCAGCAGGGACACCTAGCTCAGTTCCAATTCCTTGAAAAAAACCCTTGCCATTTGGATTGCCCGCCATGGTAATATTGAAGGGCTCTACACAAGAGTTCGAGAAGAAATCTGTGATCAGTTCCTGCATAGTATAAGCTGTGTCTAAAATGAGATTTGATCCTCCTCTCGCATAAGTTGATGTGGCGGGTATAATGTAATCTAAACGTTCTTCAAATTGCGCGTGGTGCGAAGAAAAGCCAAGACAAATAAGAAGAGTAAAAATAGAAAAACGCATAACCCGCGAGTTTCCTCTAATGTATTGACTTCCAACGGGTTATGCAATAAAACATCAATTAATGATTGTGATCATGACCATCATGGTCATGGCCATCATGATCGTGTCCTTCACCCTCAGGAGAAGCAAGATCCGGATTTGCGACATACTCCATACCGCACTCCGGGCAGGTACCTGGTTCGGCAGCACCACTACCAGAACAATGCATCGGACAGACATATGCTGACGTATATTCCGGTCCGGAAGTATCTTCACCATCTTCCATTTCTGTCGATTCTGTGGTTTGGTCATCAGCAGGAGATGTGGATTCACCGGTTTCAGAACCACAACCGATTATCATACCGACAAGAAATAGACAGGCAAAGAGGCCTAAGAGAGAGGAATTCTTCATTTTTTTACCTTGTTTTGTTGATCAATTGCGGCAAGATATTCAATTCACATTACTTTCTGGGATCCCTAATAGAATAAAGAATACATGACAAACCCGATACAAGTCCTGACAAAATGGTACCGCACACGCCTTGAGCGCGGTCGGCCATCCATTACTCTACAGCCAGAACGAATGGCAAATACCCGGTTATTGCCAACCCGGGAAGCATTGATCGAAGCCTTGCCAACGGGCGGGACAATAGCAGAAGTTGGCGTAGATATGGGCGACTTCTCACAAAAAATCCTGAACATTTCTAATCCGACACATTTCCATCTCGTCGATTTATGGCCACCATCTGTCGTCAGAAATGACCGATATACTGCTGTTGCCAACCGATTTGAAAAGGAAGTTAATCAAGGTCTGGTTTCACTTCACCGAGGCGATTCGGAGGCGACAATGGCTGGATTCCCGGATCACACG
>JAHEAU010000140.1:1375-9273 GCA_024642625.1 Lewinellaceae bacterium
GATACGACTCACCTCTATGATAAAACTGTGCGTGAGCTGGCCGTCTGTGCTATGAAGGTAAAACCCGGTGGATGGCTCTGCGGTCATGATTATACCCTGGGTTCCTGGAAAGACGGAGTCCGATATGGTGTAATTGAAGCAGTCAATGATTTTTGCAATACCCATGGATGGGATTTAATGTACTTGACCAACGAGCCGCATCGCTATATCTCCTATGCTCTCCAACAGAAAAAGTAATTAAATTTTAAGATTGAGTTGCATAACGTATAATTACGTTATACCTTGTGTGCATGATCGTTCGACTGTGTCTCATGGGTGTTCTCATTTCCTGCCAAGTCTATGGCCAATCCGGTAGTGATTCCTATGCTAATGGTCAACAAGCCATTGCGCAGTATCAATTTGATCAGGCGATTCGCGCATTTTACAACTGTCATCAACAAGAACCCGACCGAAAGGATTGCCTCCATCAATTGGCCTGGTGCCATCAACAAATGGGCAACTTTCAGGATGCGCGTATTTACTACCGCGCATTCATCAATCTGGATACACTCGACCCAACAGGTTGGATATCATTAGGCATTCTGGATGAGCAGTCTGGTCACATTGAAAACGCCATCAAGAGTTATGCGAAGGCTGTCAAAATAGACAGTACAAACGCCTATTTCCTAAAGAAATTTGGCCAGGCACAGGTCAGTTTGGGCAATATTACAGCAGCAATTGGCGCATTTCAGAATTCCCTTTACTATAACGCAAGAGATCTGGAAACTGCAGCAGCATTAGCTGATGGGTTGATTCAGATTGATGCACTTGACCAGGCAACCACTGTCATCCAAGAAGGCCTGGCTCTGAATAAAAAGGATAGACCACTGTTGCGGCTTGCCGTTCGATTGGCAAATCGACAGGAATTGCCCGACCAGACTGTGATGTATGGTCAACAACTTCTTGAGACCGGTGACTCAACTTTGTATTACACCACGATAACTGGCCAAGCCTACGTCAAATTAGACAGTACATCTGTAGCTCTGTATTTATTGGATTGGGTTTGCCATCATGACCGCGCTTCAGAATTGGCTCATTATTACTATGCCCTGGCACTTGAAGCATCCGGACAGCCAACAGAGGCCATTCATCACATGGAAATTGCGATTGAAAAGGGACAATCCGACTACCTCTATCTCTTTCAGGAACAAGGTGGTCGCCTTCATCTGATGGACAAAAACTTCAAGGCAGCCATTCAGGCTTATGAGGCCGCTGAACGATTACATCCTGATCCGGAGCATATATTCCAAATCGGACGTGCATACGATCAATGGTATAAGGATAAAGCCCCTGCTATGCGGTATTATGAAAACTACTTATCGACGAAGCATCAGCAATTTGCCGAGTATGCCAAACAACGGCTACTTGTGTTGCGTGCGGATCGTCATCAACAAGGAAACAAATGATTACTCTGACAAAAGCGGAAGAAGAAATCATGCAATTGATCTGGAACCGAGGAAACTGCCTGGTCAGCGATCTGCTTGATGATATTGGCGAACCTCGGCCTCCGCATAGTTCGATTTCTACAATTGTTCGCATTCTTGAGAAAAAGGGGTTCGTTGATCACAAGGCCTATGGACGAACGTATGAATACTTCCCCTTGATCAGCAAGGACAACTATTCAAAAAGTCGACTTGAAAAACTGGCGTCTGACTATTTCTCTGGTTCATTTAAAGATATGGTCAGCTTCTTGGTTGAGGAAGAGTCGCTTGACCCGCAAGAATTGGAATCCTTTATTCATGACTTGAAAAAGTAGGCACCATGAACCCTGAAATCCTGAGACATCTCCTTTACAGCGCCCTTTGCTGGGCTGTTTTCCTTGGGTTGTACAAAGGAATGATTGTTCAATCAGGCACCATTCGTCAGCAACGCATCTTCCTGATTGGTAGTTTGATCAGTGGCACCTTGATCCCACTCCTGTTTTGGCCGCAATCTCATTTAAGTACTCTGGTTGTGACATTGCCTGAAGTTTGGGTCAGCCCCGTTTCCACTTCAAAGGAAGCCAGTCAAGAAAGTTTCAACTGGCTACATCTTCTTGTCGGGGTATATGTCTTGGGTTTAATAGCTATGATAAGCCGGTTTTTTCTGGGACTATATCAACTATATCTTGTCCAGCGAACATCGCCAAAACAGATGTTTGGTGAAAAAACGGTTTACCGATTGCCGTCTCCGGCAGTACCCTTTCAGTTCTTCAATGCACTCTATCTGCCTGAGTATCTGGAACCTGCCAGTACAGAGTTCCAAATGGCATTTGATCATGAGCTTGCCCATAGTCGATTGGGGCATTCCCAAGACTTGATGCTGGGGCACATCCTTAGAATTGTCTTCTGGTTCCAGCCGTTGGTCCATATCCTGGTGAAGGAGTTGCGACTTGTTCATGAATTTGAGGCCGACCAAAGGGTCATCCGAGACCAGGATCGCGACAAATATGTCCGGTTCATAGGCACATTCAAACCTGCTCCCCACCCTGTATTACCCATTCACACCATCATTCAAGGACCTTTGAAAACCCGCATCATACACATGTATCAACCAACAAAACCATGGAAATTCCATCATGCAACCATTGTCGGTTTGACTGTTCTTGCCTTGGTTGGATTCACCTCGTTCAGTAATGTGACTCTGCCTGTTCAAAACGAACTGGAAACCAACTTCACAACAAGCATAGACTCCGCAGGACCTAACCATAAAACGAGCACACTTGGTGATGACAATCTGTTCAAGGTTGTTGAAAATATGCCTCGTTTTCCAGGTTGTGAGGAAGATGGGCTATCCGGATCTGAATTGGAGGGTTGTTCACAGAACAAGCTCTTCAACTATATCTACACCAATCTGACTTATCCTAAGGAAGCCATTGACAAGGGCATTGAGGGGACAACAATCACATCGTTCATCGTTGAGAAGGATGGGGCTTTGAGCAATGTGAATATCATTCGTGATATCGGTGGAGGCACCCGTGATGCCGTTCTTCATATTTTTAAGCAGATGGAATCAGAGGGAATTCGTTGGATACCAGGCACCCAGGGAGGCAACAAAGTCAGAGTTGAATTCAAGCTTCCGATCAAGTTCAAATTGACGGATGACGGAGACAAAAGCAAATCAAAAAAGAAAGGAAAAGAGAAATAGAGCATCAATCAAAAGGCCGGGACGAACCTGGCCTTTTGATTGGATGAAGATTTGCAGATCACGAACTGCTTTGCTATCAAATAAAGGATCAAAGGTTACCTGTAATCCGGAATCCACCATCAATTACCTACAAGTTCCTGTTTAGTCAAAACAAACTCCCCTGAGCACCCATTTGCTCATGTTCAAGAAGCCATTTTTTGCGCCACAGGCCACCAGCATAACCGGTCAGTTTGCCATCTGACCCGATCACCCGATGACAGGGAAGCAGTATGGCCAGCGGGTTTTGACCGTTCGCCATCCCAACGGCCCGGACTGCATCATCATTGCCTATATGACGTGCGAGATAGCGATACGTCACAGTGTGGCCAAAGGGAATCTCTGATAACGCTTTCCAGATGGCCTGTTGAAACGGTGTGCCTTCTGTCTTCCACGGCATGGTGAAAACTTTCCGAGACCCTTTGATATACTCCTCCAATTCCTCTCGGCCGTGGAGGAGCACCGCTGATGGATCGGGTGAGTCCTCACCTTGCTCCTCCTCAAACGATATTGAGTGTACGGCTTCTTCATCTCCAGTGATGCGGAGCCAGCCGAGCGGGCATTTGAGGTAAAGAGTCGTTTTTATGTCTGACATGAGTTGATCAGTTTGCTTATTCTGACAAGCAATAATCATCATTTCCTGCTTAATCTGCTAAGCAGTTTAATCAATATCGCTCATCCTTCACCATGGGCAGCTTCTCCATGACATCCACCTCCAGCATGGGGAAGCCGAAGTCCAGCACGATCTTTCCCGTCATCAGGTAAATGCCCCTGCCGCGAAAGGGGTACTTGGCCAGGGACGGCGGGAAGTGGGTAGAATCAAAGAACAACCCCTCACTATCCAGCCAGGTGCCGAAGTTCATATGCTCCTTGCGCACGGTGGTCACATGTTTGCGGGCCACATAATACCCCAGCATCCGCACCGTCCGCCCGGCACAACCGATCATCGCCTGAGTAAGGGTGAGGCCCAATGGCGTTGCCTGCAACAGATCGAAGGGCGAGCAGAGGGGAAAGCCCAATAGCTCGATCTCGTCAAAAGCCTGATCATAGGGCCCCTCCTGTAAGGCGGGGATCACATATTCTGCGGCTTCGTCCTCAAACAAGGTCAACGTACCAAATCCTTCACGCATGGGTTCACGATGGTTATACCGCTCTTTCCCTGTGCGACTGGACAAATGTAAAACAAATTGTTTTAACTCGCAACTAGTCGTGTCGGATTGCCGGATTGCTATCGACTTCGGCCACCACCACCACGGGGCGCAGAGCCTCCTCCGCCGGAACGACCACCGCCGCCAGGACGACCGGGACCTCCTGAGCGACCACCGCCACCTCGGTTTCCGCCGCCGCCACTACGACCGCCACCACCACGATATCCACCACCCGAGCGGCCACCGCCACTACGGCCGCCGCCTCGTCCACTGCCTGAAGAGCGTGGATCCCAAACAGGTGCCTCACCAAGTTCTTCAGGTAACGGACTCTTGATGATCTCCCGTTCAATCAGCTGCTCGATCCGGGCAAACTTGCGCATATCATCCGGATTGATAAATGTGATTGCTACTCCCGTTGTGTCGGCACGAGCGGTTCGACCAATGCGGTGTACATAGTCTTCGGCATCACCCGGCACATCAAAGTTGATGACCAGGTTAATATCCTTGATATCGATCCCCCGGCTCAACACATCGGTGGCGACCAGGATACGGGTCTTCTTGGATTTGAAGTTCATCAACACATCTTCCCGCTCCTTCTGTTCGAGATCGGAGGAGATCCCGTCGCAGGGAATTCCCTTGCGGATAAGAGCCCGGGCAATCTCATTCACCTTCCGTTTGGTGGAGGTAAATACCAGGATACTCTTGTAGTTTGGCTTGTCCGCCAGCAGGTTGGTCACCAAGCGAATCTTCTGCTCTTCATAGGCCAGATAGGCCACCTGTAACACCCCTTCAGCGGGCTTGGAGATGGAAATGCTGATCTCGTCCGGATTGTTGAGGATGATCCCGGCCAGCTCCCGGATCTTTGGCGGCATGGTCGCACTGAACAGCAGGGACTGCCGTCCCTTGGGCATGTGAGAGATAATCTTGACGATATCGTCATAGAAGCCGATGTCAAGCATCCGGTCGGCCTCATCCAGCACCAGAAATTCCAGGCGGTCGAATTTGACATACCCCATATTCAGGTGGGAGATCAACTTGCCGGGAGTAGCAACGACGATATCTGCGCCGCCTTGGAGAGCTCGCTTCTGTGTCGCCCAGTCCGAACCGTCACTGCCACCGTAGAGAAGCAAGGTGCTCAGTCCCGAGAAATAGCCCAGTCCCTGCACCTGCTGGTCAATCTGGATGGCCAGTTCGCGTGTGGGGACAAGAATGAGACATTTGACATATTCTTCTTTGATCTGAGCGAGTTTGTGCAGGACAGGCAGCAGAAAGGCGGCTGTCTTCCCCGTCCCGGTCTGGGCGCAGGCGATCAGGTCGTGTCCGGCAAGTACTTTGGGAATGGCCTGATCCTGAATGGGGGTGGCTTCTTCAAAACCCATATAGCCAATGGCTTCCAACAGATTGTTGTCCAGGCCGAATTCGGTAAATTTCATGGCACAAAGGTACAGACATTGCAGCGGGAATTCAGGGTTTATTCTGATGGCAAAAAGCAAGGACCCAAGGATGGCGAATCCATTGAAAGAAGGCATTAAACCGGGTTCGCGTTCTTGGTGACAAACCTGAACTTGAGGTTGTCATCCTGCGGCGGATAAAAAACCCCGGGTTACAGCGTTTCTGATAAAGTCCCTCAGCATGAGATTTACACGATTTGGCTCTCCTACCCCACCCGGGCCTTCTCCCACATCAGCTCATACTTGTTCATCCCGGTAAACCGGAAGGCGCCAATGCGGATGAGGATATCCAACTGTTCGGGTGTTACCTCCACCCGACTGGTAAAATCCCCCAGACTGCGATACGGGCCATGCGCCTTCCGCTCCGTGATCAGGGCCATCCCCGCCTGGCGCTCCATCCCCTGCAAATGCACAAACCCCAGGTAGACCTCCGTCCCGTAGATATGGGTCAGCCAATGACTGCGATTCACACAGGGCGGATGAATACTCGCCCCCTGCATCCGCGCCTCATGCACATACACCTCCGTGCTGTAAAACCCACCGAAATTGTTGATCACCCCTACCATAAACTCCAGGGGATAATAGGTCTTCAGATACAGGCTCTGAAACGACTCCACCGCATAGCTCGCCGAGTGGGCCTTGCAGAACGAATACCCGCTAAAACTGGCCACCTGCCGCCACACCTCCTCCGCCAATTCCCGGGTATAACCCCGCGCCTGGCAGTTTTCGTAATACTTGCGTTGCAGCCGCTCGAAGGTATCCGACGACTTCTTCTTGCCCGTCATGATCCGCCGCAACACATCGCTCTCGTCGAGGTCCAGTCCAGCAAAATGGTGGACGATCTTCATCACATCCTCCTGATAGACCATCACTCCAAAGGTCTCCCCCAGATGCTCCCGAAACACAGGATGGATATACTCAAAGTCGTTGGGCTTGTGAAACCGCTGGATATACTCCCGCATCATCCCCGACTTGGCCACCCCGGGACGGATGATGGAACTGGCCGCAACCAGATGCACGTAATTGTCGCAGGCCAGCTTGGTGAGCAGCCCCCGCATGGCGGGCGATTCGATGTAAAAACAACCGATACACCGTCCCGAACGCAACTGGGCCTTGACCGCCTCATCGTTTTTGATCCGGGGAATATCATGGATGTCGATGGCCTTTCCCTGGTTTTCACGTACCAGATCGACGGCTTCCTTGATATGCCCCAATCCCCGCTGGCTGAGCACGTCGTACTTGTGAAACCCCAGGTCTTCGGCGTGGTACATATCGAAATGGGTGACCGGAAACCCCTTGGGCATCATCTGCAACGCGGTATGCTCATACAGAGGCCGCTCCGTGATCAGGATACCACCGGAGTGGATGGACAGGTAGTTGGGTACATCCTCCAGCCGCTTGCCAAAATGGAAGATGTGCTTCGCATAGGGATGGTGCTTCTCCCGGGCCAATGGTTCGTGGACGATGGCATCGATATCCGCCTTGGGCAGACCGAACACCTTGCCCAACTCCCGCACGATGGACTTGCCCTTGAAGGTGTTATACGTCGCCAGCAAGGCGGTGTAGCCCCGGCCGTAGCGCTTGAAGATATAGTCGGTGACATCATCCCGTTCATCCCAGGAAAAATCGATGTCAAAGTCCGGTGGCGAAGTCCGGTAGGGGTTAATAAATCGTTCGAAGTAAAGGTCGAGCTCAAGTGGGTCTACATCTGTGATTCCCAGGCAATAAGCCACGATTGAGTTGGCACCCGATCCACGTCCGACATGGTGTGAACCAGTACTTGAAGCATAGCGAATGATATCCCAGGTAATCAGGAAGTATGGGGCGAAGTGTTGCATCTCGATCACCTTGAGTTCACGCTCGACGCGATCTATAGATGCAGCGTGGTCCTTTCCGTAGCGGCGAATCAGTCCGGTACGGGTGAGCTTGTGCAGGAGTTGGAGGTCGTCGCGGGTGCTGCCGGTGAAGGTTTGGCGGTTGTGGGTAAAGGTGCTGGTCATGGCGGTCTCACAGCTGGCAAGCAGGTCGGCGGCACGAGTCAACAGCTGCGGATATTTGGCATAGGCCTGCACCAGTTCCTCCGGGGTGTGGAAGACCT
>JAHEAU010000370.1 GCA_024642625.1 Lewinellaceae bacterium
AACAAGGTTTGCTCAATGCACCAGTCAGCTTCTGCGATCGTCATTCCTTTCCAGGCAAACACCGGAACACCGGCAGCAGCAATAGCCGCGGCAGCATGATCCTGTGTAGAGAAAATATTACATGACGACCAGGTCACATCGGCTCCCAGGTCAACAAGTGTTTCAATCAAGACCGCTGTTTGAATGGTCATGTGGAGGCAACCGGCAATGCGAGCACCCTTAAGCGGATACTTGCCTTTATATTGCTCTCTGAGCGCCATAAGTCCCGGCATTTCAGCTTCTGCCAATCCGATCTCTAAACGACCCCAATTGGCCAGGCTGATATCTTTTACTTTGTACTTGAGTTTTTGGTCAACTGCTTGATCCTGCATAATTATTTATAGTTTAATCTTGAACGCTTTTACGAAAACGGTGCAAAGATACCTATTGTTCTACTGGAAAGGGCTATTTCAGCTAAAATAGTCGTATAAACCACTCATTTTTAGGGATTACGGCTTAAAAACAAAGCTTAAATTTTATCTGAATGATGTGAGACAGGTTGGATATTAAAATGAGACCTGAGAAATCTTATCGATCAGAAAAATAATGTCCTATTTAATCTTAAAGATGAAGGACAGTTTACCACATTGTCTTTCAGGTGCACTGGCGTCTGGTGCAAATACATAGGAAGACGCGCATGCCTCTGCCTTTCCAATAAAATCAGGATCTTTTAAGGTGGACCCAGCCACATCATATTTTGTGGAAATCACTTTTCCATCTCGATTGACACAGATAAAGATACTCACCTTACCTTCCTTGACGGCTAAACGCTCAACACGCGCACGTTGTACTAACTTTCTGTCAAGCAAACCATCCAAGCCAACGCCCCATTGCATGCCTTTTCCATCCTGACCGATGCCGGTGTTACTTCCAGCATTACCTGAACCGGTTCCTCCACCGGGACCAGGGCCCGGCCCAACACCATTCCCGGTGCCTCCACCTGTGCCTCCAGTTCCTCCTGTGCCTGTACCAAAACCATCACTCCAGATATCAGAATCATCATCACCATCGCCGCCCCCTGCACCGGGTTCATCACCAAAAGCGCCATCTGACCAATCAATTAAAGTCATTTCCTCAACGCCATCGCTTTCAAATGCTATATCATCGTTGACCGTTTGCCATCCTTTTTTACTGACAATCACCGGAGTGGGTAATGGAATTTCCCCAATGTCAGTCCTTAAGGCACTGCTTGTATTTGGTGTCACCGCTGCCATAGAAGGGGATGAAAGTCTTGAAGGCGCTGCGGCCATAGGTCTGGCTTGGCGAGCTTCAGTGGAAACTTCACTGCCTCCTGCCTCACTACCAGACATTCTTGATCCCATGTCATTATTCTCCTGGAGAAATTTCTCAGGCTCCGGGGCTACGAATTCGTTGTACGGGTAATCAAACTGAATCACCAGCGCCTCTTTAGTGGGTTCCTCAGGGGCTTTCATACTAAAGAATGGCAGAAACAAAACAATCAGCAATAATGAATGCACCATTACTGACACCGTCCTTCCCCGGTTTTGACTTTTTCTAACTGCTTTGGATTTTCTTGATCTTCTCATATATCGTATAACACCATTAACGCCCTAAAAATGCGACTATTGTACTTTTATTTGCAGATTTCGAGTGGTAAAAATGAAAAAACCCTGAAATCCGCTAAGATCCCAGGGCCCGATAATAAAAAATCTAATGCTTCTTTACACCGATCAGAGTTCGTAACCAATGGTTGCGATAAAGGATGTTCCTCTTTTGTACTGACGTGTGAGATATTCTGCACCCAGATAATCACTGGAAGTCGTGATCCATGGGTTTAATAAGTTTTTCGCTGCAAATTTTACAGAGACATGACCAAAGCGTTTCGCGATGACCGCATCCAGGGTAGATACACTTCGTTCGTAAATGTCGGGTGAAGCCAATCCAATGACGGACAAACGCTCTCCTGTATAATTGTAAGCCACCTGCACATCCAGTTTGCGATCCAAATCTGTGTATCCCAACACCACATTTGCTAAGACGGGGGATTGCCCTTCAAATGGCCTTGATTCCGGCTCTAACCCGGATTGTACGAGGACATCCATGGAAGATTCAATAAAAGTCAAATTCGTGGACAACTTAAAGTTTTCAAACGCACGACCCAGGACGCCAAGGTTTTTTCTAAACTCTAATTCTATCCCTCCGATTTGTCCACTTTCGACATTGGCAAACTGGAATTCAGGGTTAGACGAGTTCAGGTATTGAAGACTGATCGGATTGTCAAACGTTTTATAAAACGTACTCACCGATAGAATTTCTCCCGGATTGGTAAACCACTCCCATCTCAAATCGTAATTGTTGATATTGGTCGTCACCAGTTCAGGATTTCCAATAAAGAATTGATCAATCAATGGATCAAACGATGCAAAAGGTGCAATCTCTCTGAGGTTAGGCCTGGCTATAGTTTGATTGAAGCTTCCTCTCAAATTCATTTCTTCATTCAATGCATACACGAGATTGATTGAAGGAA
>JAHEAU010000371.1 GCA_024642625.1 Lewinellaceae bacterium
GCACTTAATTCAGGATGAGCCAAAAACCCAAGCTGCCCAACACGATAGGCAATACTGACAAGAACAACGCCTTTTTTAGCTAATTTCTCACCGGTATAAACTGGTTCTGCTGTTGAACCAAAACTAAAACCACCGCCGTAAATCCATACCAGCACTGGTATTTTTTCATCCGCTGATTTTGCCGGTGTCCATACATTCAGATAAAGACAATCTTCACTTTTTCCCGATGGTGGATTTCCTCCCTGAAATGCTGCAGGCCCATAGGCTGTTGCCACTTTAACCCCTTCCCAACTCGCAACAGGTTGAGGGGCTTTCCAGCGCAGTTCACCCACAGGCGGGGCTGCAAAAGGAATTCCTTTAAACACCCTTAAGTCATCTTCAATAATGCCTTGCACAATTCCTTGTTCAACCTTAACCTGATCCGGTGGGAGTGATGGTTCTGAACAGGCATTAATGATAAGCGCGATTAACATCGCAATCCATAAATTTATATTTTTCATGTTTACTGGGTTTTTTACAATATTAAATTAGTTGGTCCTCCACAGGTTTGGGAGGAATCGATAATACAGCAGATGGCGCCAGGTGCCCCAGTCATGACCACCATGTCCGCCTACATAATAGTCGTATTCGATGTTATGATTATTCAACGCATCCACTAATCCTTGTACACGATTATTAAAAAATCCTGAGGCTTCTTTAACCCCCTGTCCCACAAATAAATAATCGACTTTTTCATTGACATCAGGATCATTAAGAAATAGAACAAGCGTTTCTTCTGCTGTTACATCACCGGCGCTGAGTATTCCAAAAGAACCGAACAGGTCTAAGGACCGGAAGCCAATAAACATAGCGTGCCGGCCTCCCATGGACAAACCTGATATCGCCCTGCCTTTAGGATCCTGAATAGTGCTATAACCTTTATCTACCAGTGGAATAACATGATTCCTAAGCTCCTTTTCAAAAATATCAAAAGTCAGTTCAGCATGCTTGGGATTATTCCGGTGTACGACCTGGTTATTTGGTATCGCTATAATCATAGGTACCGCCTTACCTTCTGCAAGCAAATTGTCCATAATCAGGTTGGCGCGTCCGTCGTACACCCAGTTCGAGGGTAATTCACCACTTCCGCCCACCAGATAGAGCACTGGGTATTTTTTGTGTGGATTATAACCCGGAGGCGTATAAACATAAAGTTCACGTTCGCCCTTGGTGACATCTGAATGATAAATGTGTCTTGTTACATTTCCGTGAGGAACATTCCGAGCATCATAATAAGCAGGTCCGTCATCGTGAACAACCAATTCACTATAGGGTGGCATGGCTGTGAACGCGGCAATGGTATTGCTTGGATCACAAATCTGTATGCCATCTACATCAAAGTGATAAGCATACATATCGGGCTCCAGCGGACCTACGGTCAATGTCCAAATACCATCATCACCTTTGGTAAATGGTACCGGTTCACGGGCATTTCCAAGCGCGGTAAGTATGGCAACGCCAACGAGTTTTACCTCCTTCGCTTCAGGCGCTTTTAACCTAAACGTCACCGTATGGTCGTCATGGACATCTGGTGAATTTAGCTGTGCGCTAAAAGGAATAAGGCCTTCAGTGTTCTTTTGGGGATTATAGTCAAGGTTGACGTTGGCCTGTTGTCCACAAACAGGAAGTAAGGATGCAAGAAGGAAGAGAGCGTTAAGTATGATAAATTTTATGCTGAATCTCATGATTTCGATACGTTTTGTCTGTAATTTCTGCGCTACTTAAATCCAGAGTTTTCAATACGGAAATAATCGAAAGCAACTTCGAAAGGTGTCTGCGGCTGATTGCCTGGTTGCATAAACCTCCGGAAACCGGCAAATCTCGCGGGCATTACGCCTTCCATCGCCAAAATACCGGCCTGGATATCCTTTAATAAGACCTCTGCTTCACCAACCTTCTCAAAAGTTTTCCCGTCGGAGGAACAATATGCAGTGTATTTGCTGCCCATTTTCACCAGCTTAAGCACGAGTGAATTATCACTTTTTATGATGTTTTCCATTCCCAATTGCACCGATGACAACTGTTCTCCGGCGCTTTCTACCAATAACTCAACTGCGCCTGGCTGCTCTCCCGTTCCTCCCGGCCTAAAACTTCGTCGGCCAAAACTTGGCCGGTAAGCCAGCTTCACAAAATTATCATCATCCTGGTAGGCGAGAATACCTGCATTTTCAGTAAAACTTGCAGGTTTCCTCGAACAAACAATCTTCGTTACAATTGTCCAGTCTGTATTGGCACTTTGAAGCAGCATATTTTGAGCATTGTTGTTGGATTCAATGAGATCTCCTTTACCACTTACAATGACCATAGAGCCGGATTTCTTTGACAGACTCCAATCCGATGCGTTCTCCCGTATCCAACTCCACTGTTCGCCCAATTTGTCGGAATCAAACTCATCGCTGACCGATGGAATGCCAAAGTTGACGACATATTCCTTCTTGTCGTAGGTGATATAATCTACCAAAGAAACAGTAGCAGTTCCCGGGATTC
>JAHEAU010000141.1 GCA_024642625.1 Lewinellaceae bacterium
TCAGATTCTGTGCCTCCGATCTGAAGTGAACTCAAGGTAGTCATTTTGAATAAAGGACAAAGATGTCCTTTATCAATACAAGTGATGATCTTGATTGCTTGCCTGACTGCGGATCAATGCTCATTAAATCTATGGCAATGCCTGGAAATTGACTTTGCAGAGTCAGTTCAAATCCTGAATGGCTGGAGGATTCGATTAGATCGCCTTACAGCACAGCATGGTCAGCTGATGATTATTTGAAGGAAGCTAATGAGTATTTTACTGGCCAATTCCAATTTGACGTTCATCCGTCAGTGTTCCTGACCACATCACTGATTCACCTGCTTTATTGGCCAATTCAAAATAACCCTTCGTCGGAGATAGATGCCCATGGTTTGAAACTGGACCTCTCATGTCCACCTGTAGATTGAACACCCGGATGTGGTCGCCAACCTTTTCGACTGTATAAAAACCTTTTGCAAACCAGCGCATACATTCTGCCATTTGAGGATCAATCCCATCCAGGAATTCTTCATTGATGGGGAATGTATTCATCTGAGAGACAGCCCCCTTCAAAAGGGAATACTTCTGCAAGTATACCTGGTCCTCTGTCCGGGCTACACCGTACCAATAGATACTTCCAATCCCAACGGGTAAGGTCAAGATATCCATGTGCTGAATTTTTTGTGTGTTCAATTGTTGTTCGAAAGTTGATTGGATGTAATGTTTGAACCCCAAAGTCATTAAAAGGTATGACGTACTGATCCAAAATCCCCAACGATTATATCTGGATCGATGAGGTGTTTCGTTGTTCACTCGCAAACTGAGGATTAATCCAACCAACAAGGGTAGAGTATAGATTGGATCGATAATATTGATACTGTCAAGGCCCAGGCGCATGTTGCTGAAGGGTAATAAAAATTGCGTTCCAAATCCGGTGAATAGATCGAGTAGAATATGTGTGATCAATGCAAGCCAGGTGAAGACCCATAATCTGCCGAATTGGACGTCCTTGAAGCCTTTGAATCGGTTCAGAATGAATGTAAGCCCTGTTGCCCCAGCCAAACTACCTACCAGAGAATGACTGTATCCTCTGTGAATGGATAACATCTCATAGTGGTCATGCCATGCATAGAGAATGACATCGAGGTCAGGAATAGTAGCCAGAATTGCACCGGCAATCGCAGCACGATTACCCAACTTCTTTCCCAAATAAACTTCACCAACGGAAGCACCTAGAATGGCTTGTGTCAGACTATCCAAAGCAAACTTGATTTGAAGGTAAAATAAGGGGATTGCAGCACGAGAATAGTGCCTGCCGTTGTATTGGAACCTGTCCAACAATAAAAGGAACTAAGAAGATTTGATATGGTCAAAACCAGGATAAATTTAACCTTGAGCCGAACAAGAAACTGAAGATTGAAAGAACAGTGGACGAGTTAACAATACTTCAGGTCCATATTGGGGAACTGGATCATCGGTTTAGTGATTTCTGCCAGGAATTACTTTTTCTTCCGTCTCTGGTTGGCGATTTTGTCACCGCGTGTTTTCGCTTTTTTATACTTTTTCGCGATTTCGCGGCGGTAGGATCCACCTTGGTTGACTTTCCTGTTTTTTGCTTTTTTCTCGTGAAAGGCAGGGCCGGGAGCATCGTCTCCACCTGGACGTTTGTGCGGATTTTTTTCAATTAAACGCGGGCGCTCATCGGGAATCAATTCAGTGGAAATCTCCACCTCATTCGGGAGCAGGAGCATTGGTATTTCATAGTTCATTAATACCTCAATAGCCAATTTCGCTTCCGCCTCGTTTTCTGTGAACAAGAGGATGGAGTGTCCTTGATGCTCTGCCCGGCCCGTACGTCCAATGCGATGCATATAGTTTTCAGGGAAAGTCGGAGCATCAAAATTGATGACGTGGGAGATTTGATCCAGATCGAGTCCTCGGGCCATCACATCTGTGGTGACTAAGATGCGAAATGCGCCAGAATTGAATTGGTCGATCGATTGAATTCGATAATTCTGCGATTTGTTGGCATGAATAACTCCGATGGACGAATCAAAATCTTCCTCCAGAGCAGCAAAAATACGATCAGCATATTTCTTACTTGGCGCAAAAAGAAGCACTTTTTCAAACGTCTTTTTATCAGCCAGGATATACTTGAGCAAATTAATTTTCGTGTAGAAGTTAGGTACAGAATAGCAGCTTTGTTGAATATTGGTCAACGGTGTACCACTTACAGCAATAGAGATCGTGATTGGGGCGATAAAAAAGTCCTCGATCAGAGTTTCTACTTCTTCCGTCATCGTGGCGGAAAACATGATATTCTGTCTTTTTTCCGGTAGGAGTTCAAACAGATTGGTCAGCTGAAACCGAAACCCGAGGTCGAGCATCACATCGACTTCATCAATAACCAGTTTTTTCACGGATTTGAGATGAAGAGTTCGCGCGAGGACGAGATCGTACAGGCGTCCTGGCGTGGCGACAACGATATCTGCTCCTTTGACGACTTCCAACTTTTGGGTATTGATATTGACTCCACCATAAATACCGAGAACACGAACAGTCATGTACGCCGTCAATAGTTCAACTTGTTCAACCACTTGCATGACAAGCTCCCGGGTCGGCACAAGAATCAGGATTCGGGGATTCACTTGTTTGCTGAACTTCAAGTCCTGTAGAAGAGGAAGCAAGTAGGCCAGTGTTTTACCTGTGCCTGTCTGTGCTATCCCAACCATATTTGCTCCGGAAAGGATAACTTGATGGGATTGCTCCTGGATCGGCGTTGGTGCTTCGAATCCCAGATCATCAATTGCATTTTTTAGTGCCTTGGATAGATTGAGGTCCTGGAAAGAGGTCATGTCGAACGATTGAGTCTGCGGAGGCGAAGTTACAGTTATTTCGAGGGGCACTTGAGTAGGCCATTTTGAGAACATGCGACTTGGTGGTAAAGGCCGAAATCGAAATGTAGAACAGTTAACCTTAACGAACCTTCGTGAGCACCACACATCCGGCTACTTCCGTTTCGGATCGTGACATGCTGATTTCAGATCCTTTCAAAAGCAAAGATCTACTCCTAGGGGAGTGGTTGAGGCGGGTATCATTAAAAAAAATTTCTCTTTCATTCAGGGCCCAATACCAAACGCCCAATACCCAAAACCAACTTATTTCTAAATCCAATGTCGAGAGACTAAGCCTTATCTTTCCAACTCATTCTGTTTGGATCCAATACCGAATCATGAAGAGCAAATTCGTATTTCATACCTCCATTGTCCTCCTATCCCTTCTTGGGCTGAACGACTCCATATATGGCAAGGACCACTTGCCATCTGATACAGTCCGGCATGAAGTCAATACAACATTCAGCATTTCAGGATATGCAAAATACCTGCAGTCTACATTATTCGTCCATGATGGATTTGCTGGAGTTCCCTCAAATTTACTTGATCAATTTCTGGGCAACAGTATCCATGATCATCTGATTCATTTGCGATTGAATTCCACATTGCAAGTCGGTCAATTCGTTTTTCATGCCGGTTGGCGGGTTCGGACATTTTATGGCGATCAACCGCGCCTGTATCGATTGATTGGGGCAGATTACGGGAAGGAGATTGACCGGTATGCGAATGACCAGGCTGATTTGTCTGACCTGTGGTTCAATAAAAAGGGGTGGGTTGTCCATTCTGTCTTTGACAGGGCATATGTTGCATGGCAAGGGAAACAAGATGAGATTCGAGTAGGTAGGCAACGGATCAATTGGGGTAGGGCATCCCTTTGGAATCCCAACGATGTATTTAATGCCTATTCATTTATTGACTTTGATTATGAGGAGCGACCGGGAACAGACGCCATTCGGTGGACCCATACACTGGGGAATTTCAACAGTTTTGAAATTGCAGCTAGGGTGACCGATAGCCTGGAGGGATGCACATTTGCTGCTTTGTATAAGGGGTATTTGAAATCAGTGAATTATCAGGTATTGACAGGATATGTCCAGAATGATCTTGCTCTTGGCGGTGGTTGGGAAGCTGATCTGGGCATGTGGGGCTGGAAAGGTGAAGGGACTGTTTTCATTCCTTTGGAAAATGAAGATGGTTTGAATACAGCGCTCTCACTAAGTACAGACTTTTCGCGAACCTGGGAGTCTGGTTTTCTTGTCGGAGGAGGTTATTTGCTGAATACCTCCGCGACTGGGGAGAGCAGTCTCTTTGCCGACTTGAATGAACGAGTGAATGCGCGGAATCTCTATCCTTATCGCCACAGTCTGTTTGTTCAGATCGGATATCCGATGACACCATTATTCAATACGAATCTAGCGGTCGTCTATAGTCCGAGCAAAGAAAATACACTCTTCATTAGTCCGGTGCTATCTTATTCCCTTGCTTCAAACTGGGATGTTGATTTGACTGGTCAAATCATTGCACAGGACAACGGGAAGGCCTTCATCTCTCCGCTTCAGGCATTTTTCCTGCGGTTGCGGTGGAGTATTTAAAAAAGGGGCTGATCCCTTGACGAATCAGCCCCTTTTCAATTTTGCCCCGAATGGCTAGTTTATTTTTTCCAGAGCGATAATGCCGGTACCGTCCTGACTGCGGATGCGCAACAGATAACGTCCAGCTGGAAAGCTTTCCAGCTGCCAGGTTGACTGGATCGTATTTCCTGAATAGTGTTGGGTTTGGATGACCTGACCCATCATATTGACCAACTCCACCTGTAATGATTGGCTCCGATCAAAAACCAAATTCAGATTTGCTACGCTCAACACAGGGTTCGGGAAGAGTGCTGCTTCTGTCAATCCGGGGAGAGTGGTCAGACTACTGGTTTCCAAAACAGTTACACAGGTTTCTGAAATGCATCCCTGGCAATCTATGACGGTCACACAGTAATCACCAGGCGCAAGATTTGAAGGGCTTGGATCAGTCATGCCGTTTGACCACATGTAAGTATATGGCTGACAACCGCCTGATACGGTAGCTGTGATGGTTCCATTAGATTGGCCAGGGTCTGACGGAGTAGAACTTCCCAAGACCACTAACTCCGGATATTGGCCTACTGTGTATGGTCCAAACGTAGCTGACTTCCCAGTTTCTGTATTGATGGTGCAAGAATAATCACCGGCTTTGATATTCACTAAAACTGGAGCGGTTTCCGGTGCATTATCCCAGCTGAATGTCAAGCCGGGTGCTCCGCCCGTGAGCACAAGCTCGATAACTCCGGTAGCGGTGCCATAGCAACCAGCATCTGTAATCTTGGCTTCAACTTGTGGCATACTTGTCACTACCGTTACTGGTTGGCAAATCAAATTATTATAACAAGCATCAAATGCATTCAAGCAGACCGTATAAGTGCCTGGGAATTTGTAAAAATGAGTTAAGCTTTCTTCAACACTGGAGGTGCCGTCGCCCAGATCCCATTCATATGCCGTGGCATTTGTAGATGCATTGTCCAGTGAGACTTCATCAAAATAGGGGACTGCAACAAAAGAAGCTACTGCAACAAGGCCACTTTGATCAATGTCAATGTGGACAGATTTGCCTTGACTAAGGTTGTAATACGAACCACTGGCGGAACTGCGGAGTTCAACAGCACGTACCATATAATCGGTTGCTCCTTGACCAGAACAGTCGTCCTTGTATTGGGTGGCCGTGATTGGATCAGTGTTGAGAAGTACATAATCGGCCTCATTCGTTTTTTTCTTGTAGACGAAATATCCCATAGCGCTATTGACTGCAGTCCATGACAAATCGACATCAAGGTTGCTTGGAGTGGCTGTAAGATTGCTGATCTGGCGAAGTGTATGCATGCGCAAAGTCGGGTCGCCCATTAGAGAAATATGTATGGACATCGGGCTGCTGCCCGATTGATACATTGCGCCATTGTTGTTCATGGTGATTTGAGAGGCAAAACCTATATTCTCACCCAGTGCCATATGATGGAGCATCCAGTTGGGCCGGGCAGCCCAGGCATTGGTCAGTGTTGATCCTGATGCAATGGTGGCACGAAGAAGATTGTCGGAACGATCCCAATCCCCAAAATAGGAGCCAAAGACCATCGTAAAGATGGATTGAAGTGAATCGTTCGCCAGTTCTGTTGTGGTAGTGATTCCTGATGCTGATGTATAAGAACCGGCACCACAGCCATATGACCACAAATAGTTACCAGTGAGCAAGGTTGCGCGGTATGGCAGTTCCTTCACATTGTCATAGCCAAACATCGGTGCAAAGTTCTTCCATCCATTTTGACCAAAACCTTCCGCAAAACCGGCAAAGTTGTTCTGTACAAGTCCTCGTTCTTCGGCTTGGACCATACCGATGCGCCAGGCGTGATCCTTATTGAGATATCGACGCAGAAGTTGTTCTTCTGTTTGAGCGAAAGATGGCATATTCGCAAAGTCAACACGCCCGATTTGCAATTCTACTTTTGTAGGAAATGTACTCTGGTCGAATTTCCCATCACCTGGAATGTTGTCATTTCGTGGGTCATTGGGTGCCTCGGTGTTGATGGATTGATCTGTCCAGAGTCCATCCAAATCGCCATAATATCCATCAGCAGGCCAAGCACCCTGGTGATCCGGGATATGACCATCGGGAGCGATATAGCCGGAGTAGGGTACGGGGACGTGACCGAGAATGAACAGGGTTTTAAATGTTGATGGTTGCCCATTCGCCCAGGTTTTGATTTTGTCTTTGACTGTAGTCACTGCATCATTCCGATCGACATACAGAGCCTGGGTGCGCCATCCATCCATTTGAATATCGGAAAGCAACGTATTGATCTCAGGTGCGAGTTTGGTTTTGAAGGTGCTGTCGATCAACACGAGGCAAGCACCACGCTGATGCGTTGCAGGAGCCTCAATGCCTGCATAAATGTAACCGTTGCTGTACCCGCCACCATAACCGGCAAGGTTTTTCTGGATTCGATATTCGTATGCTTCGCCAACCACAACGTTTGTATCTGTCCAGGATGTTTCAAACGGCATTGCATTTCCTTTTGCGCTTGCCCAGGAAATATTGTCTTTCCCTTTTCTATGAATGGTATATCCTGAATTCTGGGTGTCTTCAACCCATTTCAGCGTAATCGCAGGAGGATCTGTCTGGATCTCTGCATGGATAATCACGGATTGCTTGGCATCATTGACGCTTTGTGCAGCAATAATACTTGGGATGGCGATTGTCGCCATAAAGAAGAGTAGAAAGCGCATGGGTTTGTTCGAGTTTACCAGGTCGAAGTTACGTGTTCTCAACTAGAAAAAAAGGCGGCATTGGATTCAACCGATGCCGCCTTGACGATTTGATTGATTCCCGCCTTTCTATTTGAGTGGATAGATAATCCGTGTAAGCCATTTGCTGGTATCTGGCTCCGTAGAAGGGTCGGTCACATATTCTTCAATAACAGGTGCAGCACCTTTGATACCGAATTCTGTAAAATACTTGGCCATGGCCTCATGGGCAGCCCCGGTGCCATCATAGCCACCATAATATTCAATCACTTTTGCCTTCCCAGCAGGCACTTGAACCATCGATCCACCCTTTACTGTGATTGCTTCAGTCACAGGAACTGCTGTGGCCATGTCGGCTTGTTCGTTTACCTCATCCCATTCAAAAAACAAACCTGCAGGCGTGCCGGCCATTGTGGCTCCTGCAGCCATAGCGGCCCTGTAAATACCGGGCATGTGTGTTTGAAAAAATGTGCCAATATTCTTCCAGGCAACCATTTCCCGATGGGCGACATAGGCCCGAGCTTCCAGATCCACGGTCTGGATAGAAAATCCGTCATAGACTGGTGTTTGTGCTGCAGCATCTACGATTTCCTTGAGCTTGTTCAGGCCCTTTTCAAATTCGCCACCCAGCATCTTGTCCATGTCCATAAACAAACCCATTGCATTCATTGGAAAAGGGGTTGTGCCTTTGAATCCCCAGGTAACACGCGTACCGGCTTCAGTTGAATCCAGGGTGATATATGCATCAGACTCGGACTCCCAGGGTCGAATAAATTGCAAATGAGAATCTACGCGCCGGTTGGGTTCAATTGCAGTGATTGTCTGGATACCTTCTCCAACATCATCGTTGCCGCTCCAGTGCTGGGTAGAACCGACAGCGCCGTCTTCGCCTTCAAAGGTGACCTGTTGATTCGGGTCTTTATCGCCCCATGGCGCCCAGGTGTTGACAGCTTAGAGTGTACCGACGTGGTTGAAGACAAAAGATGCAGGAGCATCGATGACAACATCACGAGAAACTTCGTAGTCTTTGGGTAGAATAAGACCCAGGATCAGGAACAGGGCAATCAGTCCCAGGATCACGAATCCAAGAATTTTTAAAATGCGCATTGGTTGAGATTTAGGGGTAAAATGGATACGAAAGATAATAAATCTAGTCGGATCACGTCCTGGCTGCGGTCAGTGAAGTGAAGACAGCCACAAGGATGAAAGATGTGAGAAAGCCATTTATCACCAATTGAAGATGGCCATAAATGAGGGGTAAGACCAAACCGATAAGACTGGCCAGAAGTGCCCGTTTGTCCTTCATCATCTGGGGTAATGATTTAATGGCTGGGAACCGGATAGTGGAAACCATCAGCCAGCTGAGCATGAAGGAAATGGCGATCAGCATCCCGGATAATGGCAGGGAATCCATGAACACTGGTGGTTCGGGCAACCAAAGTGCCAATCCAACATACCAGAGAGCATTAGCCGGAGTGGGTAGACCGACAAAATGGGGTTGAGATGGTAAAAGATTGAAATTGGCTAATCGCCAGGCACTAAAGACCGGTATAAGTGTGCAAGCGATCAGGCCCAGCATATCCTCTGGAAGTAAATGATAAAACAGGACTGCCGGTGCGACGCCAAAAGTAACCATGTCTGCAAGAGAATCCAATTGTTTGCCCAACTCAGATTGCTGTCGCATAGCTCTGGCGATCAGGCCATCGAGCACATCAAAGCAAGCACCCAAAACAATCATACCCGCAGCAAAACGAATATCCTCTGCGACAATGGCCATAAATCCTGCGGACAGGTTTCCCAAGGTGAACAGGTCGGCGATTTTAAGTCGGATCATCTTTCGAAGGTACGATGTTGTCTGTTATCCGTTATCAGTTTGGGCCGCTGTTCGGTGTTCGCCATTCGCCTCACACAAGGCCCCAACGCATTGCACCCAATACCAATTTCATCCCTGATCCTTCGAAATAACCCAATAACCCAATCCTGATTGTTTTCTATGGTTTGCAGGCCCGAATACCGAATGACTGAAAGCGAGAAGT
>JAHEAU010000142.1 GCA_024642625.1 Lewinellaceae bacterium
CCGCTGAAATGCCTGACGATACGTGTTGTCGTTGTCCGGGAAAATGTGATTAAAGGTCTCATGTTCCACAGCCCCGTGCTGGAAGCGCCTCTTGGGAAATACCGGCATATCCATTCCGGTAATGGCTTCCACTCCAGCTGCTACGATCAGTCCCTTTAGATCATAAAGCTTTTCGTGATCCCAATTTGTCAATGAAATGAAAGGAATGCCTTCGGCCACTTCGATCACGTTGGGCAGGGTATATGGGCTGTAGCTGTCGAAGCCCAGCTTTTCGGCAGGTGCTGATGTTCGGGTATGACTTCGGCTGAGACCTCCTGAATACGTAACAGAATGCTTCATAGAATGAACGCCCCATCCCTCCTGATACAGCATCAAATTGTTGAGTACACTCCTGATGGTCAGTTCGGGATTTTCCTCGATAGGATAGTCTTTCATATTTTCATCACCGCCGTCCCCATCGAGCAAATAGGACCAATCCGAATAACGTTTCCGGATTCCTTCCAAAAGAGCAACATTCATGGTAGCAGCTTGTATATCCAGGGGTTTGTAGTCTTCCACAATCCCAATGGCTCGCTTCCAGTCCAGATCGACTGAAGAGACTTCAATTTCTTCCAGAAAGACACCCAATCCGAGTTGATCCATAAATTTCCGGGCTTGCTCCACATCTTCACCTCCCCCATCAACACTGAGGGTAAACGCTTTCAGCCGAGATGGACTTTCCCCTAACTCCAGCAAGGCATGGTAGGTCAGGATGAAGACAGAACCACTATCCACACCAGCTGAAAAACTGATACCTATGGGTCCTGAGGTCGCTTTATGGATCAACCATTTTTTAATCTCTTCATACAGGGCCCGCATATACCGGGTACCCAGCAGTCGTAAATCATCGGAAGGGAACTGGTTGCGCACAGGTGTAAAAAAGCGATCGTATGTCGGATTGGGATCCGGACACCCAAGCAGTTCAATGGTCGTGATATAATGGGCTGGCACCATTCGAGTGTAGGATGGATGATACTGGTCATCCAGTCCCTCCTCTTTCAGATAATCGTAAATCGTGTCAATGCGCTCAGCAACAATGAGGTTTGGACCCGCTGTACGCTTGGCAATAAAATATCGTAAAGGCCGACCAATAGACCGGGCCAAACGTATGACTTTGCCGTCTACCGAAACCAGTGCAAACTGTCCGTCAATCCGACGAACAGCATCAGGTTCACCGGATTTCAACCACTCTCTGGCCTCCTCATTGGTCATGTTGTGAATGATATTCTTTTCCGGATGTGTAAGATCAATGACCTGACTGATGTATGTATGATTCATGAGGATGAAGTTTCAGAACGTGAGTAAATTATTGAGTAGAAACCGGTTGGCCTGTACCTTGTCGGATTTCCTGATATTGATCGATCTGAAAGGAAAGGAATTGTTCTTGAGTGCCATCTGGCCAGAAAATGTCAACCTTGTCCACAGCGGTATCTGGACCCAGACCGATATGAAGTCGTTGGTCGCTGTTGCTCAGATAACCATTCGCCGGTTGATGAATCAGCAGTTGAGTTTTCGATGCCGATTGAACCCTGATTCTGGATCCGGGCCAACTTGGGGTTCCACGTTTATTGAGTAGAACAAGTCCGAGCCAGTGATTTCCTTTTTGGAAATCATTCCGGAGTAGTGCTGGGGTTGCCTGGAGATCGACATGAGAGACGATCAGGTCCAGGTCTCCATCATTGTCATAATCCCAAGTGGCAGCACCCCGACCGGAGCGCTGCTGATGGAAATAAGGACCTCCGAGGATGCCAGCATCAGTAAACTTACCTGTTCCGTCGTTGAGAAACAATAATGGAGTCTGTTTGGTGAGGACTTCTGCTGCGCCATTTGCCGAAAAGAGATCCAGGTCGCCATCGTTGTCCACATCAAACAGATTTGCACCCCAGGCGCCTTTCCCATTGAAGATATCTGCCAGTCCGCTGTTTTTGGTGACATCCTCAAACAGGCCTTGTCCCATGTTTCGATAAAGACAACCATGCTCAAGATCTGTTACCAGGACATCGATCAGTCCATCTCCATCTACATCTCCCAACGTAGGATGCATTGAACCGGTGGGTCCACCTTGATCATTTACAGCAACTCCGCTGGCAATGCCAACTTCAAGGTACTTGCCAGAGACCTCCTTTTGAAAGAGAAAATTGGCTTGATGGTCATTGGCCTGAAAGATGTCCACATCCCCATCTTCATCCGCATCGAATACGGCAAGGCCCATACATTTGGATAAAGGAAAATAAAGACTTGAGGCTTCTGAAACGTTGTTAAAACGGCCTTCCGGCGTTTGGCGGTACAGGAATGATGGTTGTCCCTGATAAGCATTCGGATGAGGCATCCAGGTCGGATGACCCGGTGTTTGGATAGTGGGATCAAAAGCCAGAAAATTGCCAACCATCAGATCCAGTGCCCCGTCCAGATTTTCATCCCAAAAAGCTACTCCCACACTCCATTTGGGAAATCCATTCAGTGAATCTGGGCCGTGTAAGCCTGTCTGTTCGGTTGCATCCGTAAAGGTCCCATCGCCATTATTGCGATAGAAGACATTAGGGCCATAGTTCAGAAGGTAAAGGTCCAGATCCCCATCGTTGTCATAGTCGACAACTCCAGCGGCCATGCTCCAGTGTGTATCATTCAGTCCGGCCTGTTCCCCCGTTTCGGTAAAGGTTCCGTCACCATTATTGCGATACAGACGGTTGGGCGTTTGGGTATAGACACTGCCATCTGGATCACTGATCCCTTCGACATAGGTGCCATTGAGGAGATAAAGGTCCTGATCGCCATCGCCGTCAAAGTCGAATATGGTGATACCTGACCCACTGCTTTCCAGGATGTTTTGGTAGGTCGTGTCGCCGAATGTGTATTGGAAGTCTATTCCTGACTCCTGTGTTATCTCCGTGAATCCGGATGAAGCGTCCTGATAGCAGGCCATCAATCCCAGACAACTTAGGGTCACCAGAGAGATCAAACAGGTCTTAAGCAGGGACTTGTCAGGTTGCCTGGACAATATAGGTGGCTGCTTCAAGGTCGGGAAAGGAATTATCATTTCGTGGCTAAATGTCAGGATTTTCATCCAGACCAGTCGAATAGCGCTCAATGATCCTGATCAGAGTAGGTTGTCTCAGGGGTTAAAAAAAGGATTTAGCTTTTGGTTAACGGATGACATCCGAATTCTCGTACTTTGGATGGATGAGTTTACGAAATGATTTTCCAAGTTATGGCTACTGAGATACCACCGAGTTCGACACGAAAAGACCTGACCCGGAATCCGCAGTATCGGATTCGAATGATAATTGGTGGAGCGATTCTGTTGGTCATCGCTGCCATTCATTATTTCCAATTAGGAAGTTACCTGAACGGTAATCTCTATCTTTTTTACTACAGTTATGCCTCCGATTTTCTCATCCCATTCGGCGCTTACTTTTTGCTGACCATGAATGAACTGCAATACCCATTTTTGCGCAATTGGGTGGTGAAAGCCTGGATTGTTTTAGGGGTTGTCACCGTTCTTGAGGTTTTGCAGTTTTTCGGGGTTTTTCTGATCGGGGATACATTTGATCCGATGGATATCCTTGTTTATGGATTCGGTGTGGGACTGGCAGTATTCCTGGATACACAAATCTTGTCCAAGCAAATTGTGGATTGGTCAATACCTGAGGAATAGAATGAAAGTATTATTGAAAAGAGGATGACAAGAAGTTGAAGAATTTCCACCAACGGATGTATCATTTGTCTCGTTGACTAATGGAGTATACTATTCTTCGTTCACCTTGATTTAATCGAAACCCATGTCTCTTAAATACACTTGTCAGCTGAGAAATAGTTTTGGTTTGATTTGTTTTCTTCTTATCGCAGGACAGAGTTTATTAGCCCAATCATACCAGCCTTTTCCTGCAGAATCCGCAACATGGAAAGTGGCACGTTGCTGGTACTTCTTCCAACCCGGTTGGCATGATACCTATACCCTGACAATCGATGGTTCAGATACTTTGTACCAGGGAGAGGTTTATAAAAAGATCATGATGACGGAGCATCTGCACCACGGTGTTGCGTTTGATTCAATCTATCCAACCCGGTTTTTAGGAGGTCTGCGAGAAGAAGGCAAGCGCATTTTTATTTTCCAGTCCTGGGCATCGGTGGATACCACAGCACACCTGATCTATGATTTCAATTATACCAATGTCGGTGATACCATTTACACAAGCTCTCTATTCGGACCTGCCAGTACGATGTTTCCACATGTGCTGACCGGCATTGATTCGATCTTGATCGGATCCACTTACCATAAAAGGCTTTTCCTCCAGGATCCGGGCAGTCCCTGGCTGACGGAAGAATGGATCGAAGGGGTGGGTAGCACCTGGGGACTGCCATTTGCCACAGTGTGGAGCATCACCGACAATTCCTACGACCTGACCTGTTTTTACCGGGATGGCCACTTGCAATACGGCAATCCATCGCCATCCTTTGGATATTGCCAACCACCTTACCCAACTTTTGCTTGTGATTCGGTTTTGAATAGTACTTCCTGGCTGCTCCCTGCACAAGGGAATCTTCGTCTCTTCCCCAATCCGACCACAGATCAGGTGACCCTTGAATGGGATGGAGATCTGCAATCGGGTACGCTTGTTCAGATCTATTCGATGATCGGCCAGCTCCTTTATTCACGGGATTTGATGGGCAACCGGATTGAGCTGCAGTTGGGTCGTCTGGAAAATGGACAATATCTCGTGATTGTCCGTGCAGGAAATAAGGTGCTGACCAGTCCAATGGTCATACACCGATAATAGTGGTTTATTCTGATCGTACGAGGTTGAGTAACTTGGAGCATCAAGGTCACATAAAGGCCTCCTGTTTTCTATGTCGGATCGCTTTACCTCTAGCTTCATTCTATTTTTTTTGTGCTTCATCCTGGCACCGAAGTGGACCTCAGCTCAGATAGATACGACCTCTATTCACCTGATTGACAGCTTGCTATCCGAAGTGCAGGCTGCTTTTGATCGAAAAGATCCCGATGCTGCCTTGCTCGCAGCTGTCAAGGGGGAAGAGCAGGCCCGTGAAATGGCCGGAGAGCAGAGCTACGCCTTTGGGGAAGCCATTTTTCAAGAAGGCAGGGCCTTGCGCTTTCTGGGAAAGAATGCTGAAGCTGAAGAAAAATATTTGACGTCCCTGGAGATCTATCGTCAGGTGGTAGGTGAAGTACATCCTGCCGTGGCGACAAATTTATTCAATCTCGGGGCTCTCCAGTTTTCAGTCGGGCGCTATGATGAGAGTGCAGCGAATTTGAATCACTCTCAGGCCATCAGAAAGGTGGTCTTTGGGGAGCATCATCTGGTGTTGGTGGAAAACTTCAATTGGTTGACCGATGTGTTTTTCCGAAAGGGTCAATACGCTCTCGCGCTCACATATGCGGATTCGGCTTTGCAGGTCCTGATGCCTCAGGTAGAAGAGTCAAATCCCGAATTTACCAAGAGCCTCTATTGGAAGGCCTTGCTTTTGGGCACGTTGGGGCAATATGAAGAATCTGAAAATGCTTATCGCAGGTTGCTGGATATCCGGATCAAAACACTGGGGAAAGACAGCCCGGAAACAGCTGCAGTAATGAATAATCTTGGCCTCTTGTATTGGCGAGTCGGCCGATATGCAGAGGCTGAAGAGTTATGGTTGGAAACCTTGCGGATTCGCGAGAAGTCTCTAGGTAGTGATCATCCATTGACCATTCGTACCATGGGAAATATGGGCATCTTCTACTTTGATACGGGTAATATGGAAAAGGCGGAAGTCTATTTTCAACAAAACCTGGAAGGGCTGGCCAAAACCACGGGGAAAGATGACCCGGATTATGCCAGGGCTTTGAACAACCTGTCGAGCCTTTACCAGGATTGGGGTGATCTGGCAAAAGCTGAGCCTCTGGTCAAAGAGGGGTTGGATATCCTGGAGAAAAAGCTGGGTCGTAGACATCCGGACTTTGCCATTTCCCTGTATAATTTTGCTGGACTGAATGTACAAATGGGTCGGTTGGACATTGCCCGGACTGCACTCCGGGAAGTAGAGTCCATTCGAAGGCAGACCCTGGGGAATCATCATTACGACCTAGGTATAACCCTTACTGCATTGGGTCGATTGGAACGGACCCTGGGAAATGTATCTACAGCAGATTCCTGCCTGCGCGAAGCGATTTCTGTTCTGGATGAATCAGTTGGCGAAAATCATCCGGACTTTGTAGAGGCATTGATCGAGCGCGCTCATCTGGAGATACTGAATGGCCATCAGGCAGCGGCAATTGGGACATTCAGGGATATTGCCAGACTGGATCAGGCGGCCATCCAGCAAGCACTGTACTACTTATCGGATGTGGAGATCCTGAAATATCTGTATTGGTTTCGCAGTCACCAAAACTGGCTGCTTGCCTATGCAGCACAATCGGGGGATTCTGAATTGGCAGGTATCGCCTATGACCAGACGCTCTTCCTAAAGGGTTTTCTCCTGTATGCCCGGCAGAAGATGGTCCGAACAGCCATGACGGACCCTGAAGGGAAAGAGATCTATAACAACTTGAAAGAAGAGTATTCAGAACTGTCCAGGGAGATGACTAAACAAAGGACTGACCGGGATTCCCTTTTGGTCACTCGCCTGATGAATGGCACCAATCAGCTGGAAAAAGACCTGGCACGTGCAGTAGGGAAACTGGGCATGGAACTTGGTCCGGTCAAATGGCAGGATGTGCAGAAGCAACTGCAGGCAGAGGAGGCCGCCATCGAGTTTGTTTCCTATGTACCCTATCCCGGGGCTCCCACCGACAGTACTGTTTATGCTGCACTGATTTTAAAGCCAGGTTCTGCAGCCCCTCATATGACCTCCTTGTTCAGAGAAAGTGAATTGTCTGGATTACTGGATGTGAAAAAAGAACGCAGGTCTGATTATGTCAATGATCTGTATGCCTACGCCGAGAGGGGAATGGCCCCCACAGAGGAAGCACGGGCGTCGCTGATGAAGTTGATCTGGAATCCGATATCCACGGATATTGGCGGGATGACCACCTTGTATGTTGCACCAACTGGTGTCCTGCATCGCCTGAATCTGGCGGCAATTCCCACCTCTGAAGAGACCGTGCTGGCAGATCGATATCATATGGTTTTTCTGGGAAGTACACGTCATCTGGTCAGTCACGAGGAGAATCCTGGAGAAGCACCGCTGACGGAGGCCTTCATCTTTGGTGGAATTCGTTTTGACCCGGACAGTCTTTCCTCCGCCAATTCACAAGCAATCCCAACTGCCAGAGGGGAAGAACCCGAGACCGGAATGCAGGGCCAATCGCGAGGTCGTACGTGGTCCTATCTCAGTTGGACGGCCAAAGAGGCTCGGACAATTGCCGATATCATGGCGGATCAAGGGATCGAAACGCGAACATTTTCAGAAGAAAAAGCGTCAGAAGAAAACTTTAAAGGCCTGGCCAGGGGGATTCACGGCACCCGGATCCTGCATTTGGCCACCCATGGATTTTTCTTTCCGGATCCTGCAGTTGCTTTGTCTGACAAACTGAATGAACAACCTGCATTTGAAGACTCTGATGACCCCATGATCCGCTCCGGTCTGGTCTTGGCCAATGGGAATTATGCCTGGCAATATGGTCAACCCCTGGAACCAGATATGGAAGATGGCATCCTCACCGCATTTGAGATCAGTCAACTCGATCTGTCCGGTACAGAACTGGTCGTTCTTTCCGCCTGTGAAACAGGTCTGGGAGACATAGAAGGAAATGAAGGTGTTTACGGGTTGCAGCGAGCCTTCAAGATCGCCGGAGCGAAATACCTCATCATGTCGCTTTGGCAGGTGCCCGACCGGGAGACCATGCAATTCATGACCACCTTCTATCGCAACTGGCTGGAGGAGAAGATGGCCATCCCCGAAGCCTTCCGCAAGACCCAGTTGGAAATGCGCGACCGGTTTTTCAATCCCTATTCCTGGGCCGGGTTTGTGCTGGTGGAATGAATTAAAGGCGGAAGGCGCCCGCATGCCGACGAGGCAGGGAAGTGGGAAAGCGGAAGTGAATGAACCACTTAGCCACCCAGTGCACTAAGAGACCCTGAGAAAGTCTAATTCCCGTCATCTCTGAGTCTCTCTGTCTCTTCGTCTCATTTCACCACAGAGGTCACAGAGTAGCACAGAGGTCTTTTTAAGAAGAGGTCCTTTGTGCCTCTTTGTGTTTCTCGTGCCTTAGTGGCAAAAAAAAGCCCCCCCTGTCCATTAGGAATTCCTGCAAAAGTCAGCCTCTCTCCGTCCCTTTGTCTCCCAGTCCCTACGTCATGCATTGACCGCAGGAGAAGCAGAGTGCAGATGAAGTGGGAGGTCTTTGTATCTTCTGATTTGATTCTGCGCGAGAACCCTCCACTGTGATGAGAACTATCACCCTGATCCTGTTCCTCTTTGTCGGCACATGGCTGTCCGCTCAGTCGGTCGACTCCACCATCATGCATCAGGTAGATAGCTTGCTGGATCGTTCAAGTACCCTTTCCGGCCAGCAGGAATTTGATCAAGCTTTGGATATCAATGCCACCGCCAGAAAGCTGGTTCTGGAGCACCTGGGACAGGAATCGGTCCCATACGGGAATTGCTGTACAAACCGGGGAATGGTGCTGAAAACCAAAGGAGATTTTACGGAGGCAGAAAAATGTTACCTCGAAGCCACCACCATTTTTGAACGTCTTGTGGGGAAGGACCATTTCGACTATGCGATCAGCGTGAACAATCTGGCAGGTTTTTATGATGAGACGGCTCATTTTGAAAAGGCTGTACCTCTCTACCTCGAAGTCATAGCCATCTTTGGAAGTAGTGTGGGGAAGGAGGATCCCCGTTATGCATCCACCCTGGGCAACCTGGGCCTCGTGTATAGGGAGTTGGGCGAATATGAACAGGCTGAATCGCTCTGCCTCGAAGCCAGGGAGATTTTTGAAAAAGTCTCGGGAAAGGAGGACCGCTCTTATGCGAGCACCGTATTGAATCTGGGGGTACTGTACTATATCATGGGGCAATATGACAAGGCCGAAATGTTCCTCCTTGAATCCCTGACCATTTTTGAACATCTTTTGGGCAAGGACCATCCCATTTATTCCTTTAACCTGGGTAATCTGGGATCCC
>JAHEAU010000143.1 GCA_024642625.1 Lewinellaceae bacterium
GACCAGGAGATGGGAAGTGCTCTTGGCTGCCTGCTCTCACAGGCGATACAAATATAGAATATTATCTTATAGAAAAAAGATAATTTTAATAAATTATTATTTGCGTTGTTGAAACAGTTCTCGCAGGTATGCACCTGTCAATGCGCCAAATCCACCTGACAAACCACCAATCACACCCGTCATCAGCACAACAACGAACGGTGAGAGCCCCTGAAACAGAGCCCCAATTTGACTGCTCAGGATATGGTCATTCGCCCGGTCTTGAAAGAAAGCCAATCCTCCCCAAAGCAAAAAACCGGCAATCAAACCCTGAGAAAATGCCAATAATGGACGCGATCTTACCAAAAAACAGATGACTGCAGCGAAGGGCGCAATCATCCACCAGGGGCCCCAAGGTCCAGCAAGAAAAGTCAATGCCATGATGGCCAGAATAATGGCGATAGATCGGTACATGGTTTATTGTTTTTTCATGGTGAGCGTAAGGAGGTGCCCTTCTTCTTCAGCCTCTTCCTTAGAGCGAATCCGCAATGAACGGTACTCTCCCTTTTGCCAGGTGGAAAGAAAATTGCGGTAGTACGGACTTCCAGGATTACCTGATTGCCCACCGGGGTAAATACCAAAAGCACGGTTTTCTGGACCGAGTTCAACAATCATCCGCCAGGACGGACCATTCGTAGAGGTGATGGCATTCAGGGCGAAGCGGTTTCCACCCAGTTCCAAATCCATTGCTGAAAAGGCTGGAATCCGGGCCAAATGCATAATATCTGTCGATTTGAACGTCGACCATGAGCCTTTACCTTCACTTGACAATATCGTAAATGCTGTCATTGCCCGTTTGAAAGCCAGGGTCACAATGTCAGCAGCAGATTCTATTTTTGATGTGGACTGGAGGTCAAACCAGTGGTTTTCAGGCGTCATTTTTATCAGGTCGAGGAGTCGCCATTCTTCCGGGATCTCAACGGGGATGCTATCTCGTGCAGCGTAAAGTTCATCCCAGGTCAAACTGTCAATCTGCCCATGCCATAATTCGAAAAGAAGGGGCATCGTATTCAATGCATCATACTTCCCTTTCCACTGGTTCAAGCTGTTCAACATAGTTTTCTGTGAATCACTCAAGCTGGATGAGTTGAGCAAAGAAGTATAAAGAGGCAAAGCTTCTACAGCGAATAAACTTGTATTGTCGGCTTGAAGGGCCATCATATCTTCGATAGTCAAGGAATCTTTGCTGCTCAATTGTTGATTCAGATATCTTCCTCGCCAATCTTCAAAAATGCCATAATAGGGGAACGGGTAGGTCGAATCTGTGGATTGTTGATTGGCCGACGCGATATAGCCTTGAATTGGATTGATCACCCATGGATTGTCCTGATCCTGTACGTAGCCAGTCCAACCGACACTGGATTGAGATCCATCTTGAATCAGTCGGCCATCAGTACCATTACGGATTGGAAGTTTGCCACTGACGCGTAATGCAATGTCCCCTGTTGCAGTAGCAAACAGGGCATTTTGCATGGGTGCATCATAAGATTGCAAAGGAGCAAGCCATTGATCCACAGTTTTGGCCTGATTAATTTGGGAAAAAGCAAGAGCCATTTTATTGTCAATATCGAGAAGGGGAAGCCAATGCATCGCCAGATCAGCCCCTGAGGTGCCTGCCTTTAAATTAGGTACAGGTCCCCATACCGTAAACCGGACTGTATCGACGACCGGAACTTCTCTTCCCCGAACATGGACAATTTCCTGTCGGAGGACGGCTTTCGTTTCCTTCCCGTCCAATAGGTAAGTTGTTTTTTGACTATCCGTCCAATGGATGGAATACCAATCCATGACATCATGACCGGCATTGGTGAACCCCCACGCCGCATTCTTATTGAACCCGATTGATACACCGAGAAGGGCGGGAAAAGCAACTCCATAAGATGAATTTTGAGGTGTCGTGATTTGCATTTCCAACCAGATGGAAGGGAGCGTAAGTGCTAAATGCGGATCGTTACATAGCATGGTAAGATGATCCCTCGTTTTGACTGGACTGATAGCCCAATTATTGCTGCCAATACCGGCATCACTTTCAGGTAGCCAGTCCTGATAACCCCACTGCTGATCCGGAATGGAAGCTGCAGATTGCAGATGGGCAGGATAGACTTCTGTGGTGTCTGGAATGACTGGTATATCATGTGGGTTTTTCCACGGGTATAGAAAAGCAAATTCTTCTGGTCCAACGATTTGATAAGCATTGCTGAGAGGAATATCATGGGCTGTTCGTGCCAACGTTTCATTCATGGCCATGATAAATCCTGCTGATTTAATAAATGTCCACGGTTCAGGTTGGAAATCGAGCAACTTGAATTCCAAAGGGTATTGGCGAGAGTCGAGATCACTGATCCACGCATTCACGCCATCAGTAAAAGCCTGGAGTAGTGGTTGGACGACAGGATCAGATTGCCATGAAGCGGCGAGGCGTTCAGCTGCTTCTGGTATTCCTTTTCGACGTTGCCCGAGATCATATTCCAGAGTACGTTCTCCCAGAATTTCGGAGAGTCTACCAAGGGGAGCGCGAGTACTAAGGTCCATTTGGAAGAGACGGAGCATCGCTGACACATAGCCTTGTGCAAATGCGGCATCTCTGTCGTTTTTCGCATAAATATGAGGGACCATTTGATCATCGAAAATCACTGAAACGTCTCCATCAAGATGGTTGAAAGTTATTTCACGTTGAGTTTGTCGAACCCCAACAGGTTCCGCATTCAACCAGAACCCGTGTTGAGGTGAAAAAAACTTACCAAGAGGCGGCAAAGTATTTTCTCCTACTTGAACGCGATGATCCAGAACGTAGAGTAAGGCAATGGTCACTAACGTAGCCAGGATAAAACGGAGAACCGTCATGATATAGATTTGAATGCAAAGTAAGTGTTTGCAAGGCTACTAAAAAAAGAAAACCCCTTGATCAGGGTCTTAGCCTGATCAAGGGGTCTTGTTGGAGGAGGGTTGGTTTATTCGCCGTCCTTCAAGATACTTGGCTTGCTTGCTGGTACAGGTTGCTCTGCGTCTTTTTTCAGAATGTCACCTTTGATGGTCAACATCCGTGTACCAATGGTTTCATTGGTCGTCAGGGTTACTGTTTTTGTAAATTTGCCAACACGATTTGTGTCGTAACGAACATCAATAGATGCTGTTTCACCCGGCATTACAGGTTCTTTTGGCCATGTTGGAACTGTACAGCCACAGCTACCCCGTGCATTCTTAACAACCAAAGGCTCTGTACCTGTATTGGTGAACATGAACTTACGTACGCCATCTGATCCTTGATCGATCGTACCATAGTCGATTTCGATCGTTTCAAACTTCATAGATGGACCTGTTGTCGCATCCGCTTGGGAAAAGCCGAAAGTAGCTAGCCCAAGGAATAAGAGAAGACTAAATAATTTTTTCATCGCCAGCATTTTTTTGGTGAATCGATATGACAAAAATAGGGGAATGCCCTTTGGAAGGAAAATTTATGATGGCGGATCGCTGTTAATGATGAGTTAAGAGGACGTCAAGTGCTGGATTTCAAGCAGTTGTGTCGTTCGGTTACCACTCCGAGATTTCTTATCTTTGTTGGAGAATTTCACTTTATGGAAGAACTGGTACAAGAAGAACGGACGATGCAAACATCATCTTTTGAACAGGAAGTCTTACGTGATTTCTGGATTGCCTTGATCAGTCGCGAAGCCAGTATGTTGGCACGTAAAGAAGTATTGACGGGGAAGGCAAAGTTTGGAATCGTTGGAGATGGGAAAGAAGTACCTCAAATCGCATTGGCTAAGTTTTTCAAACCGGGTGACTGGAGGTCCGGGTATTACCGGGATCAAACCTTGATGTTTGCACTCGATTTATCCACTATCGAAGCCTATTTTGCCCAGCTCTATGCCGATCCTGAAAATGATCCCTTCTCTGGCGGAAGGCAAATGAATAGTCATTATGCAACACCCTTGATTGATGATCAAGGTGATTGGTTGCCTCACCGGGATATGAAAAATGTGTCTGCAGATATTTCAAGCACTGCTGGTCAAATGGCAAGAGCACTTGGGCTAGCTCTTGCGTCCAAGAAATACCGTGAACATCCTGAATTGGCAGCAGATGGACAGTTCTCTGAAAATGGGAATGAAGTCGTTTTTTGTACCATTGGTGATGCCAGCACGTCGGAAGGAGTCTTCTGGGAAACGATGAACGCAGCTGCTGTTCAGCAAGTACCAATGATTGTTTCTGTTTGGGACGATGGGTATGGCATCTCTGTACCCATCGAATATCAGACAACTAAGAAAAGTATCTCAAAAGCATTGTCCGGATTTCATAGTGAAGTCGTCGGTGAGGGAATGTTGATGGTCACAGTTAAGGCTTGGGATTACCCCAACCTTTGTAAAGTCTATCAAAAAGTTACCGAGCATGTCAGATCAACCCACCAGCCGGCATTGATCCATGTCAAAGAGGTGACCCAACCTCAGGGGCATTCAACATCGGGGTCACATGAACGCTATAAGTCAAAGGAGCGTCTTGTTTTTGAAGAGGAATATGATTGCATAAAACGGATGGGTGCGTGGCTCATAGAAAAAGGCTTCGCAAACAGTGAAGAGCTGGAGCAGTTACGAGACAAAGCAAAAGGGGAAGTTCGGGAAGCTCGCGATCGAGCCTGGGCACAATACAATGAACCAATCAAGGCATACAAAGATCAACTGAGTATTGCCTTGCAAGGGGCCGCGGAATCCGGACTGCCATTACCTCAGTTGGCTCAGGTACAGATGGAATTGACCAATTTACGTACACCATTATATAGTGAATTGGTGAAGATGGCCCGCCGGCTGATCATTCAGTGGCAAGGTTTTGAACACGAATCAGTTGATCAGATCCAGGGTCTAATCCGGCAAGCATATACGCGGGCAGCAAAAGCTTATCACAGTCATCTCTACAGTGAAAGTGCAGCTTCTGCCTTACGAATTCCGGTTGTCCACCCAATCTATTCAGAAGGGAGCCCGGTAAAAAGTGGCTTTGAAATATTGAATGCATTTTTTGATCTTGTCCTGGAGAGAGATCCACGTTTTTTTGCATTTGGTGAGGATGTCGGACAGATTGGTGATGTCAATCAGGGCTTTGCTGGTCTACAGAATAAATATGGTGAGGAAAAAGTCTTTGATGCGGGAATCAGGGAATGGACAATCATGGGTCAGGCAATCGGTATGGCCATGCGCGGGCTGCGTCCACTTGCAGAGATCCAATATCTCGATTACCTCATTTATGGACTCGAGCCATTGACGGATGATCTTGCCACTGTTCGCTATCGGAGTAATGGTATGCAAATGGCTCCGGCGATTATTCGGACACGCGGTCATCGGTTGGAAGGTATTTGGCATGCCGGGTCACCAATAGGTATGTTGATTCATGCCTTAAGGGGCGTCCATCTTTGTGTGCCCCGGAATATGACCCAGGCCGCCGGAATGTATAATACATTGCTCCAATCGGATGATCCAGGCCTTGTTATTGAGTGTCTGAATGGATATCGATTGAAGGAGACCCTTCCTGACAACCTTGGAGAGTTTACGGTAGCGCTTGGGGTACCTGAGGTTTTGCACGCCGGTGATCATGTGACACTGGTGACCTATGGTTCATGTGTTCGAATTGCTCAGGAAGCAATCGCCATATTGGATCCAATGGGAATCAGTGTTGAGTTGATTGACGTACAAACATTGTTGCCGTTTGATCTGGAAGGACGAATATTTCATTCACTCATCAAAACAAACAGGATCATCTTCCTGGATGAGGATGTGCCAGGTGGCGCGTCGGCATATATGTTGAAAGAAGTTCTTGAAAACCAGGGAGGATATCAGATTCTGGACAGTGCACCTGTCACCATCACGGCACGAGCTCACCGGACGCCGTATGGGTCGGATGGCGATTATTTCACAAAGCCCAATGCAGAGGATGTGTGTGAGAAAGTCATACAGCTGATGCATGAAGCCTTTCCATCTAGTTTTTAATCAATGACCAATTCGATGATGAACGTCCTTTCCAAAGCAGGAAGCGATTATCTTTATCCCGAACTTAAAATCAGGTCGACTTGCGTGACGGTTTAGTCATTATTCCCACCTACAACGAGCGGGATAATATCCGTAAGATTCTGGACGCCGTTTTGGCCCTTGGATCTGTGTTTGATATGTTGGTCGTTGATGATGGTTCACCTGATGGTACAGCGGATGTCGTACGTTCGGTTATTGAAAGTCACCCAGACCGTGTTCATTTAATTGAACGGAAGGGGAAGTCAGGGTTAGGTACCGCTTATATTGCCGGATTCCGTTGGGGGATGGAGCGGCATTATGACTTCTTTTTTGAGATGGATGCCGACTTTTCTCACAACCCAAAAGACTTGCTCCGACTGAAGGCACCTGTTGCCAGTGGAGAAGCTGATGTTACCGTCGGCTCACGTTATGTCAAGGGTGGTGAATTGGAAAACTGGCCCATGGATCGGATCATGTTATCTCGGGGTGCATCGTTCTATGTCCAACTGATCACCTGGATGCCGGTTCATGATCCGACTGCGGGATTCATTTGTTACCATCGTCGGGTGTTGGAGACAATTGATCTGAGCCAGATCCGGTTTGTTGGCTATGCTTTCCAGATTGAAATGAAATTTGCTACCTGGACATTGGGTTTCCGGATTGTGGAAGTTCCAATCAAATTTGCTGATCGGGTAGAGGGTGTATCGAAAATGTCCAAGTCGATCGTGCGCGAGGCCGTCGGCGGTGTTATTGAGATGAAGTGGCGAAGCATGTTCAAATCGTACCAGCGGAATTGATTCCTTATTCCTGGTTCCAAGTTCCACGTTCCACGTTTCGGGTTACTTCCTCATTTCTCATTCCGCCTTTCTTATTTCTTATTCTACACCTCGGTGCCGCATCAGATAGTTGAGTAGATCTGAGTGGATTGGCTGTTCAAGGTTAAACATCTTCGCCTTCGGCTCAACTGTTCAAGGTTAAGTGTCAAGTGCTTTGAACCTTGAACAAGGGGCTCGAGCCCTCGGGGCCTGCTTGAAAATTGAACGGAAAATACTTGCAAGTCCACAATCTGGTTTTGATGCTCATCCCTCGTTACTCATCCCTCATCCCTCATAACCTCATAACCTCAATTTTAGTCAAGTGGGAAGTTGGGTGGAATTCCCACATCCTTCCACCGGGGTAGTCTAACAATCGATACGCTGATAATCAGATGTTTACGCATATGATAAAAATTTGCGTTAAATATTTTTGTGATTTATGTGGGATAAAGTGGACTGGAATGGGACAATAGGTTACTTTTGGGGTAAGGAAATGGATATCAGTGGCATCATTTGATCTAGTTGGAAATTATACCTGCCGTCTCGACGAGAAGGGGAGGTTGAAGTTGCCGAGTGAAGTGCTCGCCCAACTAGGCGAAGAACATGCCTCACACTTTGTCATGAACAAGGGGTACGAGAAATGTCTCGTTCTCTATCCGAAGGCAGTGTGGACCCGGTTTACAGATCAGTTGAATGCTGCGCCTGATTTTATGGCATCCGTTCGGGAGTTTAAACGTGAGTTCTTTCGTGAGTCTTACCCTTTGTCCAAGGACGGCTCTGGCCGGATTCTACTCAGCAAAGCTTTACTGGAATATGCAGATGTCGATCGGGAAGTCAGCTTGATTTGTCAAGGTGATAAGATCGAAATCTGGCGCACAGAAACCTTCGAAGAGAAGCGTATGGATCCGGCAGATTTTGCTGCATTGGCCGAACAGTTTTTTGCCAACCTGTACAAATCCAATCAATAACCGGTGTCATGGGAGAGAATGAATACCATGTTCCGGTACTCCTGGATGAAAGCATTCAGGCGTTAGAGATTCTTGAAAACGGGATTTATATCGATGCAACACTGGGAGGCGGTGGACATTGCCGACATATTTTGAATGCATTGGGCCCAGAAGGGCGTCTACTGGCTTTTGACCAGGATGAAGCCGCTCAAAACAATGTGCCAGAAGACAGTCGGTTGACATTCATTCCACACAATTTCAGGCATATCGAGCGGTTTACCCGGTTTTCCGGCATACTAGGTGTCAATGGCATTTTAGCCGATTTAGGTGTTTCTTCTCATCAATTTGATGTGCCAGAACGAGGGTTTTCCTATCGGTTTCCCCAGATGGACCTGGACATGCGGATGGATACCAGGTCGGGACAGACAGCTGCAGATTTGCTCAACCAACTGGAACCTGGGCCCCTTCAAAAGTTGCTCGGAGAATATGGTGAAGTCCGCAATGCCCGAACTGTAGCACAAGCGGTTGTTCAATTTCGACACCAACGCCCGTTTAAACTTGTCGGTGATTTATTGGAGGTGCTTCAACCTTTGATTAGAGGTGAGCGGCATCGTTACCTGGCCCAGGTTTTTCAGGCATTGCGGATCGCAGTAAACGAGGAAATGCTGGCATTGGAAGAAATGCTGGTAGGTGCATTGAAGATCTTGAACCCAGGCGGTGTATTAGTGATTTTGACCTATCACTCCCTGGAAGACCGCCTGGTGAAGCGCTTCTTTCGAAGTGGAAAGATATCGGGCGAACCAGAAAAAGACTTTTACGGCCATATCCATCGGCCATTTGACGTCTTGACAAAAAATCCAATTCTGCCGAGCGGGCAGGAGCAAGAACGAAATTCACGGGCTCATAGCGCCAAAATGCGCGTAGCCAGGAAAATAGAGCAAGTATGAGAAGCTGGAAATTCAAAGACTATCTCGTCCTCCCACAAACAGGTGCAAATTATCTGTTGCGGAATCTGCATTTTTTCGGGTTTTTAGCCGCATTGATCCTCCTTTATATTTCTATTGTCCACCAAGGCCAAGGTCGTGTTCGAGAATATCAAGCACTGAAACAGGATGTCAAGGAAATGCGGTCGAAGTATTTGAAAATGCGTTCCGAGGCCATTGTCAACCACCAGCAATCAGAAATTACCAAACACCTGAGTTCTTTGGACGGAACGCTGAAAGGCAGTGTACCTAAAATGATTGAAACCCATTAATTCCCATGGCTGAGGTACGA
>JAHEAU010000144.1 GCA_024642625.1 Lewinellaceae bacterium
ATTCAATTTTGTGTGCCTTATTTGGAAAGCCGATAAAACCAATCGCAGTGCCACCTAGTTGATCGAAAGAACAATAATTCCTACGAGATAAATTATTTTGGATAGAGAGTTTCTGGTGGTCTTGTTTTTTTGTTGGTCGTCCAATACAAGACGAGATAATGAATAGTTTTAAGGTGTACAAATGCACAAAATGTGAACCAGAATACCAGGTAATAAATGTCCTTTAATAGCTTCAGATCAGTCGTTCACAAAAATATTGAGTTCGCGTTTTTCCTGGCCAAACTCAGCTAATTAACGAAGTGCTCTACACGAAGGATATAATGGCAATTGACAGGAGTCGAATCCGCGGGACTGATGAAAAGGATATCATTCGAGTCTTGCTTGCAATCGCTTCAAAGTTTAAGGGGTTGATAAGAAACCGCGAAAAAAAATGAATTAGTTAAAAATTCCGTTAATATTTCTTACCGTCAACCGTGTATTGCCTATTGTAGGTGGATGGAATATTGAGCTAAATGATATTATCGGATTTTCTGTTGGGTGATTTCATGGAAGTTGCAACTTGATTTGTAAGTTGACATTTATTCATTTGTATCCTCCCTGTTCCACTCCTTGTAAAATTGGTCAAGATAGGCCTGCATAAATCGATGCCTATCCTCTGCCAGTCTTCTACCCGTTTCCGTATTCATTTTGTCTTTGAGTAAGAGGAGTTTCTCATAAAAGTGGTTGATTGTCGGGGCAGCACTGTTCTTATATTCTTCCTTCGTCATTTGTAAATTGGGAGGTATATCCGGATCATATAAGCTACGACCTTTATACCCTCCATAGTTGAATGCGCGGGCAATGCCAATCGCTCCCAGGGCATCCAGTCGATCCGCATCCTGAACAACAGCTAGTTCCGGAGAGTGAAATCCGTCTTCATTGTGACCACCCTTGAAAGAAATAAACCGGATGATGTTGACCACATGGTCTACAACAACCGATTCTACCCCGAGCGATGTTAAGAAATGCTGTGCGGTTTGCGGACCAATTTCCTCGTCGCCATGATGAAATTTTGAATCGGCAATATCATGTAGTAATGCAGCGAGCTCAATAATGAATGGGTCCACTTGCTCGCTTTGAGCAATCAGCAAGGCATTTGTTCGCACGCGATGAGTATGCCACCAATCGTGGCCTCCTTCAGCAGCTTTTAACCTGGCTTGAACAAAATGTATCGTATTTGTTATGATTTCAGATGCGCGCATCAATATCAAAAGTTGGTTTGGACGTGAAAGTAATCTCTTTTATCTGTGATCGGGGGCCTTTGGATTCAATAGATGTTTCAGATTTTCAGTAGTAGGAAAGAATTTATTTTATTAGCTTTGGAAGTACTCGGTCAAAGATCTAATTTTCACATCTCAAATTCAACCAAGATGCGACTTATTATCCTCGTATTCATACTCTTATATTCTCAAAGCTCAGTAGTAGCTCAGGAAGTAAAGCCAAAGGTAACGGCGGCAAATATGCAGATTGGAGGGGAGCGATCCGAGGTGAAGACCCTCGCCTGTAGTGGTTTTGTTAATCCCCAGACCTTGGACTTGAATCTTCAACCCAAGATGACGTATTTATACAAAGAGCATCGTCATGAAGGCCCGGATCAAGAAAAAGTGGAAGAGATCAAAGAGTTGAAGAGTGAATTGAAATCTCAGTTCATACCAACCGACCGGGGTGAAGTTGAAACAGAGGCCTCAACAGCCGTCGTACCTGAAGTTGGATTGAATTATGATGGGAATATATTTGACGGCTCATATCCTGCAGATAACAATATTGCTATTTCTCCAAGCGGAATTATAGTCAGTGTTTGTAATTCCAACATTGTATACGCCAAGAATGGCGTTGTTGATTTTTATCAATCACTTGAAGCATTGATTGGTGAATCCAGTGACTGGTTTCCTTGTGACCCAGTTGTACTTTTTGATCCCGAAGCCGGCCGATTCATTATGTATATGCAAGAGTGTGGAACGGATCTTGACAATGAAATTGCGATTTTATTTTCAGAGTCGGCGGATCCTCATGATGGCTGGTGGACGTATAAGTTTGCTGGAGACCCGACAGGAAATGGCTATTTTTTTGACTATCCTAAAATTGCCATTTCCGGGCATGATTTATTTCTTACAGCAAACATGTTTAGTCAAAATGACTCTGAAGGTGCGGTCGTTTTGCAATTGGACAAACAGGCTGGTTATGATGGGCTGAATTTAAATTATCTCTATTATACTAATCTTGTCGGCCACAATTTTACAATTCTTCCTGTCAGCTATGGGCTGTCCAGCACGTATGGGCCTGGTATTTATCTTGTGGCAACAGATAACACCGGTGGAAATACAATCAGTTTTTATGATATCACTGATGATATTGATCAGAACCCTGAAATTCTGCATACATCGATTTCAACGACAAGTTATGAGTTGGCTGGAAATGCATTGCAAAGTGGCTTGTCAAAATGTAAACTTGATATGAATGACTGCCGCGCCTTGAGTGGATTTTATCTGGATGGTATTATTCATTTTGTTTTTCATTCGGATTACGGGAATGGATATGGTGGGATTAATTACAATCGATTGAATGTGGCGACAAAACAAAATACGTCCAGTTTGTTCGGATATGTCGGTTATGATTATGCTTATCCTGCTGTAGCATCCTTTGCTAACTCCCCCACTGATCGATCTGTAATGATTGGTTTTGGCAGGACAAGTAATACCTTTAGCCCTCAAATCCGAGTCGTAAATGTAGATCACGACATGAATTGGTCTAATTCAACGCATATTTATGAGCAGGATAATGTTGATTGTTTTATGGGAGAAATCGTTCAACGGTGGGGTGACTACACCGGGTGCTGCCGCAATTTTAGTTCAACAACGCCATCTGTGTATGTGAATGGAATGTATGGTAATGCTCAAGGTGGCTGGAATACTCGAATTGCGGAAGTTCATTCAGGTGGACCAGTGCCCATCCAAAATGCACAGTCAGATATTACGTCTGTCAGCCTCTATCCCAATCCAGGAATAGATCGGTTTAATGTCATCTTTTCAAGTCCGGAAACTATGCCCGTTCTTGTTGAGTTAGTTGACCTTTCTGGTCGTCTTATTCACGTCCTTTACAGTGGTACTGTAAGGCAGGGTGAAAATCAATTTGGTTTCCAACCGGCATCTCTTGCAGACGGTACGTATTTTATTCGCATTTCAAATGACCAAAAAATAATCTCCAATGAAAAATTGGTTCTTGTCCATTGAGGGAATAATCTTGTTGTGGGCATTTTCAGGTTGCGATCGAAATGGATCGAATAAACAAGTTCAGGATCCTGCCAGTCATCCCATAGAAGAGGTCAAGGCAACTGTAGATACGGATACCATCAGTCCAGGACAGGTTGGTGTTCCTCAAAATGGGCAGGAGGTGAAGCCTGGAAGTGTTCAAGTCGAATCTAATCCGAATACGGCGCCCAGAGATAAGCCAATCGTTAATCCCTACAATACAAAGGGGCCAAACCAGAATAAGGTGGATAGTATCAAGCAGGCGAAAACGAAGAAAAAGGAATAATGCGAATGTTGCTGCTGGTATCCATGATGAATCCTTACGGCAGGCCATCATGAAGGAATGAAAAATGGTCACTGATTATGATTCTATCTTTAAGGATTCCTTTGACCATTTCTCAGCAGAGTTGAAAAGTGAAGTTCTCTAGAGTCGTCCTTCCAATTCAGTGAAAAGTTGAACTGGATGAATCATCAAATGCGTAGTCTGAATAACAATGGGTGTTCCATGTAATTTGATGTTTGTATTCATCAAATTTTTTTGGAGAGGATTGACTGTCTTTTTATTCAAACTATCCGGTTTTTTTAATTCGATCAGAATCGTTTCTTCTGACAGTTCTTCATTGACCCAGATCCGCTTGATATCTTTCCAACGAATGAGTCCAATTCCTAAATTGCTAGCGTGATCAATGAAACCCTCTGGTGTGATTACCAGACCAACTGGATTGCCAAGTCCCTTTTGCAGGTCATTCGTTGCGAGAATACCAAATATAAATGTGAGTATGGCCGCTCCCAACTGCATTACCCAGGGCGTCATGAATGTCTGACTATGGGCATAAGAGAGAAACAACCAGACACCAATCAAGGCCAGTATTGAAAATAAGCCACCTCTCAAGATGAACTTCTGCCGATTGATCAAGATCTCTACTCGTTGGTCCTTTATCGTGCTCATTACCTAAAGGTAAGGAAGAGACAATTGGTGAACCTGAATCTATGTCAAAAGTGTGAATTACCGGTAAAAAATGCGCTACCGGATCAAGTTGATTTCGCCAGAAACAACCTTCGGTGGTGTACTCAAATTGGAGATCATCAGTGGAGATACTTCGATTGTATAGAGATAGACACCTGGATCTAATTGCTTGCCCGAACTTGATTCACCGGTCCAGCCATCAAGCGAATTCAGTGATTCAAATAATAGGTTCCCCCATCGGTCAAAAATCAGCATACGATATGTTTCGACTGGTCCGATGACTGATGGTCGAAAAACATCATTAATGCCGTCTTCATTTGGCGAGAATGCAGTAGGTACAAACAACTTTATATCCCACCGGACAATTATGGTCTTTGTCAGGCTGTCAGCGCATCCTTCAGCTCCGGTTACAACCAACGTAACAGGATAAATCCCAGGTTCAGAATAGCTGTGGGAAGGGTTAATTGAACCGCTTGTTCCGCCATCATTAAAATTCCAGAGCCAGGACTGTGGTTCGCCAGTAGAGGCATCCGTAAACTGAACAAGGGGAGCGAGGTTTGTCGGTTCTGTAGGAGAGTAAGTAAAATCCGCTTTTGGAGGGGCCAGAATATGCACGAAAGAATCTTTGGTCACGGAGGCTTTGCAATAAGTTGAATAATAAACATTTAATGTCACATCGTACCACCCGGATTCAAAATAGACTTTGACAGGATCATTGAATGTGTCGCCTGTCGAAGTATCGCCAAAGTCCCAAAATACCGATGCGGCTTGAGGATTACTTTGATCAAAAAACTGGAGCGTATGTCGTGGACAACCCACCGGTTTGTCGACTGTAAAATCAATGATTGGTGCAGGGAGTACTTCAACTTGAATCTGGTATCCAAGGGTGCAATCACCATCGGGTCTGAACTGAATCAAATGAATTCCTGGTCCGGCCACCCCGGCATCAAACAGGCCGTTGGACGATTGGGTAATTCCGGGTCCGATCCAGGTTCCAGCCCCGGCAACATCATTGAGTAAAAACGGAGTTGTTCCCGCACACACGGATTCTGAAAATGGATTGATCGTGTTGCCTATGACGGTTACAGTAATATCCTTTGAGAGTGAACAATTGCTCCCGTCCAGCGTCCGCACTGAGTACGTAGTTGTGCTTTTTGGTTTGACCCAAATGCCATCAACGGTATCCTTCGTACTTCCATCTGTCCATTCGACGGCGTAGTTTGAACTGGCAGTCAGAAAAAGGCTGTCTCCCAGGCAGATGGTCTGGTTAGAAGAAGCAGTGAGAGTTGGCTCGAAACGCTCAATAAGGATATCATCAAACCAGGCATAAAAACCAATCATAAAATCACTACTCCATGCAGTGAAAATGGATGAGGATACATTGCCAACATAACCCACATAAGCATAAGTGTATGCATCACTTGGCGTGTAGGTAAATTCGACATAAGTCCATTCTGTGCCGTCATTGACTTCTGTACAGGTCACAAATTGATCCGCTTTGGTAGCGTAGTTTATCAAATTGGGATTGAAGGTTGGCGTCATTGTTTTGGAGAAGAAGATGCCCCATTGATTGGTCAACATCAGAAAATTGGGGTTGTCCTCCTTGTTTTGAACCCAATAAGACACCTTGTAGCACGCGCCCGGGACAAGTGGTTCCAGAAGCTGCGTGCCTGCCCATTCCTTGGTTCCATCTGTTCCATTTCCTTTCCAACATCCAAGGACTCCTTTGCCTGAATGAGGCATTCCACATTCTGTATTTCCATTCCCTGTGGGACAAGGTAATAGACTGGTCAGGTTGCTTCCTGCTGCATTATCCACATGATGATGATCGGGTGTGCCATTGGCATTATACCAAAAAGTCAGCGGGGCCATTGTATTCGGTGGATTGCCGACTGTTCCATCCCAGATTTCGAAACCAGGATCCGGGATCAGGTTTTGACCCTGCACGGTATGACTTAACGCAAAGACTACAAGGAAAATTAAATTGGTAAATCTCTTAGAGACACTGTTCATCATAACACAGTAAAAATAGAAAACCGTCCGGACGCATAGTTGGTTCCGGACGGTTTCCAGAAAAAGGAATTAATGCTTGATCAATAATTGACGCCCGATGCCATCCGGGCCCTGAACCACGAGAAAATACGTACCTGCGGCAAGATGATCAATCGGAATCCGAAAACGGATCTGATTTGGAGCAAGGACACCCGTATTCATTTGCTGACCATTGCTATGGAAAATCGAGTAATTTCGTAAAGGTCCAGCTGGCACATCAAGAACCAATTGATCAGTAGCGGGATTAGGAGAAATCATTACCGGCAACGAGGTCGGTACCTGCACGCCAGTTGTCTCTCCATTGTTATAGCGGACGATAAAACAGTCATTCCCTGTGTTCGTAGCCCCAGCTCCTGCCAGAAGTACCTTTCCATCTGGTTGAATGGCACAGTCATTAGCGAATGCAAAGAAGTCGGATACCTGTGTGGATACCATTCCTGTTCCTCCCCAGGAAGGATCGATGATTCCGTCTTCATCCATCCGGACTGTGAAATATGCTCGTGGATTTCCCATGAACAGTGTACCTCCGGATTCGCCTCCTGCAATGATTTTGCCGTCTTCTTGAACAACAATGAAAAGACCGACATCATTAATGTCGTTGTTCACAAGTACAACGCCGTCGGTTCCAAAAGTCACGTCTTCTGTGCCATCCTGATTGTAAGCCAGTACGAGGAGATCATTTCCCATGCTTCCTGCATTAGCTGCAGACAGCAAGATCCGTCCATTTGGATGAATTTGCATGCTATAGGCTGTGCCCTCAAAAGGGGCAAGAACTTCACCATTAATTGCAAATGAGGAGTCAATTCCGGCGCCATCTGGTTGCAGTTTGTAAAGACATGGTCTGTATTTTCCAGCAGGCACGATCCGACCGCAAACAAGCACGCCGCCATCATTGAGCAGATCGATTTCCCAGAGTTCGTTAGATCCGCCGGTTTTATTCCAGAGATAAAAACCCTGGTCACCAAAGGATGTGTCAAGGGTGCCATCCGCATTGATTCGGCCAACAAGATGTCTGGATCCGTTGACACCGGGCTCAGAACTGTTACCTGCAAAGAGGATCTTGTCGTCCGGAGTGAATGTAATCGCATGAATATACTCTTCTCCTTCACCATAAGGATAAAGGAAGACGCCATCCGTACCAAAAGATGGATCGGGGACTCCGTCTTTATCCAGTTTGATCAAAACCAGGTCAGTATTTGGTGCAGTTACACCGTAGCCTCCAAAGACAAATATGGATCCGTCAGCACGGAGAGAAACCCCATAATTCAGATCTGTTTCATCCGGGTTGCCATAATTGTATATGCCTTTATTGGCAAATGTGGTGTCCAATGTTCCATCTTCAAGTAGCCGGATGAGGACGATGTCAAATTTGGTGATTAGACTACCAGACATACTGACAAGGATCTTGCCATCTGGTTGGACTGCCAGTCCATGGCCGGTATCTGATTTTTTATTCAGGTCAAATGCAAGGATGCCTTTGTCAGCAAATGTTGAGTCGAGTGTTCCATCCTGGGCCATTCCAGAATATGCAAATGCAGTAATTAACAAAATGATGTACAGTGCTTTCATAAGGGGTGATTTCGTCAAAAGAAAATTGGTTCGGAGGATGCCGATCCGGTAAAAATAAGGAAATGGCTGCTGGATTAGCCAAAGGAACGCCAAGAAATCACGCTAATTCAGAGATCATAATGTCGGAAACGGTTAATTCAACCCATCCAGACCTCCTTCCATCCAGGCAACAAGGACAAACCCCTTGGAGGCCATCAGTTCGCACGCCAGCTTGCTGCGTTTTCCCGTATCGCAAAAGATGTAGTAGGGCACCAGGCGATCCAGGGATTCAATGGCTAGCTCGAATGTGGTGTCCAGGTAATTCAGGTTCTTCGCCTTTGGGAATGTGCCTTCACCACTATATTCTTCCGGGGTGCGGACATCCAGGAGGATGGCTCCATCCGAGCTTTTCCATTCGGGAATAAACTGATCCGGCTGGATCGATCGGGTCGGGAAGGGCATTGGGACGGGAATGAATAAAATGAGAAAGCCGTTTCAATTGAAAGGGTATCTCATTAAAAGTATGTGACTATTGCACTATCACCACACCGTTCGCCATAAACTTCAACTCCTCCTCCGGTTCTGTAATCATTGCGATCTGCTCCGCAGTCTGACCTTCATCCTCGGCATAATGCTTCAGCTCATCGACACTGGTGACCTCCCGATACGCATAGCCATCGAGAACCACTTCCGAGCCAGCCAGGCCAAACGGCATAAAGAACTCATAATCCTTGAACTGGACAAAAATCTCTGGAGCATTCTCTGTTGTTGGCGCCTTGACTGTCATCCAGCAACCTTTCACCTGGCAAACAGAAGTGACCAGTCCGCGGACCTTCGTCGATACACTATCCGATGTAGCCAACTGGACTAATAATTCGTCCATGGTAATGGCACCATCTGGAGTGATGACTTCGCCGAAATGCAGGCTATCAATAGCGGCCTCGGCTGCACCATCTGCATTGACATCCGTATTCGATCCACATGACCAAAGCAGGCTGGATAGGGCGATAAGCAGGATTCCGTATTTCATATGAAGGTCTGTTAAGCTGTAAAGATAGTGGGTCCAGGTTAAACGCTAAGACGCAAAGACGCGAAGATTGAATTTAAATATATATCCGTCACCAAAGAATTGCCTGTTGAAGTCGAGGCTTGCCCGCCGAAGGAGGGAGTTATGGCGGGTAGTTAAACGCTAAGACGCAAAGATTGAAAC
>JAHEAU010000145.1 GCA_024642625.1 Lewinellaceae bacterium
ATATACAATGCTCGATCAACCAAAGCTTTAACAGATTTAGTTTGGTTTGCTGTCAACTGGTTGAAAACAAACGTCCGCATCTGACGAATGAAATGATCCCGATCCTGGCTAAGCAAGTAAACTGGCCACTGGCGGATATCAGGCTCAATCGGTGGGTATTTGTGGTAGTCTGACCGCATACTAATGATCGCTGGATAGAGAGCTTGCAATATAGTTTAAAACCGATTGTCTCCCCTCCCCTACCAGAGCAGAGGTCAAAAATGACGTCGGCATACTATTCCATGACTTCAGGATTTCCAGCTCATATGCCTCCAGGCTGTCCTTTATTTCAAGCGATTTCAACTTGTCTGCTTTCGTATACAACAAGGAAGCTGGAATCCCTTGATCACCCAACCAGTACAACATATCCAAATCCAGTTTTTGAGGCTTCACTCGAATGTCCAAAAGTTGAAAAACAAGAAATAATGCTTCTCTGTCCCGAAGGTAGGTTCGAATCATGGTCATCAAGGAATTTCGATGTTTCTTGGATAAACGGGCATATCCATATCCTGGAAGATCAACAATACGATATGCATTGTCCACCTGGAACAAGTTGATCATCTGAGTCTTTCCGGGCATTGACGACGTGTGCGCCAGATTTTTCTGACCAACAAGCATATTAATCAATGAGGACTTTCCGACATTTGATCTGCCTATAAAAACAAACTCCGGCAAACCATCAGGCGGCATTTTGTCCACAGATGGATAACTCCCGACAAACGTACATTCCATATACAAGACCTTCTACCTCTTTTGAAAACTGAATCTGTCCAAGTCGTAAAAGTACCATGCTTCCATCACCTTTACACTATCAACCTAGGGTGCGCGTAATAGTCGCATCACACTGTATCTTCGGTTAAGGTTATCATATTTCTCCGCAACTCCTGGTACACAATAGCCGTAAGATCGTTTTCCAGGTATATTAATGAGCGATTCATGCGACAACCCTTTATTCTAGTCCTCTCTGGTCTTCTTCTATTGCCCATGTCGGGCTTTGCCCAACTAAAAGCTGGAATCAAAATCGGTTTCAATTCAACCCAGCTGACCAATTCAAAAGAAATTCAGTACCAGGACCCCCAAGGCATAGAAGATTTTTCACTGCGCATCAAAGAAGCCAAATATGGCTTTCATTTAGGTGCATATCTCAAAGGATACATCGGCAAATTCTTTATTCAGCCGGAAGCACTGCTGAATTCGAATACCACCACATATGACTTTTCTTCATCGCTACCTGACAGGGTGCTCTCCGAAACTTATCAATATCTGGATATTCCCTTCATGCTTGGTTTAGATATGGGTATACTGAACATCCAGGCTGGTCCAGTCGGTCATGTATTTATTAACAGTTCTTCCGAATTGAGCAGCGTTGCAGGCATCAAAGAGAAATGGGATGATCTATTGTGGGGATGGCAAGCCGGAATTGGTTTTGACATTTGGAAATTCAATCTGGACCTCAGATATGAAGGAAATTTTTACCGGTATGGTGATCATTTAACTATTTTCGAAGATCATTATACGCTCAGTAATCATCCGAGCCGGATCATCACTTCTCTTGGATTTGTCTTTTAGATTTTGCCCCAGACGCGTGTTCAAATCCAACGTGAAACTGGGTTAACAAGAAGCCGCTACCCTAATATTGAACTTCAATAAGTGGGCTTGATCCCTGTATTATTTCACCGATTGGTTGCAAAGAAAGTCCACTTTTTGTGGCGATATCCTCAAAGTTTTGTTGCGCTTTCGGATCCACTATAATCAATAATCCACCACTGGTTTGTGGATCAGACAATATCTGCCATACAGTGTTGGGTATGTCATTGACAAACGGTTGAACACTGGACCAATTTCGAGCAGTAGCTGCAGGTACACATTGCATCTTCTGATAATAGTCAAGCCTCTCCCGGTCGATAAGTGGTACATCTGCATAGTTAATCAATGCACTGGCATGGCTTGCCGTGCAGATCTCCAACAAATGCCCTAACAGTCCAAATCCAGTGACATCAGTCATGGCATGGACCCACGAGTGACTCCCGAGTTCCATCCCGATCTTGTTTAGACCGACCATCACATGGCATGCTTTTTTCAAATCTCCTTCTCGCAGACGATCCAACTTATTCGCTGTCGTAATAATACCTACACCTAGAGGTTTCGTGAGGTAAATTAGATCTCCAACCTGAGCTCCTTGGTTTCGCTTGATATGTTGAATGGCAACATGACCATTGACAGATAATCCAAAAAATGGTTCTACGGAATCAATACTGTGCCCGCCAGCAAGAACGATTCCAGCTTCCTGACAAATCGTTTGGGCCCCTGCCAACACTCTTGAAGCTGACTCTGGACCTAATTGGTTCACCGGCCAACCAAGGATGGCAATAGCCAAAAGCGGTTTACCTCCCATAGCATACACATCACTGATTGCATTGGATGCTGCAATTCGACCAAAATCAAATGGGTCATCCACAATGGGCATGAAAAAGTCTGTCGTACTGATCAAGGCAGATCCATCTCCAAGATCAAAAACGGCAGCATCATCACGATGTTCGTTACCGACCAACAATCTGGTATCGGAAGGGAAATCAGACGTCCCACAAAGGATTTGATTCAATATCTGCGGATCAATCTTGCATCCACATCCTGATCCATGGCTATATAGTGTCAGTCGCTGATCATCCATTTATCTAAATTTTTCTGACCGATTTCGATTAATTGCATTGTGATTGATGGAATATCCAATGACTCAATTTGGACATTGATTACAGGACCGAAGGTTTGATTCTTCAGGTGGAAGTCGTACGATTTGTCATAATACGTCAGGGCAATTCGTGTAGCGCCTTCCAGGTCATTGTGTTCCAACCGGTCCAAAGCTTGTTTGACAAATTGTGGCCCCATTCGTCTGCTGATCCGTCGAAAGGCGTCCTTCAACCCTTCCAATTCCAGACTGGCGTATTGGAACATAATCTCTTGAACACGAGCATTTTCACTTACGTCCAGATGGATGACTGGTGCATTGGTCAAATATTGCCAAAAAGGTTGTGGTATTGTTCGTTTGCCTAAATGGCGACTTTCATCCTCAATCCAGATTAACTGGCCAGGGTCCATTTGAAGCAGTGCCTCTCCAATACAATTCTCAAAAAACTCATTACTTGGCTGAGCATCCAACCCCAAGTGGCCAAAAGCTGAACCTCTATGATTTGCCATTCCTTCAAGATCAATGACTTGTTGGCCCGATTCTTTCAAAGCATGCAAAATGCGTGTTTTTCCGGATCCTGTCCGACCACCTATTCGGACCAATGAATACCTTTTCGAATAAAAATTGATGAATAACCGACGTGCAGCTTTATATCCACCCTTCAGTAAAATCGTTGAAAATCCTGCATTTCCAAGAAGCCAAGCCATACTTTCACTCCGTTTACCGCCACGCCAACAGTACATTCCAACCTCCTTCTCAGGAGAAATTAATTCGGCACGCAAAACAAAATCTGCCATTTTCGGTCCAGCAATTTCAAGCCCTTTCACCATGGCTGCAGATTGGGAAACCTGTTTGTAGAGAAACCCTATATCGTGTCGCTCTTCATCAGTAAAAAGAGGGAAGGAAATGGCATCTGGAATACGGGCATGTGCAAACTCTGATGGAGACCTTACATCCAGAATTGGTACACCTTGTTTTTGACGATTCAGAAATTCGATGGGTTCCAATATCTCCGGCATAACACAAAGGTAGTTCACTGTGATGTGGTGATGTTGAACAATCAACTGCTTCTTTGCATTTTTACATCCATGCCACATTCAAGCCAGTCCCGCATCCAATCCTTCCCCATTGCTGAATTGGATTTCTTCTCATCCTTTGATCAACGGTTTAGCGCAGGTGATCCCAAACTGAGTCCATTCCTCGGACTGCCAGCCAATAGCGAATCATTCCACCAATCCGCTAAGGCAAAATTGGGTCAGTATGCCCATCGGGCCGAATTGGCTGAGCTATTGAAAAAACAGTATTCCGGAGTCAATTTGAATCCAATATTGCGAGCCAATATTGAGGGGTTATCCTCTGGCCATGCACTCACTATCACTACAGCTCATCAGCCGATCTTGTTTGGCGGCCCTCTATACTTTTTATATAAAGCCCTTACTGCAATTTCATTGGCAAGGGCCGCCAGTGAATGGCTGAAAGGTCATCATGTTGTGCCCGTATATGTCTTGGGAAGCGAGGATCACGATTATGAAGAGGTTCGACATGTCCGATTTTTTTCAGAACAACTCACCTGGGAATCCGGAAGAGATGGTGGTCCTGTAGGCAGGATGCCGCTTGGCAATATTTCATCTTTAATGAATCAGGCAGAGACACTTTTCGGGCCATTACCGTATGGAGCTGAAGTGATCGATTTGCTTCGGAGCAGCTATTCAACTGATCGGACATTCGGTCAATCCACCTTTTATTTTCTGCATCAGCTCCTCGGACACTATGGACTGGTCATTTTAGACCTGGATTCACCGATTGCGAAGTCAACATGCATTTCTATTTTCGAATCTGAACTGATTAAGTCTATTGCCAAACCAATCGTGCATCAGACACTTGACGCTTTGGAAAAGGCCGGTTTCAGTCAGCAGGCTCATGTACGCGACATCAATTTGTTTTATCTGGACCAACAGAGAGAACGGATTGAACAATTTGACGAGAATGTTTTCCGCACGGTAAGTGGTTCACGTATGTGGTCAACCGATGCTTTAATCAAGGAATTGAATCAATATCCTGAACGATTCAGTCCAAATGTTATACTGAGGCCGTTACTTCAGGAAACCATCCTGCCCAATATAGCGTTTGTCGGGGGTGGTGGCGAATTGGCTTATTGGGTTCAGCTTCGCGATTTATTTTCCCACTTCAATATCCCTTTCCCCATTCTTGTGCGCCGTCATTCTGCTTTGTTGTTGGATGAAGGCACCAAACAAAAACTGATCAAACTGGGATTACCTATCGAGACCACTTTTCAGCCATTGGAACGTGTCCTTCAAAAGTTTGTCCACGAACGATCAGAAATAAGCAGCGATCTCGAAGCGGAACGGAAAGCAATGCATGAGTTGATGGAAACCGTACGCTCAAAATGCGCCGAAATTGAACCTACTCTGGAGCGGAGTGCTGAGGCAGCCGAAACACAAATCGATAAATTGCTTCAGAATCTGGAAGGAAAAATGACACGAGGCTTGAAAAATGTCCATGATATGGAACTCACACAGATCCGGGGTGTATTTGATCGAATTCGCCCTAATGGATCATTGCAGGAACGGACTGAAAACTGTTTGCCTTGGATTGCCCGATATGGTCATGCATGGATTGATGACTTAATGGAATCGTTCCAGCCTTTGGAGAAGAGTTTCGTCTGTTATTCGTTTTAAAGGATAACTACTTCCAGATCACAAATTGCAGTGACTATTATTGATAATGTCTAAGCGGCTGCATTGCCAAAAAGCAGGAGGAGGTCAGACAATCGATCTTTTAATTCTTTACGATGGATAATGAAATCCATAAATCCATGTTCCATTAAGAACTCTGAGTTTTGGAAACCATCGGGAAGGTCTTGCTTGATGGTCTCACGGATAACCCTCGGTCCTGCAAAACCGATCAAGGCACCTGGTTCAGCCATATTGACATCGCCCAACATTGCAAATGAAGCCGTTACTCCTCCAGTGGTAGGATCGGTCATCAGGGAGAAATAGGGCAACTTTGCCGCAGCCAATTGAGATAACTTGGCAGATGTTTTGGCCATCTGCATCAGTGAAAACGCAGATTCCATCATACGTGCTCCTCCAGATTTGGAGATAATCATCAATGGGAATTGATGTGCGATGCAGTGGTCGACAGCCTTTGCAATTTTTTCACCAACCACAGCGCCCATTGATCCGCCAATAAAGCGAAAATCCATTGCTGCAATAACTAGTGGGCGCTTATTGATTTTTCCCTCTGCTACAGACATAGACTCTTTCAGTCCTGTCTTCAATACAGCATCCTCCAATCGTTGTGTATATGGTTTAATATCCACAAATTCAAGCGTATCCAATGCGGTCAGATTATCAAACAACACTTCGTATTTGCCATCAAACAACAAATCATAATAATCGTAGGACCCAATTCGAGTGTGGGCATCACAATGGGGACATAGAAAGACATTTTCTTTCATCTCCTTCATTGTAGAAGCTTCCTTGCAGACATCACACTTATACCAGACGCCATCAGGTGCCTCTTTCTTGTGCTTTGTAGCCGTCGTGATTCCCTCTTTCAATCGTTTAAACCATCCCATACAGTAGCCTGATTTTTAGCTCCTAGAACAAATTTACTAATTTCTGATAGGAAGAGGTATTTCTTGGATAGAAGTGGGCATTTCTTCATCAAGGTCATCAGATGATTTTTGAATCTGCAGTTGGTCCAAAAAGTTCTTCCGACTTCTTCTTATAAGCACTAGCCGCTTCTTGAGCAGAAGAAAACATACCTAAATGGATATTCTGTTGTTCATAACTGATCACTGCCCTATATTTGTTGTACTCCTTGTAAACTCCTTTATATCCGGAGTTGCTTTGTGCTTTTCGCCGTCGTGCAATGTCTGTCCTGGTCGTCCATTTCAAATTATCTAAACGGCAATCAAGCTTATTCCCATTCATGAATCTTACAACTTCAGAAGAATTTTCTGATCCTTCTCTAGTTAAAAATTGCTCGGCAATGTACCGATGGAGGTAAATCGTTGTCATCTTGGACTTTACACTAGATTGACTCCACAACTTTTGGAAGACAGCAACGCCACTTGAATGTCGACGCAGTTTATCCAAAAGCCCGATTTCCTGTAAATAGGGATCCGAAGACATACGATCGTACACCTTGTCATCAACCAGAACCTGATCATTCGAATTTTGCAATTTGATTTTGTACAGCACGAGTTGAAATCTTCATCCGGTCCAAATGTAGGCCTTCCAAATCAAGTTCACCGACATTAATCCCGATATTTGATCTTGATCTGAGCATTTAGAATCTGCCAATGGATAATCATTACATGCGTCGTGCGCTTGATTTAGCCCGTCTGGCTGAAGGAGACACCTCACCCAACCCGGGCGTTGGGGCAGTATTGGTTGCAAATGACAGAATAATTGGAGAGGGATTCCATAGGGCCCATGGTCAAGCACATGCAGAAGTCATGGCCATCCGGTCTGTTCGATCTGAAGACAAGGACCTCATTCGCACTTCTGTTCTTTATGTGACTCTGGAACCGTGTTGTGTTTTTGGACGAACGCCACCATGCACTGACCTGATTCTTTCAAGTGGCATACGAAAAGTGGTCGTCAGCTGTATCGACCAAAGTCCGGGCGTGAATCGAAAAGGCATACATATACTGCAGGAGAAAGGGATTGAAGTCATTGAGAACGTGCGTCAACAAGAAGGTGAATACCAGGCTCTGGCACGGAATACATACGTTTCGCAGAACCGACCTTACGTCATTCTGAAGATGGCTATCAGCCAAGATGGCTTTATCGGTCAAGAAGAAAAGCAAGTCATCTTGAGCAATGCTGCGTCCTGGCGCTTGGTACATCGGTTAAGACATCGAGTAGATTCAATTCTTATTGGGACACGAACAGCGTTAATTGATAATCCAAGATTGACAAATCGGCTGTTCTGGGGTAGTGACCCCCTTCGGGTTGTGCCGGATTTCAATTATCGACTCCAACCAGATCTCACTCTATTTTCCTGTCCGGGCAAAACCTGGATTATCCGAAACCAAGAATCCTCAACAGATCAACACTGGCCAGAACAAGTTTCTATAAAGATTTTACCGGCTGAAAGCGGATTATCGGGAATACTTAGCTTGTTGGCGACCTCAGGTAAAACGTCAGTTCTTGTCGAAGGAGGAGCAAAGCTCATTCGGTCATTTTTAGATGAAGACTTGTGGGATGAAGCAATTATTTCATCGACAGATGAGTTCCTGGGTAGCGGAATACCTGGTCCGACAGGGTTTACTGAACCTGAAGATTTATTTGTGTTGGGAACAAATAGATTTCAATGGTTTAGAAATCCGCGATATAAACCCTAAAGCCCTCATTCCGAATCGTTAATCTTTTATTAAAGACCATCATCTTGTGGAAAGAGAGTTTGGTCTTGAAGTTATTCCATTGTTACTTTGTTCCAATGAAAGCTGCGCTGAAATATTTCTTAATGACTTGCCTACTGGCCATGCTGTCTGAAGTCCGCGCTCAGACAGAGATTCACTGGGTCGACTTCACCGAGGCTGTCCAACAAGCCAAACTGGAGAATAAAAAAATAATGATTGATATCTACACGCAGTGGTGTGGATGGTGCCGCGTCATGGACCAGAAAACATTTCATCATGAGGATGTCGTCAATTATGTCAATGATCGGTTTATCGCAGTGAAGTTTGATGCTGAGTTTACCGAGGATATTGAATTCAATGGAAAGACTTATTCCTATGTACGCAATGGGAAAAAGGGCTACCATGAACTAGCTGCAGAATTGATGCGCGGTCGATTGAGCTATCCAACAATCGTTTTTCTTGATGAGGAATTGAATGTCATCCAACCTATTCCGGGCTACCAAAATGCCAGTGACTTCCAGATGATACTGATGTATTTCGCTGACAATTATTTTCTTCGAGTACCCTGGGATAAGTTCACGATGCAATACCGAAACCAATATATCGGACAACCCGTAAACGATAATAACAGGTAGATCAATCCATTAGGCAAACACACTTCAACTTTCAGTTAACTCTTTTTTGATGTCCCACGGCGAGTTCCGCCCAAACCAAGTACGCCCAAAATACTTCTTGTCACTTCTCTCGCTACAGTCCGACCGATCTGACGAGTAGTTGCATGATTGAAAAAATCCTCCAGGAATCCTTTTTCCTTTCGCCCACTTCTACGTGCAATCTCGCGGACTTGATCCGTATGTTCTACGGTTCTGGCGGTTTGCATCTTCCCCTGTAGAATCTCATGTG
>JAHEAU010000146.1 GCA_024642625.1 Lewinellaceae bacterium
TCGCTTTCCCGCCTCCAATTTTCTGGAAATTGCCGAATACGGACCACTGACTACGTCTTCTTCTCCGGTCAAGCCGGAAACGATTTCGATGTAAGCATCATCCTGGATGCCCGTTTTAACTTGAACCATCGCCACAGTATCACCGACGGCAACAAAGACAACTTCCTTGATATCCTTCGTTATTTTCTTCTTTTCTTTTGAAAGACCATCGGCTTTTTGGTCCGCATCCGTTTCCTCTTTATCTGCTTTTTCTTCACGAGTCGTTACTGACTGGATAGGGACACTCAATACATTCTCTACCGAATTGGTAAGGATCTCAACAGAAGCTGACATCCCGGGACGAAATGGCATTCGTCCGGTACTTTTTTGCAAATCCATATAAGAGGCAGGATCGATCAATATCTTGACAATAAAATTCGTCACTTGATCTGTCGTCAAGGCACCACCAATACTGGATGTATTCGCCGCACTATTGGCAATTTGCATCACTGTACCTGCAAATTTTTTATCCAGGTAAGCATCCACCTCGATCTCCGCACGATCTCCCAACGTAACGCGAAGAATATCATTCTCAGAAACTTCTACCTGTACTTCAATCTCACTATAATCTGCAATTCGGAGAATCTCTGTACCTGCCATTTGAATGGTGCCAACGACACGTTCGCCCTTTTTGACATTGAGCAATGAAACGACTCCGCTCATAGGTGCCACGATAGACGTCCTACGTAAATTGGTCTGAATTTCTTTCAATGAAGCTTCTGCGCTTTTGACACTGAATTCCGCACCCTTGGTGGACTCCTGAGCGGATCGAATACTGGCGTCTGCAGCCCGAAGATTCGCTTCCAGTCCACGGAGTGCAGCCTGGCTTTGTTCGAATTCCACTTCAGAGATCACCTTGTCCTTTCGGAGTTCTTCATTCCTTCTGTGGAGATCACGTTGATTGGCCAATTGCGCTTCAATTTGTTCCTTTTGGGCACGGGCCTGCTCAATAGCCGACCGCGCATTGGCTGATTGTGCTTTCGCTGTATTTACACTGGCCACACCTCGCTCAACGGCAGATACATAAGCCTCCGGGTCAATCTTGGCCAGGAGTTGCCCCGCCCTAACTGTATCGCCTTCTTCAATGTACAATTCAACAACCTCTCCTGATACATCCGAACTGACCTTCACTTCCGTCCGTGGATAAACTCGACCACTGGCCGAAACTTTTTCCTGAATTGTCCGACGTTCAACCTTAGCCAGCTCGACCTCCTCACCTTTGGGTGTTGATTTGCCTTTAATTAAAACGGCAACAATAAGGACCAATAGTGTTCCGCCCAACCACCAATAAATCTTCCGATTCTTTTTCATCTTATTCATACTTGGATGTCAATTCAATGTCAATGATTTCCCTAGATAAAAATCCAGGACCTTCATGCGAAACAGGTATTCATATTTTCCGATAATCACCTGGCTTTCTGCATTGTCCATATTGGCCTTGGCCTGTGCAAATTCAACTGCATTTGCGGCACCAAGTTCATATCGTTTTGCCAACGCCTGATAAGCAGCCTGACTGGAACTGAATGCATCCCGTGCAGATTGATACTGCAATCGTGCCGCACGAGCGGACTGGATCGCTTGTTCTACATCTGTCTTTAATTGCTGTCGCGCTTGAGCCGCACTAATCTGTGCTTGTTGTTCCGCTATTCGGGATTGTTGAACAGCCAGTTTATTTGTGTGATTATTATAAATCGGGATGGACAGATTCACACCGACGTTTTTACCAAAGTTGCGGTCGAGTTGATCTGAAAAGGAGACTGTCGGAAAAGTTATTCCGCTCAATGAATATTCTGCTATCGTGCCTTGTGTACCATTAATGATAACAGGTATATCTGGACCTAGAGTGACCTTGGTATTGGAATAATCGGGCTGGGTATAATCAAGAAAATTATTTGAATATGCACTATTTAGTCCACCAAATACCGAGATGGAGGGATAGAATCCAGAATGGGCGATTGCTGTACCTTTCTCGGCACTCAGCTGGCGCAATTCAGCTGCCCGAATGACGGGTTGTGTCTGCAAAGCCGCTTGATACACTGCAGCAGCAGTGAATGCACCAGGGTCTGGAAGTGCAAGGGGGTCTATTTCCGGGCGATCAAAAACGATTTCCGTCCCGGGATCTACTAACATCAATTGCTTCAAACTGAGTAATGCTTGATCTAAACCATTTTGGCTGACCACAACCTGAAATTCTGATTGGGCCAACTGAGAAGTTATTGCCAGACGCTCATTTTCAGGACGGATTCCGGCACGGACTAATTTATCACTTTGTGCCAGCTGTTCTCCAGAAAGGGTTACCTGACGACGAGAAGTTTGCAATTTTTCTTCAGCAAACAACACATTCAAATATGCTGTTGCGACCAATAGAGAAATAGAATTGCGGGTATCTTCCGCTGTGGCCTTGCTGGCCTGAGCATCGAGCTTCGCCCGCTTCAAGCTATTGGAGATGCGAAAGCCGTTAAAGACAAGCCATCCAGCATTGAGCTGGCCATTACTGTATTGCGTGGTGGCTTCGATGAAGTCGTTTGTAGTCGGGTCAATTGTTCGGCCGAATTGATATCCGCCAGTCATAGATGCATTTAGGTTCGGCAAGCGAGCAAATTGATATCGCTTGAGCTCCAAAAGAGAAAACTCCACACTCAAGTCCGCAGACTGGACAGCCAGATTATTGTCCAGAGCGGTCCTTACACAACGCTCCAAATTCCAGACCTCCTGAGCAGATAAAGGAAGACCAAAACCAACCAGGAAACAAAAACCGAGGATCAGACCACGCATAACCATTCATTATCTTACCACAAGATTAGCAAGATGCCGGGGGATGACATAAACTATTGGATGAACATCATCTGAGGACCGATGAACGTCATCTGGCAGTCAAAGAGAACGGGCTTTCTAGCGCTGGAAAGACTTGAACGACCGTGATCCGATGATCCGATCATACCGTTCTCCAAGTGACCGATAATAGACGATGATGGTATAGTCGTTTTCTGTTTCGTACCAGTTGCCTTCAGTCTCTGAAAAGTCAGGAAGATAGGGCTCTCCAGATACCAGGCTGTAGGCATAATTGTAATATCCCTGTTTGAGCAAAATATTCAGATGATAGGCATGATCTGCTTCGCTGTATTCCATGCGGTAGTCTGTCCAGGGCTGAAAATCGTTGAACGCTCCCAAGACATAAAGATCGCTTCCATCAAAGGGCAACGGCTTTTCATACCGAAAATGCACATTGGCATAATCTGCATAGACATTGGCATCATCACCAATATCGAAGTTCTGGATGACAAATTTTCCATTGGCATCTGCGTTGAGAAGGTAAGAGCTGTAAGCGCGGCTTCGATCTCCAAAAAGGTATACATCGGTTTGATATTGGCTTTGGCGCATATCCTCAATCCGTTCGCTGCGGTTTTGAAGGCTACGAATATCAAAAAATCGAAACTCTTTTCCTCCTGGGAAGGCCAAGCGATCCTGGTAATCGAAATCGAGCACCCGATCACGAATAAAGAATGGCTCTACGCCCAACACTGCCCCTTGCCAATACCCATTTTGGACTATGGCGGCCCTGATTTCCTGTCGGGGATTGCGGACCTCCAGCTTTTTAAGGTCGACAGTAAAGTCGATTTCCTGGTGGGTTTGCGCCTTTTCAATCATTGCCGCCTGTCGTGTGATCGGAGCGATAACAACCTGATTTTCGACGACCATAAACCGTCGAGTGATGGCCAGTTCATCTCCATTGAGATAGACCTTAAGTAGGTAATTTCCTGATTTCTTGATCTGGATATCCCGATTTGGGATTGCCAATTGGTGGTGCATGTACTGGGTACGCGCAGAAAATGAAAAGGACTGCTGTTCGATCCGGTTGTTGTTGAATCCATCAAGCCACTCAAATTCTGAAAGCTGCCCGGGTGACCAGTCTGCATTTCGTTGCTCGATGACGTACCAGTAGTTGCTGTTGTCGCCCGACAAATCATCAAAAGACAGAATAATTGCGCCACTCTGACCCAGTCTCAATATGGGCTCTGCCAATTCATCGGAAGAGGGGTAACACTTGACAGATTTGACAAATGAAAGGTATATGGTGTTATACGAATCCTCTTGAGCATTTACAGCCTGACCAATTGTCAACAGGAATAAAACAAACAGGAATGGGGAACGCTTCATCATATCTGGATCACTCGACGAAAGAAACAGGAAGTTATTCCTTTGTGTTTACACACTAAAGATCGGTTTTTGTTGCGTTTTTACAGTGAATGCTTTCCGTGTTAACGCACCGATAACCATTGAAAACGCCAGGGGAGTGCTGCATCTTCCCCTGCGTAATCGATTCCAATCCGCGGGCTCGAATGGATCTCCTCCTTGAGAGGACGGATATTACCCTCGTATAACTGTACCAGACTGGTAGGTTCATACAATGGGCTGCCCGTCAACCGGGTGCAAAGACCCAGCGCCTGGGCTGCAGTGCCCGGACCACTTGTCCATTTTTTATGCGGTGCTGCCAACTTGCGGCGTTTCAACATGATTTGTTCTCCTTCTAATGGTCTGATCGCCCTGATAAGAATAGCATGAGGAGTCTCTGCAGGTCCAGTCACTACATTGAACATCTGGTGGATGCCATAACACAAATAAATATAGGCACGCCCACCCGGACCAAACATGATCTCTGTCCGGCTTGTACGTCGATTATTCCAGGCATGGGATGCCCGGTCCTCAGGACCCCGATAAGCTTCTGTTTCGGTGATGATCCCTTTCGTCATCAATCCGTCAATACGGGATACCAGTTCTCGGCCAAGGAGATCGCAGGCAAGTGTGACCACATCCTCAGTTAAATAATAGTCTGGAGGTAGGAGCATGGCCTGTCTAAGGTTTTCGGTTGATGTTACCAAATTGAAACAAAAGAGAAAGGAAATCACCGATTTTAGAACTAATCACGGAAACTCTACTTTGTCGAACAGCCAATTCTTTAGTGACAAATATCAATCCATTGCTTCGTAACGAACAATCTCATGACATTGATATTAAAGCTTTAGGCAAACCTATTCACTCAAATGCCCCAATGATTTATTCTCCAAGATTAAAATGCATAACCTACGGCTATTCCAACACCCAGCAACCCAGCCTTTGCGCGAAAAATAATACCGCCATCTAGATCTTGGTAGCGATATCCCAAATCAAATAAAGGCAATATTTTCGCTCCAACATAATCACATTTTCCAAAAAGAGTAGAATCGTGATTTCTTGCACTAAAGGATCCAATAAATGCGCCACCATTAATTTCAAAATGATGATTCCATTGTCCTGTAAGCATTGTCAATCCAAGGGGCACTCCTAGAGCAAATGAACGATCACAAGTAAATGATGACAATTCTGCGTATCCAAAACCTACCCTTCCAAATAAATGAAGATTTTCTGATCCAGTGCTATAAAATTTAGCTTCAATATTAACAAGCGCGGTGGTTACGAAGACCACTGAAGCCGCTTCCAATTGAAAGTTCACCCCACTTAATTCCGGGTCAAAATAACACTCCGCTTTAATGGACTGAATACACATTGCAGATGCCAAACAAAAGGATATAATTTTTTTCATGGCGAATTATTTACAGATGATCTCATCTGGTATTAGCCACAATATTCAATATCCCTATTTCGCTTTATCCACCTGATTCAGGCACCAATCAACAATCGGCAATTCATGGCTATGAATACCAAATGACCTGGCCAATGAACATGATCCGAATTTGATGAAATTATGAGACTTCATCAAGTATTCAAACCTTGAAGTCCATTGAAAATAATTGAGACAAGCTACGAAAAAAGGATTGCTAATAATAAACCTTTACTAAAATAATCCATAAGAGTACTCACTTTCTAGGCAACAAAGAGTCACCTTCTCTTTTCTTATTAGAATACGGAACCACCACAAAGCTCAAGCATGCTGAAAGTAGTGATATAACCAAAAATCTGCGCCCATCATGTGGCCTTTTAGGGATATCCAAACGGATAGGAAACCAAAGGATTCCATACCTGCCAAAAGCCTTCACTGACCATTACACTCTACCTCGTATAATTCGGCGACTCCTTCGTAATCGTAATATTATGCGGATGGCTTTCGCGAACACCTGCACCTGTGATCCGGACAAATTTCGCCTCCTTAATCATGTCGGTATTTTTAGCCCCGCAATAACCCATACCTGCCCGAAGACCACCGATATATTGAACCATCACTTCAGCAACAGAACCTTTGAATGGCACACGCCCTTCGATGCCTTCAGGGACCAGTTTTTTGATGTCATCTTCCATATCCTGGAAGTAGCGATCCTTCGATCCCTGGGCCATTGCTCCAAGGGAACCCATCCCGCGATACACTTTGAATTTTCGGCCATCAAGAATAATGGTCTCACCAGGTGCCTCTTCCACGCCAGCGAATAATGAGCCGGCCATAATCACATCGGCTCCAGCAGCCAGTGCTTTTGGAATATCTCCTGTATATCGCACTCCACCATCGCCAATGATGGGCACTCCAGTACCTTTCAGTCCTTCATAAGCCTTGAAGATGGCAGTCAACTGCGGCACACCGACACCAGCAACAATACGCGTTGTGCAAATACTACCAGGACCTACGCCAACTTTTACACCGTCTACACCGGCATCTGCCAGTGCACGTGCTCCTTCACCAGTGGCAACGTTTCCTCCTACAATCTGCAGATCGCGATGACGCTTTTTAATTGACCGGATTGCGTCCAATACGCCGCGTGAGTGACCGTGGGCTGTATCTACACAGATCATATCCACACCGACATTTACCAATGCATCAACCCGATCCATCAGGTCGCGAGATACACCAACTGCGGCACCAACATGCAGTCGACCAAGGGGGTCTTTACTGGCTAATGGATAATCGTGGACCTTCATGATATCCTTGTAGGTGATCAAACCCGCGAGGATACCATCTTCACCAACTACAGGTAATTTTTCAATCTTGTAGTGTTGAAGGATATCCCGCGCCTGTTCGAGGTTTGTTCCGAGCGGAGCTGTCACCAGGTTCGTCTTTGTCATGACTTCCGTTACGGGACGATTATTATTCGTCTCAAATCGCAGATCACGATTTGTCAATATGCCAACGAGTTTATTGCTTGAATTGACAATGGGAATTCCACCAATTCGGAATTGGCGCATCAGCTCCTGTGCATCACCAACATTGGCCTGCTCGCTGAGCGTAACCGGATCGATGATCATCCCGCTTTCTGAACGTTTGACACGGCGCACCTGATCGGCCTGCGCCTCAATTGACATATTCTTATGGATGACACCCAAGCCACCCTGACGGGCGATGGCGATGGCCAATTCGGACTCTGTCACCGTATCCATGGCTGAAGATATAATGGGTACGTTGATGCGGATCTCCCGAGTTACCCGTGCAGAAATATCCACCTCATAGGGAAGTACCTCACTGTATGCGGGTACCAGGAGGACATCATCGAAGGTCAGGCCTTCTTCAACAAAACGTGATTGGAGGAAATTGCTGCCTGTCTGGGGATGTGTGACTGGCGCTTGCTGTTGACTTTTTACTCGTTCCATGCGCAAAGGTAGGTAAATTCCGTTGGCGACAAAACTCAAATCCTGACCTTTTAACGCCTTCAAAACAATAAGAAATTGGCTTCATCCACGGATTCCCTGTATTTTGGAGCCATTGACCGAAACCTACACAACATGATCAAGTCCTTTTTTAGAGTTATTCCGGCCAGCCTCGTATTGTTGATTCCTGTTTTAATGACAGCACAGTCGTCCATGTCAGAAGTCTATCAGGTCATGCAACAGAAATGCATGCCCTGTCATTCCAATGCCCAAAAGTAAGCCGGACTGGACCTGGAAGGAACGGGCTTGTCCACGAATCTGAAGACACTCAATGTGTATTCCAACCTGGTGGGCAAATCTCCCAGCACAGCAAGTGCAGCAGCGCGGGGTGAAAAGCTGATCTATCCAGGCCGTCCTGATAAATCTTTTCTTTTCAAAAAGATCAATGGTGGACTTGACCCGATACTTAGTCTTGCCCAAAATGATGGCCAATCGATGCCTGCATACGGGGGCCCATCTATCAATCATAATGAAAGAGAAGTTATCCGGCAATGGGTCCAGTACGGCGCGAAATCAACTGGCGTCCAATTTGATCGTGATCTGATTGATGACTATTATACAAATGGTGGCCTCCAAAGCTTCCCCGACGGCCCACCACCTGCTCCAGCAGTCGGTGAAGGATTTCAGGTCCACATGGGACCCTTCTATTTACCAAAGGGCGGTGAAGTTGAATATTACCAGAAATATGAGTTGGACTTGCCATCAAATCTGGAAGTCAACCGGATCGAGGTGATGATCGGCAATGATTCGCATCACTTTATCATTTATGATTTCGACTCACCCGCCGATGCAAACGCTGTATCCGCTGGATTACGCCTTAATGCCGACCATTCAGGAATTGGCCTGGTGGCCGCCGTCCAGTATGCTCAGGATCTCGTGTTGCCAGCAGGCACTGCATTCCATTGGGAAAAGGATCTGATCCTCGATCTGAATTCACACTACATTAATTATTCAGGCATCCTTCCCCTCCAGGCAGAAGCCTATCTGAATATTTACACTCAACCCGCAGGTACAGCCAAACAGGAAATGCACAGTACGTTACTGGTCAATCCGAATATTCCAATTCCAAATAACAACAACCTCATCACGCATTCCCAGAACATTGTTTATCCGACAGCGGAAGCTTTTGTCTGGGGCATGATGGGACATACGCATAAGTATGGGAAGTCATACAAGGTCTATAAACGGCTTCCAAATGGCTCAAAGGGGGAAATCATTTACGATGGTGCTTGTCCGAATGGTCAGCCTGGTTGTCCGAGCCCCTGGTTTGATTATCAGCATATTCCGATTCGGTATTATGATGATTTTCTGCCTATCACCATTTCACC
>JAHEAU010000147.1 GCA_024642625.1 Lewinellaceae bacterium
AGGTGTCCTTGACACCATCCTGTATCCGACCTGTTCTGATCCTCCTACCGGAATTATCGTCATCCTACCTCCTGGCAAACAAACCGACTATGCCTATCAATGGAGCCATGATCCCAACCTCGATATTTGGGCTGCCGAGGAGCTGACCGCTGGTCTCTATCATGTCACTGTCTCCGATCAGGATGGCTGCCGAAGATCCATTTCCATCCTCCTGGAAGACACCGGACCGATCATCGATCAGCTGGTCAGTGCACCACCCCTTTGTGCCGGAGGCAAAACCGGTACTCTCCAGTTTGATGTCTTCGGACAGACACCCCCATTTACGATCGATGTCCTGAATCAAACGACTGCCAAACTGAAATTCCCGCCTTACAAGCTTGATGCAGGGCTGTATCAGGTATTTGTCAAGGATAAAAAGGGCTGCAAGACCTCTCAAAACTTTACCATCATCGACCCGCCAGCCATGCAGATCGAATTTCTGGTCGGTCTGGATGGCGATGGTCAACCGACCATTCTGAGTCCGAAAGTCAGTAAAGGTCAATCGCCGTATTCATTCCTTTGGAGTGATGGTAGCACCGATCCAACGAGAACGGATCTGCCTCCAGGAATTTACCAGGTCACGGTCACGGATGGGAAGGGATGCACCCAATCCAAGGAGATCAAATTCGGCATTCCCGGCGGTGGTGTGATCGGAAATAATGGATTCACTATTGAGGTTTTGCCTGGTACCGCTGAGCTGAGAGTGACCCAATCCGATGGTGTTGCTGCTTCATCTCGTATTCATATTTATGATCTTCAAGGAAGATTGATCCATTCAGATTTTCTTGGTAAACATCAATCCGAAGCACGTACGACCTTACCTCATTCTGGACTGTATTTCATCCATATCCTGTCTGCCGATGGGAATAGAACAATGAAAGAAATTTTTCTTCCCTAGAGCAAGAGATTGGCAAAATCGAGAAGAGTTATTTGCTTGGCAGCGAATCAGCCCAGATCGTACTCTATAGCAAGAAAGCGTATAGATTCCTTACATTTAGGAATCTGAATCCAGGTTTCACAGATTTTAGCAAGCCAACACCCACCGTATGCGTTATTTCCTACTTGTCTTTTGCATCTCTTTACTTCCTTCATTCGTACTGGCCCAGGCAAATGATTGCGCAACTGCGACCACAATTTGCGCCAATCCTGCACCTGCAGGAAATCCGATGGGGAATGGTGGATACGATGACTTCAGCGATCCCGATAATGACCCTGGCTGCTTGTCCTCTGAAGGCAATACAGCATGGTTTTACTTCGAGATCGACGCAGGAGCTCCTCCCGGACTTAGTCTGGAGTTTTCAATTATTCCGGATGGCGGTTACGGCGAAGATTATGATTGGGCGCTGTTTGGACCGGATGTGGATTGCGGTGATTTGGGATCACCAATCCGTTGTTCATCCGCAGCCTTTAACTGTGGGTTCTGTCCGGCAACTGGCCTTGGCAATGGTGCCATGGATGTTTCTGAAGGCCCCGGTTTCGGCGATGGATTTGTTGCCCCCCTGATTGTGAATGGTGGAGAAGGATACTATCTCGCCATCAATAACTGGTACGGCACTGGTAATGGATTCACGATGACTTTTGGCGGCGATGCTGCAGACTATATGGACTGCACCGCAGACCCCCCTTGCTCTGTGGCAGCTGTTGCCAGTGCAGATGTCACCATTTGTGAAGGTGGTGACCCGGTCTCCTTAAATGTTACTCCTGATGGAGGATTACCCCCTTATGAGTTTTATTGGGAAGGATCTGGCGATGGTAGCGATTACCTGGATGACCAGACTATTCAAAGTCCTACCGTGACAATTCCTGCCGGAGTTACAGGAAATTACACTTACTATGTGAGCGTTACTGACGGCATTTGTTTCGCCGTTGATTCACTTCTACTTCAAATATTTCCTGCGCCAGTAATTACCATTGACCCGATTGGCCCCTTTTGCACAAATGATCAGACATCCATTCAGGCATATGGAAGCCCCCAAACTGGACAATGGGGTGGAATAGCAAATCCACTTGGCATTTTTGTTCCTTCGAATTCCAAAGAAGGCACGCATTACCTCACACTCAGTTCCGTTACACCACAAGGTTGCCCTGGAACTGATTCGATAGCTGTCGACTTCTTTGATCCGGAAAAGATCACGATCTTTAACATTGATCCTTTGTGTGAGTCATCGGGGCCTTATGTCGTTCAAGTAGACCCGCCTGGTGGCGTTTGGTCGGGAGATATTTCTCCAGATGGAACCATCTATCCTGACCTGTTGGGTGCAGGCACCTTTGTCGGGACGTACGAGTATACGAGCATTTATGGCTGTGAAAGTATTGATCAAGTCGTCTTTGACATCTTTGAAAATCCCGAACCTTTAATTTTTGATCCGGGTCCAATTTGTGTCTCGAATACATCTATTCAAATGGGAGCCGATCCTCCCGGTGGCTCCTGGATGGCTACGCCCGATATCAATGGAAATGTGTATCCCAATGCCTTAGGGGTTGGCACTTATCCGGTGATTTACGAGTTTTATGACGCGAATGGCTGTGTGGGATCCGACACGATTGTGATTGATATTATTGATGCTCCTTTTGCCGATCTCTCACCAGATGCATTTATTTGCAATAGTAATGCAGGCGGCCAAACCACGTTACTTGACTTCTCTATTCTTGTCCTGGGTGGAGACTTTAATGGTACCTGGGAGGATTCCGATAATTCCGGGGCTGCCGGCCCATTCCCTGTCCTGGATTTCGATGGAGTAGTTCCCGGAGTGTATACGTTTACATATACAACCAATTCTGCACTAGGTGATTGCCCTGAATCCACTAGTACCATCACTGTTATTGTTGAAAATTGTGAATGTCCGAGCGTGGCACTCCAACCACTGATTACGTTATGCACTAGCCAGGCCGACCTTGACTTGAATGCCATCAAAATCACAACTGAATCTGGGACATTCAGCTTGGCTGGCACACCTCCGGGTACAAATCCAGCAATCATTACAATCAATCAATTTTCAGGTACTGGAAAAGATCCCGGAACATATACCATTCAATTCGACCTCAACACGCCACCTCCAGCTGGTTGTCCAACTTCCAATACGATGGAAATCGAATTGATATTACCGCCTCAAGCCACATTGCCTGCCAATTCACAGGTTTGCAATCAATCTGGTACAGGTAGTTATCCCAGCACGCTTGACATGTTCAGTTTGATCACCAATGGCGATCTCACCGGAACCTGGGTGGATGTGGATGGTTCAAGTGCGACAGGTCCGTTTTCTGCTCTGAATTTTGTCGGCCTTTTGCCTGGTTCTTATACGTTCTCTTATACGACTGGAAGCGCTGTCCTCCCTTGTACCAATCCCACCTATTCGATTGAAATCGTCGTCAATGATTGCAATTGTCCGAGTACTTCTTTCAATCCACCCGGAAATCTATGTAACGACAACGGGATGTTGGATCTAAGTACACTATTGATTTCAACAGAGCCCGGAACATGGTCGATAAACTCTACTCCACCAGGTACAAATCCGGGCACAATAGGTGCGTCTACATTTCAATCTACCGGAAAGGATCCTGGATTGTATATGATTCGTTTCACACTATCGACGCCACCACCGGTCGGATGTCCTTTATTCAGTGAGCAGCCACTCAATGTCTTTCCAGCGCCATTTGCGACCCTACAACCTCAACTCGCTATTTGCAATAGCAACACTTCCGGACAAGATCCGACTGTATTGGACTTAACAAAATTTCTCCTTACAGGCGATAACACAGGAACCTGGTTAGATCAATCCATCAGTGGTGCAAGTGGCACACTTCCATCGCTCGACTTTTCTGGCATTACTCCAGGTCTTTACCCCTTTGTTTACACAACAGGCAATGCAACAGCACCTTGCACAAACAAGTCGTATACTGTTCAGGTCCTGGTCAAAAACTGTCTGTGCCCGGATCTGGATATCCTTTCTTCGCTTGCACAATGCAACAGCACATCCAGTCTTGACCTCACAACACTCATTCAACAGGCCGCTCCCGGTATTTGGTCTCTAAGCGGTGTGCCCGGAGGAACAAATCCAGGTATCCTGAATGGCTCTAACCTTAGTCTACAGGATAAGGATCCTGGCAATTACATCCTGACATATACTCTTCAACCTGCTCCACCTCCTGGATGTCCAACAGACGCCAACAGTACCATTCAACTTGCAAATCAGCCAAGTGCAGGTCAGGAATTGGCTCCAGCAGAATATTGCAATGGAACAACCGCCCTTCAAATTTTATCAAGTCTCCTTTCCGGCCAGGATTTGAATGGTCTTTGGTCTTTTAGTGGTGGAAGCTCAAACCCGGGAGCTGCATTTGATGCGGCCGCAGGTACTGTTGTTATTGATCCTCTTCAAGCAGGGGACTACAATTTCCAATACTTGATTTCCGCACAGGCACCATGTATCGATGCCTCATCTTCTGTTCAGTTAACCATCCATCCAAACCCGATTGCGGACGCAGGCTCAGACCAATCAATAGACTGTCTTAGCCCTTCTGTTTTGGTTGGTCCTGCCCAGGCACCTCCTGCTACACACAGTTTGAGTTGGTCCGGTCCTGGTCTGATTAGTTCAACTGTACAAAACCCCGCAATCAATGCTCCTGGTACCTTTACATTGACCGTCACAGATACAGGCACGGGTTGTACAAGTCAGGATGAAGTCATTGTAACAGGGAGCAATGATCTCATTGTGGGCATGACCGTAGAAGGCCAGGGAAACAGCTGTCCGGGATCAACTGACGGATATATCGACGTGGCTAATATCCAGGGCGGAACTGCACCTTATCAATACACATTAAACGGGAGTTCATCAAATGGAACAGGTGTCTTTGCCCCACTTACTGGCGGCACGTATGTAGTGCAGGTCACAGATGCGATTGGATGCAGTCGTGACACAACGATTATTCTGACATCAGGATTTGGTTTTACACTTGATCTGGGACCGGATCAAAAGTTACTTGCTGGTGATGACGTTATCATTCAGGCTATTATCAATCCAGCTTCTACCAGTTTATTCCAGCTGAACTGGAGTCCATCTCCACCAAATGGATGCACGACCTGCACTGGATTTTCATTCTCTGCTTCGCAGGATGTTACCTATTCTCTAATTGCTACGGATGAGAATGGATGTACTGCGAATGACCAGGTTACTATTTTAGTAACCCTTCCGCGACGTGTATTTATTCCAACTGCTTTTTCCCCTAACGGGGATGGTCTCAACGATGTCTTTTATGTGCAGGGAGGATCAGAGGTTTTACGTGTGCTTAGCCTTCAGATATTCGACCGATGGGGGAATGCGGTTTTCCGCCAGAATGATGCACCAGTCAATGATTACAAGTACGGCTGGGATGGCACTTTCAGGGGGCGATTTGTTGGTCAAGAAGTCTATGTCTATGCCGCAGAGATTGAATTCATTGATGGATCTACGCGACTGTACAAAGGGGATGTTCTGATCAGTGATTCACTTGTTCGCTAGAACCAGGTGTGATAATCATCACTGAACCCATAGCAGGGCGTACATACTTTTGTCCAAATTGATATCTGATGTCTTACTTTAAACCTCTGTTTATCCCGGTTCTTCTCGTTCTTTTTTCTTCCTGTTCACAACCTCCAAAGGCGAAACTTGGCGATTCTTCAGTAGCCTCCACAAATATTGCGCAGGACATTGATGTCGCTGACTTTTCTGACAAGATGGCAAGTTTGACAGATTATCTTCTCCTGGATGTTCGTACTCCAGAAGAAACATCTCAAGCTAAAATCCAGGATGCGATGGAAATCGATTTTAGACAGGCGAACTTCCTGGATCAGGTAAAACTGTTATCGAAAGCCAGACCAGTTCTCGTTTATTGCAGGTCTGGCAATCGAAGCGGTCAAGCAATGGCAAAAATGCATGAACTGGGTTTTCTTGAAGTCTACAATCTCAAAGGAGGGATAACTGCCTGGCAGGATTCCGGGCGTCCAGTTGTCAGCCAAGAATAAAAAACCCCGCTCCGGGAATCCGGAAGCGGGGCAAAGGGGGGCCGATCCCATATATAGGAATCGGTCACTGGTTTTGAGGGTTTCCCTTACTGAATAATCAGTTTTAATCTCATTTGACCAGATCCAGCTCGAAGATCAATTACATACATTCCAGCAGGTAAACCGGAAATATCCAAATCGCTCAGTTTGGTCCCGGCATTTGTCCAAGACCAGGTTTTGACTTGTTGCCCCAAATGATTGACCATTGTGGCCTGAACCGACTCACTCCACTCACCTTTCCAGGACAATCTCACTCGATTAGAAGCGGGATTGGGGAAGAGCTGAATTTCCTTCAATGGAAATTCTCCTTGGATATCAGTTGTCATACCTAGTTGAACAAGTAGATCCTCTACCTCACCTTGTGCAAACATATTGCAGGATTCAGGCAATGTCGGATCACTTTGAATGTTCGTGTACTTTACACTTACACGGATAAAGGATGGTCCTGCTATAGCGAATTCCGGAACTTTTGTCTGAAAGGAAACCGGTCCTTCGTTCAATTCTTGAGCATCATAGATCATTTCACCAAAGTCAAGAAAATCACCATCTCGATTCCAATCCGCCCATGCTCGAATATAGGTGGTCAAGGCTTCGCCTGAATACCCGGGCACAACATCAATTGTGACATCATCATCCCAGGCCAGTACAGGGTCTAAAGCGATAGACCCACCCCAACCACAGTTATTTCCATTGGTAAAAGATTGTCCCTGCAGAGTCACTTCTTCAACCCATAAAGCATCTGTATTTTCTCCGCCGCTTACACAAACAGATTTTCCACTCAGTGGAACAACTTCTATTGTGAAGATGCAGAAACTGGAATTCCCACAAATATCATCCGCCCAGTATTGCACTTCTGTTACACCGGGATAATAGGTGTCACCTGAATAGTGGGTTGCTATCACATCAAAATCACTGCAATTATCTGTTATCTGAGGTTCATTCCAGAATACAACCACAGGACACCATTCTTCAGTATAGATCACAATATTTTGAGGACAGCTATCAAAAAGTGGTGCCTCTTCATCCACCGTTTGAACCCATTGAACACACGACACCGATTTACTTGTATCATTAACAGCCGTCAACGTCCATGTCCGCCCGATTTTAGCAGACCCGGGACAACCCGTTGTGTCCATGTACCAATCAGAGTAAGTCAAGTCAAGTAGACCGCAATCATCTGCGCCTTCCAGCGTTGGCTCCCCGGCTACTGAAGGATCGGTTGATTCTCCTGGACAAGCTTGGTACTTACCCGGGCAATGCATAACTGGCAAGACACAACATTCCTCTACTGTAATCTTGAATGAACATGTTGACTTGTTCCCACATTCGTCCAAGACTGTATATGTAACAATCGTAATTCCATCTTGAAAGAAAGAACCTGGAGCATGACTGGCCAGGATTGAGACCGGACTGCAATTGTCAGTCACTCCAGGAGGCATCCATACAACGATCGCTTCACAATCTTCATTGGGTTCAACAGTAATATCCGCCGGACAATCCGTTATAACTGGAGGCGTTTTATCCACCTGAGTTATGGATTGAGAAGCCGTAGCGATATTCCCACAGTCATCCTCTGCATTCCACGACCGAGTAACAATGTAACCCTCTTCACATGCCTTGCCGACAGCCAGATCCTGAAATGTCAATGTGACTGCACCACAGTTGTCAGAAACGGCCGGATTTCCAAAAGCAAGTGGGGAATCCGGACAAAGTGTAATATCATCTGGTATGTTACTGATGACAGGTGCCACCTTATCCTCCAGCACGATCAATTGTTCACATGTTTTGATCAGCCCGGGTTGAGCATCATAATAGGTTGTCCAGGTTCGCTTGATCGTTTGGTCCCAACATGTTCCCATGCTGATCACTTCATCATCAAATTCAACAATGACGTTCCCACATGGACCGTCCGGAGAGGATGTTGTCGCAAAACCAGTTACAAGTGGCGATACTGACTCCTCAGGACAACCCAAATAATCAGGTGGACAGGTAATTGCCGGGGCTTTACAGCAGGTCGTTACAGTCACCTTGAAGGAGCACTGTGACTTGTTGCCACACGCATCGACAAAGGTGTAAGTCACAATCGTTACGCCTTCATAAAAGGTACTCCCAGGTTGGTGGGTCACTGTTGTCGTCACAATTCCACAATTGTCCATAGGAATTGGAGCGGCCCACCCTACTTTGACACTGCAGTCCGGACCCGGAGCAACAGTCACATCTTTTGGGCAATCCCAGAATGTTGGTGGTTCTTTGTCCTGCAGATAGATGAATTGAATACATGTGGAGTAAAGTTGAGGGTTCAAATCAAAAGCTGCTTTCCATGTCCGCTTGATGATCTTATTCCAACAATTTCCCTGACTGACAATCTCATCTGACCAGGTAATGATCACCTTACCGCATGGACCATCTGGAGTCCAGGACATGGCCCAACCTGTTGAATTGGGATCCATTGGCGTATCCGGGCATGCATAAAAATCATCCGGACATTGGATTTCCGGGCCGAGCAAACAACAATCCTTTACTGTCACAGAAAAAGAACAGGTTGCCATTTCACCACAACCATCTGTCGCCTTATAGGTCACCACCGTTTTACCTACAGGAAAACAAGAACCCGCAATAGGCCCGGAGGTTTGAACAACAGATTCACATGGAATTTCCATGATAAATTCAAGCTTGGTTTGACCCAACTCATCCGACCAATATCCATCGGGGTGTAGCGCCCCATAATCCTCATTGTAAAAGCCACCGTTATCCGGTTGACCCGGGATCCATCGGGTAAATGTCAATGGGTCGCCATTAACCCATACAAATTGATTCTCTACCTGCTCATCAGTCAATCCGATCCAGGCAATTGTTCCGAGCAACATCGACGCCAGAAATTCATTCTCGCCGAGGGAATTCATGACCACC
>JAHEAU010000009.1 GCA_024642625.1 Lewinellaceae bacterium
GAAGGTAGTTGTAGGTGACTATGCCAAGGGTTACAACGCGATCACATTGACACGCGCTGAAATCGAAGGTACAGGCATGCTGTACTATCAGTTGGATACACCAACGGATAGCGCTACCAAGAGAATGATCACTGTCGAGTAATCGAACAATAAAGTTCTCGAAGCCAAAGCCGCAAGACTTTTAAGTTAAATCGGTTTTTGGGATGGCCTCTCTCCACTTGTGGAGGGGGGCTTTTTTTTTTGCCCATGGCCATGGCATTCAGCCTGCAAGAATTGACGTACCTTTAGCCTTCCCTCAATCAGCCAACTCCAACTGGTTATGAAACAACATACCATCGCCCGGGACACATCTATTTCCGGGATTGGTCTTCACACTGGCCGTCAAGTTACTATGACCTTTAAGGCGGCTCCAGAGAACCATGGGTTTAAATTCATGCGTATCGACCTCGAAGGCCAGCCCGTCATTCCAGCGGATGTATCCCAGGTTATTTCAACCAATCGGGGGACAACCTTGTCGTCCGGAGGTGATGCACGCGTGTCGACGGTAGAACACACATTGGCGGCCTTGGTCGGATTGAATATTGATAATGTGTTGATCGAAATCGACGGTCCAGAAGCCCCAATTATGGACGGCTCTTCGAAAATGATGACGGACGCCCTGTCTTCAGCTGGGATAGTTGAACAGGAATGCGATCGCGAATATTTGGAAATTACGGAAACCATTTCCTTCAAAGATGATCTTACTGGTTCTGAGCTCATTGCATTTCCATCCTCCAAATTTGAACTGACAGCCCTGATTGATTTTCATTCCCCGGTCCTGGGGCAGCAATTTGCAGCATTAGAAGATATCACCAATTTTAAGAATGATATTGGACCAGCAAGAACCTTTGTATTTGTTCATGAACTTGAACAATTGATCCATCAAGGCCTGATCAAAGGAGGAGACCTGGATAATGCTATTGTTATTGCTGACCGTGTGATGGGCGAAGTCGAGCTTGAAAGTCTTGCAAAACGTCTGGAAAAACCCTCCATCCGGGTGGATCGGGAAGGGATACTCAATACAACAGATTTACGGTTCAAGAATGAGCCAGCCCGACATAAATTGCTCGATGTGATTGGTGACCTGGCCCTGGTTGGCAAACCAATCAAAGGGAAAATCGTTGCAACCAAACCAGGTCACGCAGCGAATGTTGAATTCGCAAAATTGTTGAAAAGTTTTGGGGTGGAGCAGCGGAAGCTCAAACGCGTGCCCAAATACGATGTGGATGCAAAACCAATAATGACGGTTGCTGATATTGAAGCGAAATTACCTCATCGGCATCCATTCCTGTTGGTGGATAAAATTGTGGAGCTTTCCGATACTCATGTGGTTGGTATAAAGAATGTCACCTTTACTGAAGGCTTTTTTCGGGGGCATTTTCCGGGCAATCCGGTCATGCCTGGCGTATTACAGATTGAAGCCATGGCACAGACAGGCGGCCTTTTGGCACTTCAAAACGTTCCTGAAGGAGAACATTGGGATACTTTTTTCCTGAAGATTGATAATGCCCGGTTTAAACAATTTGTCTCCCCGGGCGATACACTTGTTATCAAAATGGAGTTGATTTCACCAATTCGGAGAGGGATTGTCCACATGCAGGCAACGGCCTATGTGGGTAGCAAGATTGTTTCCGAGGCAGAATTGACTGCACAAATTGTAAAGAGGAGTCATGGATCATAATCATCAATTGTCGGTTATTCACTCGGACACCAGGTTGGGTGAAGATGTGACGATCAGTCCATTTGTTACGATTGAAGCGGATGTAGAGATCGGAGACGGGACCTGGATCGGCCCTCACGTCAGCATCATGGCGGGTACCAGGATTGGTAAAAATTGCCGGATATTTCCTGGTGCGATTATTGGCGCAGTCCCCCAAGATCTGAAATACAGAGGCGAATATGCTACTGTTGAGATTGGTGACAGTGTCACTATCAGGGAATATTGCACCCTAAATAAGGGTACTGAAGCAAGCGATAAGACAGTGATTGGTGATCGTAGCCTCCTGATGGCCTATGTCCACGTCGCTCATGATTGCCATGTTGGTAAAAATGTGATCCTTGCGAACAACGTCAACTTAGCCGGTCATATCGATGTTGGTGATTTTGCAGTGTTGGGTGGATTGACTGCCGTTCATCAATTTGTCAAAATTGGAACACATGCAATGGTCGGCGGCGGTTCATTAGTGCGAAAGGATGTTCCACCCTATGTGAAGGCTGCACGAGAACCACTTTCATTTGCTGGCGTCAATTCTGTGGGCCTCAGACGCCGTGGATTTACGAATGAACAGGTGCATGCCATTCAAGAAATCTATCGCATCCTGTTCGTCCGTGGGTACAATACCTCACAGGCGACCACCATGATCGAATCAACAGTGAAAGCTTCACATGAACGGGATCTAATCCTGGACTTCATTCGTCAGGCGGATCGCGGTATCATGCGCGGATTTCGCCAGATTAACGGTGTGAAGGCTCATGGTGATATCGCTTGATAGAATTGGCAAACGGTTCAGAAACCAATGGATCTTTCGCCAAATAAAGCTGGAGCTTCATTCTGGGCAAACGATTGCCATTCTTGGACCAAATGGATCAGGAAAGTCAACTCTTCTGCAAATCATGGGTGGGTTGCTACATCCTACAGAAGGGACAATAAAAATTGTTGACGATCAGTTGAATTCACTCTCCGAAGAGGATGTTGTCTCCAAGGTTAGTTTTGCGGCCCCTTATCTGGAATTGCCCGAAGAACTTTCATTACGAGAATTATTGATTCATCATCATCGATTTCGACCACTTGGCTGCGGAGTGCCACTACGCGAATTGCCCACATTATGGCATTTGGCTCATGCTGCCGACCGGCCGATCAAGCAGTACTCAAGCGGGATGAAACAACGCGTCAAACTGGGGCTGACTATATGTTCGGAATCACCTGTATTGCTTCTGGATGAACCGTTGACCAATCTGGATAATGAGAGTAAGGAATGGTATTATAAATTGATCACCGAGTTTGGCCAAGATAAGTTGATTGCTGTAGCCAGTAATCGATCTGACGAGTATTCGTTCTGCGAGAAAACCTTGAATATTCAGGATTTTATACCTTAGAGTAGCCCCATTTTACTATTCTACTGAATCGGCGAGATCCTGCAGCCCACTCCGGATCTCTTGCAATTTTTGAATGATCTGTTGTTGTCGATTTAACCGAGTGCCCTGTTCCTTCAATGTACGTTTTGCACCTTCCAGAGTAAAACCTTGTTCCTTTACCAAATTGTAAATGATCTGAAACTGTTCGATGTTTTGAACAGTAAATCGGCGATCCCCCTTGCTGTTCTTGTGCGGTTTGAGCAAGTCAAATTCTGATTCCCAATAGCGGATCAACGATTTGGATACGCCGAATAGATCGGCAACTTCACCAATCGCATAGTACCTTTTGGTCAGGGTTTGTAGGTCAATTTGCATGCTCGGTACAAAAAACGAAATTTAAATCTACCTGTTTTTCACGAATTACCCATCATTGAGTAAGAATTGAGTGTCCTCAGGCGAACAGGAGAAAGCTGATAATGAGCAGCATAGCGAGTAATGCGAAGAATATGATGACATAGGCGATATGCAGCGCAAAATACTTTAAGGTGGTTTTGAGCCACCCTTGGCCATAGTATTTTTTTAAGGCAAGAAAGATATACCCCAGAACAACAAGAGCAGATAAGTTTGTCCAACTCGAGTCAACGAAGTAGTTTACGATGATTCCTATTGAAATAATTAAATAGGCTGCGACGTGATAATGTAAGGCAAAGACAAGATGTTCAACGTAATACATCTTTTTACGGTAGTACAACCCGGTCAGAATCAAACCAACAAAAGGAGGAATCAGGAACATCATCCAGGATAGCCGGGCAACGATAAATGACCCAAGCATCTTGGGGTTTCTGTACGCTTTGGCAAATTGACTGCCAAATAACCGTATCCACCAGGATTGATTGTCGATCTGCGCCGTCAAAGAATCTATGGGAAGTGATTCCAAATCATATAAAGAAAAAGAAAGGATAGGCGTGTCGTCAAAATAATTGAACGTTACTGTATCATTCAATTGGTTGAACCGGGTTTCCAGAGCTGTAAAACTGTGTTCTATAAACAGGTTGCTTCGAGGCGTCTTTAGTGAATCTTGATGCATGCTGTCCTGTAAGGCAAGCATGATATTCATTTGATCTTTTAACCTGACGAGTTCCTTTCCGGAATTCCTATCCTTGTCCGAAATATTGAAAAATGATCCTATGCTGAAATAACTGATGACGGCCAGATGCAATAAGACTGAAAAGAGATACAATCGTGCCGGCGGGATAAAATCTTTTCGCTTGCCATTGAAAAACAGTATGGTCAAGGAAGCGGGTCTACACAATTCCCTGACTGAACGAAAAAACCGATTGTCCCAAGCAAAGACATTGCTAAACAGGTCGGCAACCAAAAGCTTGGTTGAGATCAGGACAGGTATGTCTTTTTGCCCGCAATTGCTGCAGTATGTATCTCCATAATGGAGTGGGGCGTGACAATTCAGGCATTCCTTTTCCATGGTCTGCTCGAAAATACAAATCCTGCGGGATTTTGCGAATGAAATGCCGGATCCAAGAGGAGGAAGTAGTATCAGGGAGATACCTGTTTGCGGGAAGGGCAGTTCGTCAATCCATAATAAGTTCATGTAAATCGGGCCACGTACAGACGTTTTCACAGCAATTGAAAACTCCAAACACACAACCTTCTCTGGTACCACAACGAAAAAAGGCCCACAGGAAGTGGGCCTTTCAGAGTAATAATTTAGTAAAGATCAATAGTCAAATGACATATTCGAAGAAGATGCCTGCTCGACCAGTTCTGAGTATTCTTCGAGACTCAACCCATCAATCACATAATGTATGGGATTGATCTTTTCGCCCTTGTACATCACCTCATAATGAAGATGTGGGGCGGTACTTCGACCAGAACTGCCGATGGATCCAATATGTTGACCGCGGGTCACCTTCTGCCCGACGCGTACATCAGATTTTTGTAAGTGGCCATATAATGTTTTATACCCAAACCCATGATCCACGATAATGTGCAAGCCATATCCACTATTATCGGTGGTGACTTCAACCACCTTTCCATCTCCAGTGACCTGAACTGCGGTGCCACGGGGGGCTCCGAAATCCAATCCGGTATGCATTTTTCGAACTTTTAATATGGGGTGTATGCGCATACCGAATCCGGATAATGTTCGCATGCGGCCATGAATTTTATCCTCTCGTACCGGTTTGATTGCAGGTAAACAGGAATGCATTTCTTTCATGCGCTCGGCCATTCTCTGGATTGTGTCCAGGGAAAGAGACTGCAATACAAGCTGACGTTCCAACTGATCTGCCTTGCTGAGGGTATTCACAAGAAGCTCTCCGGATTCTTTGAATTTAGCCAGGTCCCTGTATTGCTCATGGCCGCCAATACCACCATTCCACACATTTTCATCAATTGGATCCATTCCAAACATCATCCGGTGAACAGATGCATCTCTGTCCTGCAGGTTCGTTAATACCTTGGACATCATATCAAGTTGTCCGTTTACAGATTTGTATTTGACTTTCATCTGTGAAATCTCACGCTGCAGCGCCTTCTCCTTTTGACTCGGAAAAAAGGTGTTTGTGATCGCCATAAACAGGATTCCTGTAACGATCACTGCAGATGTCAGACTGAAAACACGAATGAGTCTATGCTTGATGGTCAACCGGACACGCTCATAAGACAGCGTATGTCGATTGAATACGAATTTTTCCTTTCCCATAGAGTTGCTGTTGGTGCCAAAGCCCCTAACTTTGCGGTTCGGTGCATTGGTGGTTTTCCCCAAGTGCTGTGCGAAATTAATGAAAGAAGGGGGAATTACCTAACAAAGGTCGCCCTTCGTTATGATATAGGCTGTTAACAAAATATTATTGTGAGGGATGGTTTTATTTCAAATGAATCAGAACTAATACCCCAAATTGTTGAATTTTTCAAAATATTGTACCGATATGCTGACTGCCAGGGAGATACGTAGCACGTTTTTGCGCTTTTTTGAAGAACGTGGTCATTTGATCGTACCATCTGCACCGATCACGAATCGACAGGACCCGACGCTCATGTTCACCAATGCAGGGATGAATCAGTTCAAGGACTTCTTCCTGGGTAATCAGGAACCAACCCATCCACGGATCGCAGACACACAAAAATGCCTCCGGGTTTCCGGCAAACACAATGACCTTGAGGAAGTTGGTGTAGACTCCTACCATCACACCATGTTCGAAATGTTGGGCAACTGGAGTTTTGGCGACTACTTCAAGGAAGAAGCCATCCAATGGGCCTGGGAACTCCTCACCAAAGCCTATGGCTTGGAAAAGGATCGGCTCTATGTCACTATCTTCGAAGGCGATGCATCAGAAGGCCTGGAAGAAGATGCCGAAGCGATCAGATTGTGGTCAAAGTGGATTCCGGAAGACCGGATCCTCCGCGGAAACAAGAAGGACAACTTTTGGGAAATGGGCGACAGCGGCCCCTGTGGCCCCTGCTCTGAAATTCATGTGGATCTTCGCACCGACACCGATCGCGAACGTATCGATGCCCGTACCCTGGTTAACAACGACCACCCCCAGGTCGTCGAAATCTGGAACCTGGTCTTCATTCAGTTCAATCGAAAAGCAGATGGTTCCCTGGAATCCCTTCCGGCCAAACACGTAGATACCGGTATGGGTTTCGAGCGACTGGTCATGGCACTTCAAGCCAAACAGTCCAACTATGACACAGATGTTTTTAGTCCGTTGCTAAACGCAATTTCAGGTTTAGCGGGTATTCAGTATACCAATATATATGGTACCGAAGCACCGCGCTCGGATATGGCCATGCGTGTGATTGCCGATCATGTTCGCGCCGTCAGTTTTACCATCGCAGATGGAGAATTGCCATCTGCCAATGGTGCAGGATATGTCATCCGACGTATCCTGCGCCGGGCAGTGCGATATGCTTATTCTTTCCTGGATCTTAAAGAGCCAGCCATGTACCAATTGGTACCTATCCTGGCAAAACAGATGAGTGATGTCTTTCCGGAATTGGCAGCTCAGGAAGCCTTCGTGACCCGGGTCATCCTGGAAGAAGAGAAGTCCTTCCTCCGCACACTTGAAGGCGGCCTCAAACGATTGGAGCAAGTGCCCATCGAAGCGGGGGTACTCGCAGGGGAATTGGCATTTGAATTATACGACACCTTCGGATTCCCTATTGACCTGACTCGCCTGATCGCCAAAGAAACGGGCTTTGTCGTAGATGAAGCCGGGTTTGAACAGGCCCTGCAAGCCCAAAAGCAACGATCACGTGCAGCTTCAGTAAAGACAACCGGGGATTGGGAAAACCTCCATGCAGGTCCTTCTGATGTCAACTTTGTCGGCTATGATGAGCTCGAAGTGGATGACGTACATATCCTCAAATACCGGTCCGTGTCTGATCGGCAGGGTGACTTCTTTCAGGTCGTGCTGGATCGGACGCCATTCTATCCAGAAGGTGGTGGACAGGTAGGCGACACAGGTCTGTTGATTGGAAATGACGGTATGATAAAGGTGGTCGATACGGTCAAGGAAAATGATCTGATCATCCACCTGACCCAGCAATTGCCTTCGGATCCATCCCAACCACTGCGAGCAGTGGTCGATGAATCTAAACGTCGACTTACAGAGAATAACCACTCGGCGACGCACCTCCTTCATGCCGCCTTGCGCCAAGTGTTGGGTGATCACGTACAGCAAAAGGGATCGATGCTCAATGATCAGCATCTCCGTTTCGACTTTGCCCATTTTCAAAAAGTAACTGACGAGGAGTTGCTCCAGATCGAGCGTATTGTGAATCGCAAGATCCGCCAAAATATTCACCTCGGCGAAGCTCGCCGTTTACCCATTGAGGAAGCAAAAGCAGCTGGTGCCATGATGCTCTTTGGTGAAAAATATGGCGATCAGGTACGGATGATCACCTTTGACCCATCTTACAGCCGGGAGTTGTGTGGTGGCTGCCATGTGCCAGAAACGGGTCGCATTGGCCTCTTTAAAATCACTTCAGAAACGGCCATAGCCGCCGGTGTGCGTCGGATCGAAGCATTGACAGCGGATGCTGCCGAGTCCTTTGTTCATACCCTGGAAACCGACCTTCAATCCGCTAAAGGTCTGTTGAAAGGCCAGGGTAGCGTGACTGATTCTGTCCGGGTATTGATTGATGAAAACAGATCGCTTCGGAAGCAGATTGAAGCCATGCAGGAGCAACATGCTATGGGTTTGAAGTCTGGTTTGAAAGGACAAGCTGTATCAAAAGACGGCATCCACTTTCTGGTCGCTGAACTGCCAATTGATGATCCGAAGACAGTCAAAAACCTCATCTTCCAACTGGAGCAGGAATTGTCTCCGGCTGTAATCGTGGCAGGCAATATCCAGCATGACAAACCGATGCTGTCGGTGATCATCAGCAAGGAGATCGCCGATGCTGGCACCTGGAATGCCGGTCAACTCATCCGGGAATGGGCAAAAGCAATTCAGGGTGGGGGAGGAGGCCAGCCGTTTTATGCAACTGCTGGAGGAAAGGAAACTGCAGGCTTGAGCACCGCCCTTCAACTGGCACGCACTCAACTCGGTATTTAGTCCGGTTATTTCGCTTTTCCCAGACTCTTCCGATCCAGGATTGAGCTGAAGAAAAGTGCGTTGTCCAGCAAGCACATCGTACCAACCGTCATGCCCCGAAACAGGATTTGATCTGTCCCCTTTTTGGGCAAGTTTAAAGTGGAGCGATGTATTCCTGGTAAACATATGTTTATGAGTCGCCCTAATACCAGAAACTTCCATTTCCACAGTCTCTTGTGTTTGCAATATCTCTTGATAGCAAGTATATCCTCCTTTCCATCGAGGTTGTGTTCTAACATTGACTATACCCCTCCATTTTATAAAATAACTTTTCCTCCATTCATTTGAAAGCCTGATGCCCACCATGCAAAATGCACCTGAAAAGGACATTTCCCCTCCAGGTGCATTCGTTTCACTTGGTTAATGACCCTTACGGCTGATAGATCATCGATCGATAATAGATCCCTCTCGGTGTCTTCAACTTGCAATAGTACAATCCCGCTCCCGGCAATTGGAGGTTGTTCATCTCCAGTCGGTGATGTCCGGCTGAAAGGAACTGTCTGGAGATCGTCAAGACCTGGCCATTTGTATTTATAACTGATAATTCCAATGGACCATCCTCTGCCAGATCAATCGGGATCCAGGTTTTATCCCGGAATGGATTGGGCTCTGGATCGAATAGTGCATCCGAGAGAGGTGCCACCTGTTCTGAATCCTCCTGCCAGGACAAGTCAAGATTTACTGTTGTATGATCTTTTTGATAGGATTCTGCCGGATAGCCTGTTGTGTTCATCCACAACCATTCATGTCCATCGATATAATTTAAGGCCCTGAATGTGAGATAGAATATTGGATCATTTTTAATCTCGATCGGGAAAAGAAGATTGTCCCAGCTGAATCGAATCACGCCTGGATCTTTTGTGGAAATATGTTCTGGACCCAATGTGCCCAACGACCCATGTTGCAGTCCTTCAAACTGGACTAGAGCAGGATCAAATCCAAGCGCCATTTGGAAGCCATTTGTCTCGTCCACAGCTGTCAAGTGGAAAGGAAGACGAATGAATTCACCGGGACTGTGCTCTGTTTTGGATTCGCGGATTTCCATAAAGCGTCGTTCCATAACAGGAGGTTGGCCACTTGTCAAACTGGACGACATATCTACATCACCTGCCTTGACACCTTTGAAGTCCAGGAGGTTGAGGCTGCTTTGCAGGTTTTCAACCTTGTAGAAGCCACCCCAGAATCCAATCGGATATCCACTCACTGAATCAATTTCTGCACTTTGGTCATACGGCATCATCCGCCAATAACCCGCTTTAAATCCACTGACCTGATTGAGAATTGATTTCCGCAATGTGATTAAATCGGCAATGGAAATATCCTGGGATCGATTGACATCAGCAGCCAACATCGATTCCATTATACTGATCGGTTTACTCCCTACCAGATGCCCCGCTATAGCCAGAATATCTGCAGTGGTTAATCCATCAAGATTGCCCAATACTGGGTGCGCTTTAACAGTGACATTTATTCCGGGTGGGTAAATTGGAGAAGTGTATTCGCCAAATTCATCCGTTTTGGACCAATCGGAATAAATACCCAGTTTGAATTGAATGGGCACCTGCCCCAATGGCTGTCCATCCCAGCTGATCACGTTACCAGATAATTGCACGCCCCCATCTGAAAGGCTCTTGACACAAACGTCGCAATTATTCAAAAACAGGGTGTCAACACAGGTAGTCATATTGCCAGCCCCGTCAGTGGCCTTAATTGTTACCGGGATGTCTTTTAATATATCATCACAATCAAATTGGGTTTGTGACACCATCAAGCTGATTGTCGAACAGATATCATCGAGTGAGTCGATCATATCAAATGCATCCAGTAAATAGGTCGAATCTGCACCGATGCAATCGATTAATGGTTTACAAATGAGGACAGGTGGCGTCATGTCGCGCACAGAGATGGTCAAATCACAGAATGCATCATTACACGCATCCGAAATGGTGAAGGTGACTACATGTTCACCTATCGGGTATGTGCCACTTGCATCTGCCCCTTTTTTTGTAGCAAAGGGCGAATCGTTTGTCACCCGAATAAAATGACCACATTCGTCGAAGGCCACAACTGTGTCCAACTGGACAAAAGCCGTACAGCTTTCATCGACAAAGACAGTAATATCATCTGGACAGTCGATGGCTACAACGGGTACATCATCCGTCAGAAAAAGACGCTGTGTGTACATCGTATCGTAGTCACTACACCAGTCTTTGACTCGCCATTTTCGATAAAGAATATCGCATCCAGGTAGTGCAGCCACCGAATCCACAAATCCAACCGCCAGGAGAGCACAGTCATCCGTCACTTCCGGTTGGCCAGTATTGATTGGTTCCAGCGGTGTGGTGCAATCGACTGTAATATCAAGTGGCCAAACGATGACAGGGGCCGTGGTGTCAATCAGGGTCAGGATCTGCGTACACTGGACAATATTCCCCCCTGCATCTTCAGCAGTGAAAACCCGAGAAATTGTGCCGACATGGCAGGGATTGAGATTCTCGGTATCGACATAACTGAGCGAATCAAAGGCGCAGTTGTCCGTTGCAGTAGCCAAGGGTGAAATGTCAGGGTAGAACTCATACGCTACACATGACAAAATGGTGTCATTCGGACAAACCAGAAACGGTGGAAGTGTATCCAACACAATTAGTGGTGCCATGCACATTGCCGAATTGTTCCAGCAATCCACCACTCGTAAAACGATCATTGTGTCAACACCAATAAAAGAGCAATCTGTAAGCAGGCTATCCCGGAAAAGAGAGTCAGGTTCGCCCATGTATTTGATCTGCCCCATGATCATAGTGCAATTGTCCAGACTGCCAGCATCAACATCTTCGACAAAAATGGTATCTGAACCTTGTCCATTGAGGAAGCTATAGACCGGGAAATGACATATTGCTTTCGGTGGGACGAGATCTTTTACCGTCAGATCTATTGTACACGTCGAACTGTTCAAACATGCGTCGATTGCCGTATAATGGACCTTGTATCCGCCCTCCTTCATATCGGGATAAGGGCCATATGTGGTGCCGCCCCATGAGGTCGAAACAGTAAAATCAATGAATGGCGAACAGGCATCCGTTGCTGTTGCTGAATCGAGGGTGACTGTGGCGGTACAGACATTATCGTCTGTGCTAATGGTGATACTTGGTGGACAGATAATGACAGGCGCAACTTGATCAACCACTTCAATCACCTGATTGGCTGTTATCATGTCGCCTGTACAACAGTCCAAAGCAGTCCATGTTCGTGTGACAAAGAGCCCACCAGGACAAGTAGCTGTTGTGTCGTCTATATAGGAGAAGAGAATCTTGCACAAGGGTGCTGTTGGGCCACCAAAGACTTTGGGTGTCCCGGTAATCGATGGGTCCAGATCTGCCGTAGCACAGTCCAGAGCATTGGGTCCAAACAAACTCCCGGGAAAGGTCACATTGAAAAATGTAGCACGCTGGATGTTGATAATCTGGGTGCAAGTTGGGCTGACATTGCCACTCGCATCTGTAGCGATCCAACGCCGTTCAATCTGTTGTATAAATTGGTTGGGATGATTGCAAGGCAAAGGCAGGATGGCCTCATACGTCATAAGGAGTTCGGGATCAGGATCACAATTATCAGACAAGGTGATCGTACCAGCATCACCAGGTCCAGAAGGCTGCGTACAGAGGATAGTTGCTCCGGTACATGAGAGGACAGGAGGTAGTTTATCCTCAATCAATACCTGACCCCAGCAACTGTTGCCAGTGGGCGTGTAGGTGATCTTGAAGGTGAGGTTCTTGCCCAGTTTGGAGCAATCCACCACATTACCAATGGGGTTGTTTGCCAGATCAAAGAGCATGCTGGTGTAGTCCAGCAGACAATTCGCTTGGATATTTGCCAGTCCATTAACGGGCAAAAACTGACCTGTACCGACGGGGTCCAGCGATAGCTGGGTTTGACCGAGACAGGTCATCGGACATTGAGCTTGAAGTTGTTGCGGTGACCAGCCGAACGGGTTTCCAAGGGCAAAAAGAGCGATCACGACCCATAGGGACGCAGACCACCGGGAGGAGTGGAGTTTCATACCTCAATATGTATTAACCGGTTCCGAATTGCCCTTGGAAAGAAAAGCGGAGTCCGACTAATGGATGATAAATTCTTACCATATGTTGGTTGCAAAATCTTTGCCAATTCCGAGATGTGCTTGAATCAAGTCATCGAAGAAGAGGAGGATTGACTGATTCGGTCTATTTTTACGACATGTTTACACTATTGGTCTGGTTAGTCATCGGTCTTTTTGTGGCCATGCTGTTCTTGCAGTTCTACTTCCGCATGAAAGTGTTGAAGGTTTATCGTGTACTTGTGCAGAACAGGGTTCAATTTCAGGCAGGAGACCTCTTCAGAAAGGAGCGATTGGCTATTGTCAAGGAGAACTATCCAGAACGGGCAGCGGATATTCAGCTATTTGCAGATCATCTGAAATACTCCATTCGAATGGCGAGTGTTTTGATCGCGTTGATTACCGGATTTGGTGGCATATTGATGTACTTTCGCTAATGGTTTTCGCGGGGAAGAGCCACTTTGTCAAAGGAAAAAGTTTAAACAATGCGATACGGAGTATTTGGTGCAGGCCACCTCGGAAAGATCCACATCAAGTGTATCCAGGAGTCAGAATCTCTGGATCTGGCCGGGTTCTATGATCCGGACAAGGCCGCTGCAGCGAAGGTGACTGAAGCATTGGGTGTCACTGCCTATGCTGATCCTGAATCGCTCATTCGTGATTGTGATATCATCGATATCGTGACACCTACGATCACCCATTTCGCCCTGGCAAACATGGCATTGCAAGCTGGACGACATGTGTTTATTGAAAAGCCGGTAACCCATACCGTTCAAGAAGCAGAAGCGCTTATCGCAATGCGCAACAAACAAAATCTCTCCGTTCAGGTCGGTCATGTTGAGCGGTTTAATCCAGCCTTTCTTGCACTGGGCCAACGAGAGATCAGTCCCATGTTTGTGGAGGGACATCGCCTGGCCACCTTCAACCCGAGAGGCACAGATGTATCGGTCGTACTTGACCTGATGATTCACGATCTGGATATCCTGTTGACCCTCGTCCCCTCGAAAGTTTTGGACATTAACGCAAACGGTGTTTCAGTGGTCAGTGACACACCGGATATCTGCAATGCCAGGATCACATTCGAAAATGGATGTGTCGCGAATCTGACAGCAAGTCGGATTTCGTTGAAGCAGATGCGGAAAATGCGGATTTTTCAGCGTGATGCTTACATATCCCTCGATTTCCTGGATCGAAAAGCATCATTATTACGTTTATATCATGAACACCCGGGTACCGATCTTCCAGCAATGGAACTCGAGACACCAAAAGGGAGCAAATGGTTATCCATGGAGACTCCTCCAATGGAACCTGTGAATGCAATCCGGATGGAATTGGAGACCTTTGCCGATAGTATTCAACAAGGCGTGCCTTCTCCAGTGACATTGGAAGATGGACTTGAAGCTCTCCGTGTTGCCTATCAGATTCTGGACCAAATTGAGAAGACTAACGTGTATGCCTGATCGTCTGATTACTGCTTTCCTCATTTTTTCCAGTCTGCTGCTGACCTTGTCCTGCAACAAGGAAGAGCCCATTCCGGCTTGGGTGATTGTTCCGGCATATCAGGTCACCACTACGCCTGATCAGGGTACTTCCGCTCAGAAAATTACAGAAGTGTATGCCTATACAACATCAAACTTTTTGGGTGTTTTTCCGATTCCTGCGAAAATCCCCATCCTTGAAACGGGTTCTGTTCAGCTTGAATTATTCCCGGGCATTCGAGCTAATGGGATCAAGTCCACGCCCGATATCTACGGATTTTTTACCCGCACAAAACACACGCTGGATCTTCAACCAGGCAAAATAGATACAGTCATTCCGGTTTATACTTATGATCCAACGGTGAACATCCGTATGGTCGAAAACTTTGATAGCTCAATCAAATGGTTTACCACTCAGATATTAGGAAATCCGCTTGAAATCACCCCGGATGTCGAATTCGAAGGACGGGCGGGGACGTTTACTGTAGATGAGGCCGAGCCCATTTTTGAAGTTGCTACGCCTGCATTTACAGATATCCCGTTAAATAATACGCCGATCTATCTGGAGATGCATTACAAGACAGAGATTCCATTTCTGATTGGCCTGGAGGGTAGTAGCCCAACAATTCCAAAAGCAAAACAGTACATCGCCGGTGTGAATGCTAAAGCAGAATGGAACAAAATCTATTTCAGTTTGACGGATGCATTCAATCTGTCGGATCTGGAAAGTTATAAGGTAATCATTCGGGCGGATCTGCCAATCAATGGCTCTGTGGATTCAGCCAGGGTGTGGATCGATAATATTAAACTGATCCATCAATGATCCAAAGTCGGTTACGGCGCCAGGCATTGATTGGCTATTTTCTTGCTGATCTCATCACAGCAGTGATTGGTTGGCTAGGATTCTATTTGGTCAGGAAGTGGACTGAGTCCGAAGTCAGCTTTCAGGATATCATTCAAGACCCGAATCTGTTTTTAGGAGTCATTATCGTGCCGGCAGGCTGGATATTGCTCTATGCCATCTTTGATGAATACCGGGATATTTACCGCAAGAGTCGACTTGCGACGTTGACGAAGACCTTTTTTCTAACGTTAATCGGATCATTAATCCTGTTTTTTACACTCATCCTGGATGATGTTGTACGGGATTTTCGCACCTACTACAGTTCTTTTTACACGCTCTTCCTCCTTCATTTTTTATTATTTGGCATCGTCCGGATGATCCTCTTGACTCGAGCCAGTCGGAAGTTGAAAGCTGGATTGGTTACTTTCAATACACTGATCATTGGAGGCAACCAAAACGCAGTTGAGCTCTATCAGGAGATCGCCACTCGTGAAAAAAGCCTGGGTTATAAATTCATTGGATTCGTCGATACTAATGGGCAGAGCACGAATGACCTGGAGGCATTTCTGCCAAACCAAGGAGGTATCGATGAGTTGACAGCGATTGTCGAACGGGAGAATATCGAAGAGGCGATCGTTGCGATTGAGACATCTGAGCATGCCAAGTTGAGTCAAATACTCAATATTCTGTTTGACTTTGATGACCGACTTCTGGTTAAGATCATTCCGGATATGTATGACATCATGTTGGGCACGGTCAAGATGAACCATGTTTATGGTGCCGTACTTATCGAGATCAAACGTGAATTAATGCCCAGGTGGCAACGGTTGATCAAGCGAATCATGGATCTGGTGGTCGGAGCAGTCATGATGATTCTATTTCTTCCACTTATGTTGTATATCGCCATTCGAGTGCGCCTGTCGAGTCCGGGTTCCATCTTTTTTGCGCAGGAGCGGATTGGCCAAAACGGACATCCATTCAATATTCTGAAGTTCCGTTCAATGTTTGTCGATGCTGAAGATGCAGGACCTCAATTGAGTCGTGAAGGGGATGATCGATGTACTCGATGGGGGGCTGTGATGCGCAAATGGCGACTGGACGAATTGCCCCAATTCTGGAATGTTCTTCGCGGGGATATGTCCCTCGTTGGCCCGCGTCCGGAACGCAAATACTATATCGATCTCATCAGTGCTCGTGCTCCTCACTACAAGCAATTGCTCAAAGTTCGGCCAGGCATCACCAGCTGGGGTCAAGTCAAATACGGTTATGCATCGACAGTAGACGAAATGCTTCAGCGATTAAAATTCGATATTCTGTATATCGAAAATATGAGCCTTGCTCTTGATTTCAAGATCCTCTTCTATACCATTTTGGTCCTACTCCAGGGGAAAGGGAAGTAGGTGTGTAGGTTGGAGTCGAGGAGGTTATGAGGTTATGAGTTTGGAGGTGAGGAGTTAAACGCCAAGGCGCTAAGGTTTTTTAGGATGTATATCAGCTGATGCATTATTCGTTTATGCATTGCATTTGAAGCCCCAGCGGGGCGTAATACCCCAGGGTTGGGTTGCAGCCAAACCATAATCAATGTGTAGGTTTCAAGCCCTGAAGGTGAGCCATGCCTAATTGAGTCTTTATTGGTTTATGAGTTACTGCCTAAGGCATTCAAGAATTCGTTTATCCAACAAACTCTGAAATTGATTCCTTGAATTTGCAGTTCCAGAGGGGTGTAAGACCCAAGGGTTGGGTGGGTACACTGAAAGGGTTCAAGAGAATAGCCCCGGGTGCAACCCGGGGTACGCAATGCAACAGCCGCAACCCTGAAGGGGTTGAAGAACTACCAAATCCGTAACGAAGAATTTCAATCCATAACATCCTTGAACAATATGGCTCTTGGCATTTCACTCATTCTATTACAGCAAATAAAAAACGCTCCCCAGGAATCCCTGAGGAGCGTTTTTTTTATTGAATAAACGTCAGTCCGTTATTAGAGCCGTTCGATGATCATCGCTGATGCCCCACCACCTCCATTACAGATCGCTGCCATACCATAACGACCCTTTTGTGTTTGGAGGACATTGTTTAACGTCGTAACGATTCGGGCTCCGGATGCACCCAACGGGTGACCCAGGGAAACCGCACCACCAAAAACATTGACCTTGTCCACATCAATGCCCAAGGCTTGATTAAACGCCAGTACAACAACTGAAAACGCTTCATTGACTTCGAAAAAGTCAATATCTGACAATGACAATCCAGCACGCTTCAAGGCGATCGGTGCTGCCAATGCAGGCGCAGTCGTAAACCATTCAGGTGCATGCGAGGCATCCGCAAAGGAAACAATGCGAGCCAGGGGAGTCAGGTTGTGCTCCTTCACCGCCTTTGCACTGGCCAACACAAGTGCTGAACCCCCATCATTGATCGTCGATGCGTTCGCTGCAGTGACACTTCCCTCCTTGGTGAATACGGCACGTAATCCAGGAATTTTGTCGAACATGACGTTGCGAAACTCCTCATCCTCTGTCATCATTACAGGGTCACCTTTCCGTTGGGGAATGGAAACCGGGACGATCTCATTCAGGAACGTACCCTTTTCGGTGTGTTCAGCTGAGAGCTTGTATGACCGAATCGCATAGGCATCCTGTTCCTCACGACTGATATTGAATTTTGCCGCTGTAGCATCAGCGCAGGTACCCATTGCTTTGTGGTTATAGGCATCCTGTAACCCATCACGTTCGAGGCCATCCACAAATTCACCCCCACCATATTTATAACCCCAACGTGCTTTTGGCACATAAAACGGGATGTTCGACATGCTTTCCATGCCGCCAGTTACAACCAGGTCCTGTTGACCGAGCAGAATGCTTTGAGCTCCAAGCATAGTCGCCTTCATCCCGGATGCACACACTTTATTGATTAAAGTCGTCGGAACAGTATTTGGGATCCCCGCACCTATGGCGGCTTGCTTGGCTGGAGCTTGTCCGAGGTTTGCAGAAATTACATTGCCCATCAATACCTCCTGAATGGTAGAAGGATCAACACCAGCCTTGTCCAATGCACCCGCTATTGCCTTGGCACCAAGATCTGTAGCCGAAAATCCGGCAAGCTTTCCACCGAAACTCCCTATGGGTGTGCGGACTGCGGAAACGATAAATACATCACTCATGTATTGTGGAATTTTATAAGTTCGAAGATAATTCGCCGCAAAGGTACTTCCGATGATTGTCATTTACCTACTTGCGAATGAACGTCATCATTAACCGGGCTTTCGGTAATTTTGTTGTCCAATGATAAAAAGACTCTCCATCCGCAACTATGTCCTGATTGATCAATTGGATCTCGATTTCGATCCCGGATTGACCATCATCACTGGTGAAACCGGTGCGGGGAAGTCGATTCTCCTCGGTGCTTTGGGTTTGATTTTAGGCGAACGCGCTGAAAGTGGCGTCCAGGCAAGGGAGGAGGAAAAGGCGGTCATCGAAGGTGTTTTTGCTATTCGGGAATATGCCCTGACCGATTTTTTTTCGGAAAACGACCTCGAATACCATGATGATTTGATCATTCGGCGGGAAATTCAACCACAGGGCCGATCACGTGCTTTTATCAATGACAGTCCGGCTTCACTCGCCATCCTAAAGGAGCTGGGCCGCAAATTGATCGATGTCCATCAGCAATTTGACCAATTGGATGTCCTGGATGATCAATTTCAACTCCGGATGCTCGATGCATTGGCGGGCCAGTCCAATGAGGTGAAAGCATATGCGAAAGTGCATCAGATCTGGCGGCAAGATCTACTTGCTTTACAGCAATTGGAGGCAGAAGCAGCTTCTACGGATCAGGAGCGCGATTTCCTGCAGTTTCAGGTCGATGAATTGCTCGCAGCTGCCTTGCAGCCAGGCGAAAATGATCAGTTGGAGCTGGAGGCAAAATCCCTCCGGCATGCCACCGAAATTCGTCAGCTCTTGGATGAAGCCATAGTTTTGATCCGGCAAAGTGATGCCTCCCCATTGGATCAATTGGATACTCTGTCCCGGTTGTTCAGCCCACTTCGATCCGCTCATCCTCGTGTCGATACATTGGCGGAACGGTTGGAAAGTTTACGTATAGAACTGGAAGATCTGGCTCGCGAAATGGAAGATGTTGCCGAGGACGTTGAGGCAAATCCCGGTCGGTTGTCCGAAGTAGAGGCCAGGTTAAATGCGATCAATAAGCTCCTGCTCAAGCATCATGTTCCTGATTCAGATGCTCTGATTCTCCATCAGGAATCCTTGGTCGTCCGGTTGAAGAATCTTGAAGGACGAACCGAGGAGATTGAGAAGCTCAAAACCAAAACTCGGCAACTGGAAAAGGATTTGGCTCAGCAAGCGAATCAGATTGGACATGCTCGCAGAACGTTTGCCGAACCCTTTGCGAAAAATGTCATGGCCAGATTGAGCGATTTGGGAATGGGGTCTATAAGATTGTCTTTGGACCTTGACCAAACACATCGATTGACGCCAAATGGTCAGGACAGTATCCGTTTCCAGATGTCTCAACAAGAAGGTGCGCGTTTGGCACCAGTAAAACAGGTGGCATCAGGAGGTGAATTGTCACGACTGACTCTTGTTATTAAGAGCCTGGTGGCTGCAGCTATTCCACTGCCCAGTCTGGTGTTTGATGAGATCGATGCGGGTGTTTCCGGGGCTGTTTCTATGAAAATGGGCGATTTGTTGTCAAGGATGGCGCAGGAACATCAATTAATTGTAATCACCCATTCGCCCCAGATCGCCGCACGAGCCAATAGTCACTTATTGGTATCCAAAGCACCAGAAAAGGGTGAGATTCGTACACGGGTTTCACCACTTGTCGGCGAAGATCGTATCCGCGCAATCGCCATCATGCTCAGCACCGATCCACCATCCAATTCCGCCGTTGCCAATGCCCGCGAATTGGTATCTCCGGAATAATAAAATGCCTGCTCATGATTCCATGAGCAGGCATTTTAAATGGTGAACATCCAGGATTATTTACCTGACCATTCCGCGATTGATTTCTCATTCATTCGAATATAATCCGCGTTACCGGCTTCAGTAGCCAGTGCTAATGACTTCTTGGCTGCAGCAACGGCTTCCTTTTTCTTACCCATATCAGCCAGGATGAGCGATTCCATGCGCAAGGTCCAGAATTTTGGATCCATGCTATTCGCCTTCTGGACATATTCGAGAGCCTTTGCTTTGTCCTTTCCGGATTCAAAGTAATATCGACCTGCAGAATAGTAATCGCCAGCAACAGGACCATTCATGGTGCGGTTGATGGTTTTCATGACCAGATCATCTGTAGGTACAGTAACAGTCATCGGAACAAAGGTTTTGTCCCACATCAACCACAATTGTGCTTTGTCGTTTTCAATTTGGTCAATCATGAATGTCATGGATTCCAAGGATACAGGCATAGTGATTGCTGTCACTTTGAAACGAGCAGCTTCTTGATCAGCTTTCCATTCCTCGGGCACACCCCATTGTGAGACATCACTATAGAAGATAATTTCCCATTCCTTTTCACCTGGGACAGTATAAATAGCATATTGCCCAGCCTTTAGCGCATTGCCATTCACAGCAACATCATCTGAAAATGAAATTTTACTCGACGCATTTGCGCCCGTGCGCCACATGGTGCCAAATGGAACGAGGTCGCCAAATATTGTCCGTCCTTTAACGCCAGGCCGGCTGAATTCCATATTGATTTCTGTGAGGCCTACGGTTTGAGTGATCTTGCACATTGGGCTTGGAGCCGGTGATTTGATCTGCGCAGTCAAGGCAGTCAATGTCAATGCAAAAAGAAGGGTGAATACGTGTTTCATAAAAGGAGGTTTTCGAAGCAAACAAGGAGAAAATGGAATGGTTCAAGTATGCGCATAAATGGCATTACCGATACCACTGAATAATTTCCGTTTCAGGTTTTCGGCTAAGATCAGGAACTGTTGCACCTTCTGCTGGAAATCCGACGGGTATGAGCAAAAAAGCTCGTTCATTTTCAGGGCGGTTTAGAATGTCCTGGAGGAAATTCATTGGACTCGGCGTGTGTGTCAGTGAGACCAGTCCGGCATGATGAATGGCTGTCAGGAGAACCCCGCAAGCCAAGCCCACCGATTCATTCACGTAGTAGTTCTTCTTTTTCTGACCGTGTAGATTGATATCATACGCTTTCTTGAAAACGATGATTAGCCAAGGGGCAATTTCCAGAAATGGTTTTTTCCAGTCGGTCGCAAAGGGGAGGAGATCTTCCAGCCATTCATCCGACATCCGGCCATTGTAGTTTTCAAATTCCTCTTTTTCCGCAGCTCCCCGAATTGCACTTTTAATCACTGGGTCAGAGACCGCACAAAATGTCCAGGGCTGTTTGTGCGCTCCGGATGGTGCTGTGGAGGCAGTCATGATCACATTCCGGATCAGTTCTTCAGGTACGTCCCTTTCGCTGAATTCACGAAGGGACCGCCGTTGATTTGTCTCTGAAAAGAAGGTTGCTGATCGATCGAGCATTTCTTCGGGAGAATACGCTTTGTAGGGATATGGAATGAATGATGGTGACATACGTGCTAGGATTAGAGATCGCCCAACTGAGGCCGGATCAACAGTTCTTCAACGACAGCAGGTGATTTTAGTGAATATGCAGTCCACACCAACGTGGCCAAATCTTCTGCTTGAATTAATCGATTTTCTGGCAAATCAGATTCGGACCAGGAATCTGACCATGTAGCTCCGGGTATTAATGAAGTTACGCGTACGCCAGTTTTCATCAATTCGGCTCTGAGGGAGCGGGAGAAGCCAAGCATGGCAAATTTTGTGATCGCATATGTCGATCCACCCGGATAGGCTTGCAGGCTGGCTACTGAACATAAATTGAAAATGTGACCTTTCCCTTCTGATATCATCCTTGGTGCGATTTGCCTTGTGAGATGATAGGTACTGAAGAGATTGATTTGCATGGTTGATTCAAGAGCACCATCGTCTTCCTCTAAAATGGAACCGGGCCGAAAAATCCCTGCATTATTAACCAGCACTCTTGGGTTTGGTGTGTGTTGCAAAACAAATTCACCAAATTCGTTGACTTCGTCTGGATTATTAAGATCAGCACGGGACAGGTGAATATGAATTTTAGGGTGAAGATTGCGCATCCGCCTTGCCAGTTCGTCCAGATCCTGTTGGTTTCGTGAGCAACCAATCAAGCCAAATCCTTCTTGGGCAAACCGGTCAGCAATGGCAAGGCCGATTCCCTTGGTGATGCCGGTAATCACGACATATAGTGGAGAAGAGGTCATGGTTTTTGTTTGCCCAAAAGTAACCAATTCATATAGGGAACTGTGATTGCCCGACGATAGGTTTATCTTCGCCTCCGAATCTTAACTGGTTGTCTGGATATGTTCTCGGGAGTCATTCAAATATTTACCGATTTCGGTCATTGGATCCTTCTGATGCGGCAAGCTTTGCAGCGGCCGGAGAGGTGGTCAATGTACTGGAAGGAAACGGTACGTCAGATGTACGATATTGGCATTGGTTCACTGATTATCGTTGCGCTGATTTCCATTTTTATGGGGGCAGTAGCTGCTGTTCAGTTTGCCTATCAACTGAGTGGCCAATTGATTCCGATTTGGTATATCGGATACATTGTGCGTGATCTCGCTATCCTGGAGTCAGCGCCGACGATAACATGCTTGGTCCTGGCTGGAAAAGTCGGTTCCAACATGGCGGCCGAATTGGGTGGTATGCGTCAAAAGGAGCACATTGATGCCATGGAAATCATGGGTGTCAATACAGCGGGTTACTTGATCATGCCCAAGATTATTGCTGCGGTGGTGGTCATTCCGTTACTCGTATTTGTTTCTGCATTTGTCGCTATGATTGGAGGCTTTCTGGCCAGTGTGCCGACTGGTGTGATGACTGCAGCTGAATATTCAAGGGGCTTGTTGGCTTTTTATGAGCCTTATAATATTTTTATCATGTCCGTCAAATCGGTCGTTTTTGCATTTATTTTGACTGCAGTCGCAACGTACCAGGGGTTTAATGTTAAAATTGGCAGTATTGAATTGGGAAAGGCAAGTACGCAGGCTGTAGTAGTCAGCAATATTCTGATTCTTCTGGCAGATTATATCATCGCGTTGCTCATGACGGCATAATATCTGTATCCTGTGATTGAAGCCCAAAATATCCAAATGGCCTTTGGTCAATCCCAGATCCTGAAAGGGATTTCAGCTCGTTTCGAGCGGGGAAAGACCAATCTGATCATTGGCCAGTCAGGTGCCGGCAAGACAGTCTTACTGAAAGTCCTTGTCGGATTGCTGAAACCTGTTGAAGGGAAGGTCCTTTATGATGGACAGGATGTCACCTATCTGACACACAAAGAGTTGCGAACAGTCCGTATGTCAGTAGGTATGCTATTCCAAGGTTCAGCCTTGTTCGACTTCATGACCGTGGAAGAGAATATTCGATTTCCATTGGATATGTTTACCAATTGGACGCGCAAAGAAAAGCTGGACCGTGTGAATTATTGCCTGGAACGGGTAAATCTGGAACAAGTAAATGAAAAGTTTCCAAGTGAGGTTTCCGGAGGAATGCAGAAACGTGTTGGTATTGCCCGGTCCATCGTCCTCAAGCCTAAGTTTTTGTTTTGTGATGAGCCGAATTCCGGCCTGGATCCGAAAACATCAATGTTGATTGACGATTTGATTCAGAGCATCACCCGGGAAAACAATATCACAACTGTGATCAATACCCATGATATGAACTCCGTGATGGAGATAGGGGAAAACATCATTTTACTGCATAATGGAGAGATCGCCTGGCAGGGTAGTGCTAGTGAGGTGCTCGATAGCAAGAATGATTATTTGCAGGAATTTATCTTTGCTTCCCCGTTTTTGCAACGGCTGCGTAAAGCCGCTTTAGACCAAGGTCTGTCGGGCAAGGTTTAATTCTTGATAGGATATCTGTCCTAGATTGGAGCACCTTTTGAAGTGGCAGTAGCTTTCACAGGTGCCATTGCAGTGAAATATCCAATCGAGGTAAGAAGTGCGCTAAGGAGTAGAAATGGGGTCATCGGAATCGGTTTGGTTGGTATACGGCAACAAAGATATTATGTTTTATTATATATAGTAAATAGTTTAATATATTTATCCTTGAGGTTGTTTCCGTTTATCAAATGTGAGAAAAGCCATCCGTCGTACTGGAGTCATTGAGGGAACGGTCGTGCTAAGTGCCTAAATGGTCTAAATGATCACTTTCGTGGCGACAATCATCAGCGAAAAAATGCTCGTTTTTCCTCTTGCAAGGGTTGATTAGAACATTTACCTTTGCACCCCGGTGATCTTCAACTCCTCTCAACGCAGCGGTGGATAACCGGAAACCCTCCGCTTCAGGAGGACAAGTGCCTTGCCCGTGTGGCGAAATTGGTAGACGCGCTAGCTTCAGGAGCTAGTGGTAGAAATGCTGTGCTGGTTCGAGTCCAGTCGCGGGCACAAGAATAAAACCCTAGCAAAGAGTCCATCATTTGCTGGGGTTTTATCATTTTGTAGACTTTGCGACTTGACGAGAAGTTTATCCCGCCCCCGACCCCGAATACTCGAGAGGGTGTCTTGGGACTGATGCAGGAGGGACACATTCCATCAGATTTATTTGGCCGAAGGTTGTAGGATTTACATACGGAGCCAATGTAGCCCAGGGTTTTAACCCTGGGTCTTGTTGGTAACAACTTTCAGCAAACCATTTTAATGGTTTACCCCCTAGGCGCCAACACTATTCCCACAATTTGTATCCACTCATTATTAGATTATAAGGTTGGGGTTGATATTATTCTACACTTGGTTATCTTTGCGCTCCCATCCATTGATTTGGATGGGATTAGTCACTCAGCCCGTGTGGCGAAATTGGCAGACGCGCTACCTTGAGGGGGTAGTGTCCTACGGATGTGCTGGTTCGAGTCCAGTCGCGGGCACAAGAACAAGACCCTGACAGAGATCTAATCTCTAGTCGGGGTTTTTTCATTTAGGCGGTTAGCGACTGGACGAGAAGTTTATCCCGCTGAATTGGAATAGACCGAGGGACGAGGTCGTCATTCCAAACAAGCGGGAAGTCCCCCGACCCCGAATGCTCGGGGGGCGGGCAATAAAAAAACCTTGGCAGAGATCCAATCTTTACCGATGTATTTTTCTTCAAGGTAATTTCAATACGACTGAACGAGAAGTTTATCTCACCTCAACGAGATCTCGGGGTCGCAAAGCGGCATCGTCAGGGCGCAAAGAAACTCTTTTTAATTCCGATTTCCGACTTGTGTCCCCATCCCACGAAAAAGCTGATATCGGAAACAAATGATTCAATGAGGGGGTGGACCGGCAGTCAACTTTAGAGATAAAGAAGGCAATCTAGACATCCGGACCGGGGGCGGTTTCCATTACCAGACAAGACGGCTTCCAAGAAAACAAAGGGGCCAAAACGGTTAGAAGGTTCTCTATTTTTAGGGCCGAATACCAAATACCGAATACCGCATACCGTCTTTTGCCATCATCCAGGCACCAAGTATTTTTCCGTATTCATCCTGTGCAAATGCAGCTCCGGGTTTTTTAACCGCCTTTGGAGGTCAATCCGAGGTTTTGTTGAAGCACCTATTGGTAAACAATTTTTATGGTTTACCAGATCCGCGACATCCAGAAAGTAGACGTCTCGAATATTGCAGCTTTCCAATTATCAATAGTAGAACTACTAGTTACCTTCTTGCCAATCCAACAATTTTGGACACAAAAAAGCCCCAGAAGAGAACTTCTCTCGTCCTGGGGCTTACTTTATCCTAATTTGGCAAAGGCTATTTAATCAAATTAACCTCCCCACGATAAATCAACTGCTGACCATCAATAAAGGTCGTTTCGATGACATAAATATAAACACCTGGATCCATTGGTCTGCCGTGATAACTACCATCCCAACCCAACACTGTGCCATCAGAAGATGGAGGCTGATTCAATAATTCATACAGTTGATTGCCCCATCGATCATAGATGCGGATCGCATCAATCTGTTGAACACCCTGGCCAGTATACACCGTAAACAGGTCATTAAATCCATCAAAGTTGGGACTGAAGGCATTCGGGACATATACCCTCCGAATGGTTCTCACATTAATGATGATATCGTCATCTGCGCTACACCCGTTGATATCTTCAATTCGCAAGGTGTAGGTAGTCGTCTTTCCGGGTTTCGCACTGGTCTTACTGCAAATGTCACAATCCAGACCGGCAGTCGGACTCCACAAATAACTGATAATCGTGAATGACCCTAGGTTGTTAATTGGACCAATTGTCACACTATCTCCTAATTCCAGATCCAGATCCCCGCCCAAATCCAATGTCAAAGGAGGCGGCTGATCGACGGAGATTAACGTGTCCCAGGTGCAGCCCTGATTATCAAATACAACTACTTGAATGGCTTGATCGGCAAAGACAGGTATCTGTGCATTGAGCTGATTTGGTGAACCATTATCTACAGCATATGTATAAACAGGCCCATTTCCTCCCGACGCAGAACTCACCGTAAGGAAGGTCGGATCTCCAAAACATGGAGGCTCTACCAATTCGGGAATGACGCCGAATATAGGTGGGGGTGACTGAATCGAATATGAAATTGTATCCGTACAACCTCTGGGGTCAGTAGCCGTTAGAGAATAGGTTCCGGCGGCCAAACCAGTAGCCGTTGAGGAAGTAGATACATTCCCACTCCACGCATAATTGATGGTCCCGGGATTTCCTCCTGATGGAGTGATGGCTATTACGCCATCAGCAATTCCATCACAGCGTTCATCTTTCGTTTTTGTGAGATCAACGGCTACGCTGAAAACGGCAGGTTCGTCAATTTCGATCAATATACTTTCGCCAACACATCCTTTTTGGTCAACGACAGTCACCGTATAGAAACCCGTACTCAGGCCCGTAATACTTGAAACCATGGATGTATCACCTGGCAACCAGATATAGGTATATCCGGGAGTGCCACCATTCACGGATGCACTGATCGCACCATCCGTCAATCCAAAGCAACTAATATCCGTTGGTGTAGTATTCACCAAAATCGGATCCGGAGACGGAATTAAGACGAATGTGTCAATCGCACACAATCCATCTGATATCGTCACATGCTGCAGTCCTGAACACAACTGTATCGCGGTACTCGAGGTCGCTCCCAAGGTCAATTCAGTCGATGACCAACTGAAGTTGAAACTGCCACCGGTGCTATTGGAATACATCGCTGATGCCATCGCACCACCATCGCAGATGCCTTGCTGACAACTAACAGAATCGATCATTGAAAAATTGGCCACAATGCTAGGCGGTGTGGCTAAAGTCAGATCGAGGATAATAGGCCCGCATCCTTCCGCATCCGTTACAGTGACCGTGTAATTGCCAGCCGGAATCGGTGAATTCACTGAATTTGGAGACGGCAGACCAATATTGGACCAGGTAAATGAATAAGGTATTGTTCCGCCGATCACCTGGATGCCGATTGAGCCATTCACAGATGTTGGGCAATCTGGCAAGTTGAACAATGTATCCGATATCGTCAAAGGGAATGGGGCATCCACATAGGTGACACCAACATCACTGCAACCATTATCGTCGATCACCGTTACGAAATAATTACCAGTACCTAATCCGGTAATGGTCGCCCCTGTAAATGTTGTCGCGTTGGGACCCGTCCAGGAATACATCAGATTTGGGGCGCCTGGCGCTGCCGTAACTAGAGCCGCAATTTCACCATTCATCTTTGTGGCACACCCCGCATTGGTCACTACTAATGCATCAATGACCGGCGAGGCGGGTGATGTGACTTCCACAGTAAGGCTCTTTGTACAATTGTTATCATCTGAAACAGTGACAGTATAGAATCCTGCATTCAGGTTACTGATGGTTGCACCTGAACCATCTGGTCCCCAATCATAGGTGTAGTCTGACCCAGGTAATAATGTGCCACCGCTGCCCAGGATAGAAATACTGCCATCATTACCACCATTTGTGCAGGTTTCAGTAGTGATAGCCAGCGTTGTGATGGTAATGGAATCTGTTTTCAATGTCGTCATAGCTGTTGTTGTACAGCCATTGAAATCGGTGATTGTTACCTGGTAACCAGCACTGACTAGATTGTTGACTTGATCCACTCCAGGACCTTGCGGGCCGTTGGACCAAATGAAGGAAAATGGTGAAGTGCCACCTGTAACATCTGCGGCGATGGATCCATCATTGTCTCCATAGCATGTTGGATGAGTCGCATCCAGGCTGGCAGCCAATGGAGATGGCGCCGGAACGAGTACGGATTTGATTTCTTGAGCTGCCGGGTTGTTGCTGTCTGTGACCGTCACGGAATATACCCCTGCAATCAGATTGGGAAATGTAATTGTCGATGGATTGAACAACAGATTGCCACTGCCTTGGTAGGCGGGATTTGTAGCGTGTTTCCATGAATAGGTAAACGGTTCTAAGCCACCGAGCACAGTCATTTTTAATGACCCGTCTGCATTACCAGCACAGCTAACGCTGTCAGGGACAAGGGTAAGCGTAATCGGCCCTCCAGGTACGATCTTGGCACAACCCGGATTGAAATTGACGCCCAGATTGATTCCGTCACCATTGTAACATTCCAATTGTTGCCCAACTGAACCCGGAGCCAATGTGATAGTACTGGTTTCGCCAACAGGGCCAATAGCTTCAAAACAGATGGTCCCAAACAATCCACCATCAGGTATGCTTTCACCTGGAAAGCCGAAGTAACCCATGAAGAAAATAGAGTCACCCTGAGGCCCAGAAAAGACTGGATCAAAATTGAGTAATGGGACATTGCTTATCGATACAAATTTCAATAAGGATGCATCGTAATGGAAGAAAAACTGAAAGGCTTCTATGTCTTGAAAGTTTTCAACATAAATATCCAGACAGACAATGCCGCCCTCAACGACATCCTTGCAATCTATGGTCAGTACAATACCCGGAACTTTGATTTCAAACGTGCGGCCGCAACCAGTTGCATCTGTAATTTCAACGATATACACCCCGGAGGCTGGGACATCAAAGGTCACTGTACCGTTGTGCGAAACACCACCGCTTGTAATTGTGGCAGTCTGGCCTGGATTATTTTTGCGGTAAATCGAAACCGAGTAGTTGCTTCCATCAAATTCGGGAAGACCACCCGACAGAAGAAATGAACCTCCAGCAGGTGAAACCCCGGCACCAGTGATCTGTAGGTTGCTGTACGTCAGCTCATTGAGATAGACGACTGAAAACGCATCATTGATATTGACATCGACACATGGACCAGCACCACTGCCAGGTGAAACTTCTTCATATCCGTTCGTCGCAAAATCATCAACGGTAATTGGCGCAAACCAGATCTGGACAGGAGCTCCACCGTTGAAAAAAGATTGCAAACCTCCGTCATTTACAAAGGTCACATCGCCATTTGGATTAGGCCCGGTTGTAATCCAGATTCCCTTCGGGGAAGGCGGCGTATTCAAGATGCAGGGATCAGTCAACACAGAGGCCAGGTCCATTCCGCCAACGTTCGGTGCACAACCATAAAAGGCATATCCAATACCGGGAGTTGTGGCTGGCTTGGGGTCGCCACTCAGGTCAAAATCCCCATTGTGATCGATGATTAACGCATCTCCAAAACAAAGGATCATTGGATCATTGCTTTGGCTTCCATTCGACAAAGACTGGCTTGTTGTTCCTGCATTGTTGCAGGTGCCACGAACGAAAGTAGGGCCTGAAAGCTGGCCGTAGACCTGGATTGGTTCCGGTCGTTGCCCAACCAGAGTTGTCGAAAAAAGTAAGCTCAATACGAGCCAGGTAGATATGCGTGGGATCATTGGAGGGATGTCTAAAACAAATACTGCAAAAACCGGGCAAAAGTACCTTCTCGACCGACTTCGTTTGAAAAAAACTTCAGACCATCAACGGAGAACAAGTTCCTTTATTTCGGATTCGACTGCGAAGTTCCAGATATCCCAGTCTTGAATCAAGTTTTTCATATGATTTCTTTCCCATCTATGAGTACTTTTTCAATCCAATCGCTGCCAAAGGCATAGGGTAAATAAGCAAGAGATGGAATTGGCGTCGTTAAAATCAGGTTTGCTCGTTTGCCAGGGGCTACACTGCCTAGCTCGTTTTCTATTTCCAGTGCGCATGCGCCATTGATCGTAGCGGCATGGATGGCCTCTTCCGGTAACATCTTCAATTGGGTACATGCCAAAGCAACGACTAAGGGCATATTACCCGATGGGCTTGTCCCCGGATTATAGTCGGATGCTAGTGCGACACCCAAACCACGATCAATCATTTTCCTTGCTGGTGGATAATGGTCTTGGAGGAAGAATGGGGCCGATGGCAATAAGACAGGCATGACACTGCTCGCTAGGAGATCAACAATATCCTCATCCGTTACAATTTCAAGGTGGTCGACTGATAATGCATGGCATTCAATGGCTCTCTGAATTCCACCAAAGCTGTAAAATTGGTTGGTATGGACCTTCCCTCGAAGTCCATAAGTTGCCCCTGCTTCCAGGAGTTGGGCCATTTCATCAGGTTGGAAAAATGCCTTTTCGCAAAAGGTGTCAATATAATCGGCCAAATCTTCATCAGCAACTCGAGGCAAGATCTCATCGATGATCAACCGAATATATCCGGCCCGGTCATCTTTAAATTCCCTGGGCAAAGCATGTGCCGCCAATAACGTGGACTTAATGGGAATCTTACTCTCTTCTTTCAACCGGCGAATAACACGCAACATTTTAAGTTCACTATCTAGTGTCAGGCCATAACCCGACTTGATTTCAATTGCACCTGTACCCTTGTGGACAACTTCTGCCAGCCTTTTTCGGGCGTCCGACAGCAGGTTTTCTTCGCTTGTTTCCCGAAGTCGATCCGCTGAATTCAAGATGCCGCCTCCTCGCTGTGCGATTTCCTGATATGTCAATCCCTCAAGCCGATACCGAAACTCCTCTTCTCGGGTTCTGGCAAACACAAGATGTGTATGACTATCGACCCAGCTCGGCAAAATATCACCCCCCTTTGCATCCAGAATCTCTATCGATAGGGTAGGGCACGTATCCATCTTGCCGATCTGCTGGATTTGCCCATGATCACAGAGTATCCAGGCATGCTCTAGGCTCTGGATGGTTTTCATGGCCGCACCCGCCTGCCATCTAAGGGTTGCATCCGGGTCGTACTGCCAGATCGTACCAATGTTTTTGATCAGTAAAGCAGCCGGTGATAAGGTTGTAGAAGTATTCATGGCTCAAAAATAGCAAAGCCGGTCCGGGAGGACCGGCTTTACACTATCTCAAAAGCCAAAACTCAAATTGCAAATAGATTAGGAGTGCTGCAAATCCCGGATATATCCTGGGATCCTGGCCTCCGCCAGACGTGCCCTCCAGGCTTCTGCCTCTGCACGCGTGGCGAAATGTCCGCTCAACAGTTTATACACAGTAACATCATCAATTTCAGACTCTTCAACATGGGCCTCTTGGTTGGAAATACTACTGATTTCAAGTACTTTTCCCAGCACGTTGGGGTACAACGTATATACGCCAACCTGAACAGAAAACCCTGTGGCAGGAGGGGCAGAAAGTGTCTCGAAATGTTTCTTTGTTTTAGGTTCGGTTGGTATGGATGTAAGATCCACCTCATCCGTCTGTTCAGAAATGCTGGTCTTTTTAGGCACGCTGGGTAATGGCGTTAACCCAATTGCATGAGCATGGAGAATGGATACCAGTTTTTCACGACCCAAGGATTCCTCAATTCGATCCAGGACAAGTCCATCCTTATTCAGAATAATCATTGTAGGTAACACCTGGACTTGATGGTCGTAAAACAAGACGAATCCATCTGGCTGATCAATATCCGCTGCTACTGACACATAATTTGTTGCCAGTTCTGAAACAACAGATTTATCCTGAAATGTAGTTGACTCCATCCAACGGCAAGGCGTGCACCAAGTGGCTTTAAAAACAATAAAGACATGTTTGCCTTCTGCTGAAGCACGTTGGAACGCAGACTCCGCATTTGTCTCAAAATCAATCTTTGAAACTTCCGGTTCCTGACTGGCATAAGCAGTTAGAGCTGGAAGAAAAAGAAGCATGAGAAAAGACAGGCGGTTCATATTGAATAGCGTTTGTATCCGGGTTTACGGAGAAACCTTGATTTTGATTCAGGACCAGTCAAATTATTTTTGAATTCTCTGACCGCATACAGGCATAACCAGGAATGAAATCTTTAGGGTAGTTGGAATTCTGTACCTTCGATGCCCGTTTCATAATTGACTGACTTATGACCACAAGAGCCGCAATCACCGGAGTAGGAGGCTATGTACCAGATTATATCCTGACCAATACGGAATTGGAGACAATGGTGGAAACCACCGATGAGTGGATATTCTCTCGGACAGGGATTCGCGAAAGACACATTCTTAAAGAAGAGGGGAAGGGGTCATCTGATATGGTCGTGCGGGCGATGGAGCGTTTGTTCGAACAGACCGGTATAAAGCCAGAAGAGATTGACATGCTGATCTGCGCTACGGTTACTGGTGACATGATCTTTCCTGACACCGCAAATACAATTTGTGACAAGATTGGCGCCGTAAATGCTTATGGATTTGATATTAATGCAGCGTGTTCCGGGTTCTTGTATGCCATCCAGACAGGGGCAAAGTTCATTGAGTCGGGCACACATAAAAAGGTTGTTGTAGCTGGAGTAGATAAAATGTCATCTATTCTGGATTATTCTGATCGGACCACATGCGTGATTTTCGGGGATGGGGCAGGAGTTGTTCTCCTTGAGCCTGATAATGCCGGATTTGGTATCCACGATGCAGTTCTAAAGGCGGACGGTAACGGCCGTCACTTCTTACATATGAAAGCTGGTGGATCAGTAAAACCACCCACTCTTGAGACGGTGCTGGCCCGTGAACATTATGTGTACCAAGAGGGAAAAACAGTATTTAAATATGCTGTCAAAGGGATGGTGGACGCTGTAACGCAGGTGCTAGAGCGGAACAATTTAACCACTGACGATGTCCGGTGGCTAGTTCCACACCAAGCCAACAAACGGATTATTTCTTCTGTGGGGGAGGCTCTCGGATTTTCAGAAGATCGGGTCATGGTAAACATCGAGCGGTATGGAAATACCACAGCCGGGACATTGCCACTTTGTCTTTGGGATTATCGCGATCAACTGAAACCTGGAGATTGGGTTGTACTGACAGCGTTTGGTGGTGGGTTCACTTGGGGTGCTGTCCTCATCAAGTGGAAGGGTTAAGCGCAAAGACCCTCACGTATACAGTCCGAATTTCGACATGTCGTTTGGGGCCATCGACCGGGCACTGTGATTCTTACAACTATTTCTTGTCGTTTCTAGTATTCTGATAGCTGAGTAAGTATTGTCTTCACATTCCTTCTGGAAATTTGGGAATATCTACTCAATGGATAGGAATTCAGGGAATAATCCCTTCCCTTTTAAGAATGTGTCGAATCGAATTTGACATTCAAATGAATCCAGATTGATCTGGAAATCCGAAAGAACCAGACAAATAATATCCCTGTTACGCCCAAGAGAAGCGCAAACGAAGACACTATGTTCCATCCGATAACCCAATGGAAAAGGGCCACAAAAGCCAGGCAAAACCATCCTGTCAGGATATAAGAAAGAAACATGGCGCCAAAATAAAATCCGGGTTCCGGTGCCAGATTCTGGTTACAAACCGGGCAATGATCATTCATCGTAAAGGGCTCCTTGAAGGAAAAAGAACCTGTAGGAAACATATCACCTTGTCGGCAACGAGGGCATGTCATGGCAAGGGTGCTGTGTGCAGCTGTTTTCATAGCTCAAATATATGCCTTTACACCAGGTATCACTCGGTGATCCTGTTCACAAAGCGAATCAATTCTGGTCGGGTATGAAGAGTTCTGCTAAAGGCACCTTATCTTTGCACCCCCAACGCAAATAATTATTATGGCAAGTACGTCAGATATTCGAAATGGCATGTGTATCGAACTGAATGGTGACATTTGGGCGGTTGTTGAATTTCAGCATGTCAAACCAGGCAAAGGCAATGCTTTTGTTCGGACCAAAATAAAAAGTGTGACAACTGGAAAAGTGTTGGACCACACGATTCCGGCTGGACATAAGGTGATCGATGTTCGTGTAGAACGCCGCAAATACCAGTTCCTCTACCGAGACGAAATGGGCTGCCATTTTATGGACAATGAATCCTTTGAACAAGTCGCGATTTCTGAAGATTTGATTGACAGTCCACAGTTCCTCAAGGAAGGAATGGATATTGATATCATGTTCCACGCTGAGACTGAGCGTCCCCTAACAGCAGAATTGCCTCAACACCTGGTGGTAGAAGTGACTTACACCGAGCCGGGTGTGAAAGGGGATACAGCAACGAATACCCTGAAACCGGCAACAGTTGAAACGGGTGCTGAGGTACGAGTACCACTTTTTATTGGCGTAGGCGAGTTGATAAAGGTAGATACCAAGACCGGTGCGTATCTTGAGCGGGCTAAATAAACGGGATAAATGGATACGAAGGAAATTCATGAGCTCATCAAGCTCATCAACAAAACGAATCTGGCCGAATTCAAATT
>JAHEAU010000010.1 GCA_024642625.1 Lewinellaceae bacterium
CGGCCAGTTTTTGGTTGATGAATTGAGGGCTTCGTCCTAGGAGCTTCTGAAGTCAACTTTGCCGTTTTTATACCAAATCATTACTTGACTGCAATTACAGAAGGGTGTTTATTGGTTTATAAGTTTATTCGTTTATTCGTTTATTCGTTTATTCAACATTTTGGGAGATGTAGCCCTGGGAATTCCATTCTCCTATTCTCTATTCAATCATTTTATTTGTTTCGTAGATTCCCGAATCATGAAGGAATCGATCTTGTAAATTGAAAGAAAGTGCCATTGCATCCGATGACCGGCATCATTCCCTTTATCCAGGATGACCCTTACTTTTACCAGACCATGGGAGCTCTCAACTTTTTACCCGTACTGAATGACTTCGACATCGTCCCCACAGGCGAACAGCAGTTTGACGAGGCTGAAGTCCTGGAGCTGCTGACAAAACAGATCGCCTGGATGCTGGAACAGAAAACGGAGTTTCTCTTCTCCCTTCTATATCGCCTGGATGTCGATGAGCGCCTGGTTCGAAAAGCTATGGATCCAACAAATGAAACGCCAGCAGCTGAAGGACTGGCAAGGCTTGTTTTTGATCGTCAAAAAGCCCGTCTCCAAACCAAGCGGGATATTCACGTTGAGGAGATCGATCCTGATCTGGCCTGGTAAGCTGGCAATTTGGATTTACCAAAGAGAGCACGGAGTAACACAGAGTTCATCATCATTAGATCACTCTCAACACTCTACCCTCTACTCCTTTCGAATTTCAGGTTTGGAATTAATTGTGATTTGAAATTTGTCATTTGGTGCTTTCTCTCCGCCAACGCCCAACGCCTAAGACCCAATACCTTCCAGATCTAAATATGATACAATGAGATTCTATCCACATCGTCATTCCTTGAATAATAAGTATCAATGCGGCAACTAAAGCAGCCGTTACAAATGCCATCCAGTAGGCAGGATTGATTTGCCATAGAGTCTTACATCCTGAGACACACTACCCTCCACTCTACCCTCCACCCCGTTTCGGTCATTCGCATTTGGAATTTGGAATTTATTTGAGATTTGGTGCTTGGGATTTGTGATTTATTTGCGATTTGGTGCTTGTCATTTGGTGCTTCAGCGCATCTTTGCCTCCCGTGAAATCCAACTGGCCCGCCCATCTAGCCCTGTTTGCCGTAGCTGTCATCTACGGTGCCAACTATTCCATCGCCAAGGTGGTCCTGTCGGGCGATTATATTGGTCCCTTGGGTTTTATCCTGGCAAGAGTACTAACAGCTACTGCACTTTTCTGGATGACGGGCCTGTGGAGGCCCACTCCCGCCATTCCTCGGAAAGACATGGGACGATTGGTCCTTTGCGGACTATTCGGCGTAGCGAGCAATCAACTGTTGTTCTTTTCCGGTCTGGACCGAACCACGCCTATCCATGCCTCCTTGATCATGGTCCTGACACCTGTTTTGGTCTTGCTGTTATCGGCACTAATCGAGCGAAGAAGTATACGCAAGGAACGGGCATTTGGTGTTGTCCTGGCAGGAATCGGCGCGATCATCCTCATTCTCCAGGGTCGTCACCAGGGTTTGTCGGATGGCGATGTTCTGGGCGATTTGATGGTCGCAGGGAATGCAACCTCGTACGCACTTTATCTCATTCTCGTCCGGCCACTCATGGCCAAATATCAGCCCAATCTTGTCTTGAAATGGGTCTTTTTATTTGGGACGTTCTTTGTCATGTTCTTCGGGTGGCCCCAAGCATTGGATGCCAGATGGCAGGATTTCACCCCGTTGATCATCCTCTGTTTCATTTACGTCCTGATTTTTACAACTTTTTTTGCCTACGGATTGAATGCATTTGCGCTCCAAAGAGTAGCCCCGGTAACGGTTAGCGCCTATATTTATCTGCAGCCGTTGATTGCCGCTTTCATCGCATTACTCATTGGACAAGAGACATTAACAATACCAAAAATCCTGTCAGCTGTTCTCATCTTCATGGGTGTATATCTGGTCAGTATGGAACGAAAGCCCAAATCGGCCTGATAAATATTTATAACTCCTATAAAATATGGTGCCCACATATAAGGTGACGCTGGCCAAACGTTTAAGGATGGACAAAGCGTAGATAGGAAGAATACAATCCCATATAATTCACTTACTATCAACCTGTTGAATATCAATTTTCTGATTCGGAGAAAGCACTGTTTTGGTCGGTTGATCTTCAGGTTCAAATAGTCGTATATTTACCTCAAAGAGCTCACCTTGCATGCCTGATTGGACCTCCGACTTTGAAGCCCGCCTGGCAGAAGGCAATAGCGGTTATCTCGATGAGCAACTTTTTCTGGACCTCATCGAACAGTATCTGACCAGCGGCAAAACCGATCTGGCATTTGCTACCAGTCGCGAAGCCCTCCTCCAACATCCTTTTTCCGTAGATCTGATGTGCAGCCAGGCAGCTGTTCTGCTTGAAATGGAACAACCAGACCAAGCTCTCGACGTCTTGCGTCATGCAGCCGGTATCTCTCCTGGAGAACTCGATATCCAGCTACTCCAGGTTGAGACCCTTATTGAATTGGGTCGCTCCAATGAAGCTGAAATCATACTGTCGCCGTTCTTGCAGGAAGGCAGCCATGAAGACCTTGCGGATGCTTGGTATTTCAAGGCGATGATTGAAGAACAACGGGATCAATGGCTTGCTATGCACCACAGTCTTGAATGTGCAGTTCGCTTTAATCCGCGATTTCAAGAAGCACTCGAACGCCTGTGGCTGAGCACCGAAATGCTGGGCAATTACGAAGAGAGTGCCACTTTTTATAATGAGATTCTCGAACAGGATCCTTATGCCTGGCAAGTGTGGTACAATCTTGGGCATGCCCATTCCTGTCTCGAAAACTATGAATCAGCAGCAGAGGCATTTGATTATGCCTGTGTGATCAATGAAGAGTTCGAGCATGCCTGGCGCGATCTGGGAGAAATGTATCTCCAGCTTGGCAAGTTTGAAAAAGCAAAAGAGGCCTTCTTGACCTCGTTAGAAAAATCGGAATCTCAAGATCCTGATCTCCTGGTCAAATTGGGGGAAGCCTATGAAAAAAATGGCGAGCGCGATCTGGCAGTCAGTACATTGAAGCAAGTGTTGGTCCTGGATGACAAACATGACGAAGCGTTGTTCCGTCTGGGTTGTATCCGTGTACTGGAAAGCCAGTTTGATGAAGCTGTCTTTTATTTGGAAGCTTCCATTCAAATAAATGGAGACCGCGAAGAATATTACATCGCATTGGCTGAGGCTTATTTTCAAAAAGGCATGATGGAACAGGCAGAATTCTGTCTGAATCGCGCTATCGAACTGGCACCTGAACAAAGCAGTTATTGGTTGCAATATGCCTCCTTCCTTCTCCAACATGGATCATTGAGTGAGGCTCTTGATATTCTGGAAACAGCCCTCAGCCAGCAAGACTCACCGGAGCTTGATTATGCCCGTATCGCTTGTCTGTTCAAACTGGGAAAACGCCAGGAAGCATGTCAAGCACTGTGTCTCCAGTTGGCTGAAGATTTTGATGCCCACCAGACATTATTTGATGTTGCACCGGAACTCAGCACCGATCCGGATGTTATCAGTTTGGTGAGAGCATTTCGCACTGAAGCCTGATGCCTTCATGATTTCGGTACCCATTCTGTAAGAATCTGTTTTATTTTGACTCAAGCCCCTGAAAATCACCCCCTAACCACCGCAGAAAAGCACGCCATCTTTGAGGAGGAATTTCTCCCCCACATTGATGCCCTCCACACGTTTGCCTTCCACTTGACTTTGGATGACGATGCAGCCAATGATTTGGTCCAGGATGCCTACATGAAGGCATACCGGTTTATTAAACAATATGACCGGGGCACAAATGCCAAAGCTTGGCTGTTCAAGATCCTGAAAAATGCCTTTATCAACGAATACCGACGCAGAAAGCGCCAACCGGTACAAGTGGATTATGAGGAAATCCGAAAAGTGCATGAAAAGGAAGAGCCAGGTGGCCCCGATGCGTATTTCGATCTCCGAGAGGAAATGTTCAACTACCTCATTGGTGATGAGGTCACGCAGGCGATCAATGCCATGCCGGTTGACTTTCGTACAGTCATCTTACTTTGTGATGTAGAAGACTTCACCTATGAAGAGATCGCATTGATCCTCGATATCCCCATTGGCACTGTTCGTTCAAGATTACATCGATCCAGAAACCTCCTCAAGGAGAAGTTGAAGGATTACGCACGATCCCTTGGTTATGAGGACAAACGGCGTAAGATGACCAAGGAAGAGGATATTCCAGACCAGGAATAATGTAAAAACCGAGGGAACTCTTCAACCAGTTTCCTTGGTTATATCTGTCTCAAGCGTTACCTTGACTAGGCTTAGGTTCTTCCTTTGATCCACTATGGGGAAAACAGGGGACGGAGGAACTCCGATTGTTTTACGAAAACCAACAGGCTATGAAGAACGATGAGTTGATCCATCGGGTGTCCCTTTTTCTGGACAACGAACTGAACCAGGATGAAGCCCGGAATCTGATGGATGAGATCCGAGACAACAAACAGTATCAGTCTTTACTGCATCAGGAGCAGTCATTTAAGACATTTGTCAAGACCCATGTAAGTCGGCGAAACGTGTCGCCAGCCCTGATCCAGTCCATTAAAGAGAAAATTCGCGTTTCTCCTTCCTAGCAGGACAATTTCTTTATCCTGTCTTTTTCAAAACACCACCACAGACATACCGGCCTATCGCCGTACTTTTGCTGCCCTTGACCACAACGCAGCATGGAACAGCTATTGCAACAACTCGAAGGTTTTGTCCACCGATATCAGGACCTGGAGCTTCAAATGTCCGACCCGGATGTGATCTCCGATCCCACACGGTTTACCAAAATCAACAAGGCGTACAAAAGTCTTGAACCCATTGTCTTTAAGTACAAAGAATATGCACAGTTGTTGGGCAATCTGGATACGGCCAAATCCATGCTCAAAGAGTCTGATCCCGAAATGCGGGAAATGGCTCAAGAGGAAATCCTGACGCTGGAGCCACGAAAAACTGAGCTGGAAGAAGAGATACGTATCCTCCTGATCCCGAAAGATCCGGAAGATGAAAAGGATGTCATCGTCGAAATACGCGCCGGTACAGGCGGCGACGAAGCCAGCATTTTTGCCGGTGATCTCTTCCGGATGTACACACGATTTTTTGACAACCAAGGTTGGAAACAGGAGGTCCTTTCCCAGAATGATGGCTCATCAGGTGGCTATAAGGAGATCGTCATCGAGGTAAAAGGCACGGATGTATATGCGCAACTCAAATTTGAATCCGGTGCGCATCGGGTGCAACGCGTGCCCAAAACCGAATCCCAAGGCCGTATTCACACCTCTGCTGCAACCGTTGCCGTTATTCCTGTCTTCGAGTTTGAAGATGTGGATATCAATAAAGCTGATCTGAAGACCGATACCTTCCGGGCCAGCGGTGCGGGTGGTCAGCACGTAAATAAAACGGAATCCGGAGTGCGTTTTACTCACCTCCCCACTGGCATTGTCGCCGAAAGTACAGAAGCCCGTTCCCAGATCAAAAACCGGGAGATCGCCATGCAACGCCTCATCCAGAAAATCCAGGACACGCGTCGTGCAGAGCATGATTCCGCCATGGCCTCACAGCGTAAATCTCTTGTCGGCACCGGCGACCGATCCGACAAGATCCGTACCTACAACTACCCTCAGAACCGCGTTACAGATCATCGGATCAATCTGACCCTCTATAATCTGGACCAGATTATGGAAGGGCAGATCAACGATATTATCCAGGCCTTGCAAACCGCAGAAAACGCCTCCAAACTCGAAGCTCAGGCAAACAGTTGATCAGGGTAGTCTTTCATCCCCCTTTCCCCTACTTTTGCGTTAGAATTCTTTTCTCATGACCACCTTAGCCCAAGATCTTCCCGCTATGACCTTTGATCGGAATGGCCTGGAAGATGATGACTTGCTCCGCCTGTATCGCCATCTGATTCTCCCCCGATTGATAGAAGAAAAAATGTTGATCCTATTGCGTCAAGGACGGATCAGCAAGTGGTTCAGCGGGATCGGTCAGGAAGCTATTGCTGTAGGGACTACTGCTGCTTTACTCCCTGAGGAGATCATGTTTACCATGCATCGCAATCTGGGTGTCTTTACCACCCGGGAAATGCCACTCGACAAACTGATCGCGCAATGGCAGGGAAAAAAGACTGGCTTCTCGAAAGGTCGGGAGCGTTCCTTTCATTTTGGCGCCCTCGATTATGGTATCGTCGGAATGATCTCTCACCTCGGCCCCCAATTATCTCTGGCATCTGGTGTAGCCCTCGCCCATAAACTGAAATCCGAAGGCCGGGTCTCCCTTGCATTTACAGGAGAAGGCGGCACCAGTCAGGGTGAATTTCACGAAGCACTAAATGTCGCTGCCGTATGGGAACTCCCGGTCATTTTTCTCATCGAGAACAATGGCTACGGACTAAGCACTCCGATCAATGAACAGTTTCGATGTGCCAACCTTGCCACCCGCGGTGCCGGGTATGGTATGGAAGCACACACTATCGATGGAAATAATATCTTGGAGGTTTACCGCACTATCAAGGAGTTAGCTGACTCCATCCGTGAGAACCCCAGACCTGTACTTCTGGAGTGTATGACCTTCCGCATGCGCGGACATGAAGAAGCTTCAGGCACCAAATATGTCCCCCAGGAACTGTTTACCCTTTGGGAGAAGAAAGACCCCGTAGCGACCTATGAAAATTGGTTGATCGAAGAAGGATTGCTCGATGAAGAATCTGTAGCTGCCGTCCGGGGAAGCTTCAAGCAGTTTATCACGGATGCGGTGGAACGAGCCTTTGCGGAACCCGACCCACAGCCGGATATTCAGGAAGAGTTGGCGGATGTGTATGCGCCATATACCATGCAGGAATTACCTGCCATTTCCAGTGAACGCAAGGAAATGCGTCTGGTGGATGCCGTATCAGATGGCCTGCGACAGGGTATGGAAATCCACGATAACCTCATTTTAATGGGCCAGGACATCGCCGAATATGGCGGTGTATTCAAGATCACTGACGGGTTTGTCCAGAAGTTTGGAAAGGACCGTGTCCGTAATACACCGCTCTGTGAAAGCGCTATTATCGGCATCAGTCAGGGACTGAGTTTCAAAGGCTTCAAGTCCATGGTTGAAATGCAGTTTGCCGATTTTGTCACCTGTGGATTCAACCAGATCATCAACAACCTGGCAAAGGTCCACTACCGATGGGGGGCCAATGCCGATGTTGTGATTCGGATGCCGACTGGTGCGGGTGTGGGTGCCGGACCTTTTCACTCCCAGAGCAATGAAGCCTGGTTTGCTCATACGCCGGGACTGAAAGTGGTCTATCCATCATCACCAACTGACGCGAAAGGCCTTTTACTCGCCGCGCTTGACGATCCCAACCCTGTCCTTTTCTTCGAACACAAAGCCCTCTACAGAGCTGTCAGCGAAGACGTACCTGTCGACCCATACCGGATTCCCATCGGTTCAGCCAGCCTGGTTCGTCAGGGCACAGATGTCTCCATTATCACCTATGGAATGGGCGTACATTGGGCCAAAAAAGCTGTGGCTGAATTAGAGATAGATGCTGATATCCTGGATTTGCGCTCCCTCCTTCCTTTGGATTATGACGCCATTGAAGCGACTGTGAAAAAAACGAATCGGGTAATCATCCTCCATGAAGACACCCTCTTCCTTGGTATTGGTGGAGAAATCAGCGCCTGGATCAATGAACATCTATTTGAATATTTGGACGCACCTGTGATGCGGAGTGCCAGTCTGGACACACCAATTCCATTTGCCATACCTTTGGAGCAGCAGTTTCTGCCCTCTGATCGTTTTCGTGAACAATTACAAAACCTCTTGGTCTACTAATGGAAAAGGATTTTTCAACGCTTGTCTCCGTCAGTGGCTTGCCCGGCCTGTATCGTGTGGTTGCGAATCGCCACAATGGGCTGATTGTCGAAGACCTGACTAATGGTCAAAAGCGATTTGCCCCGGTTCGGTCTCATCAATTCTCTCTGCTCGCTTCCATCGGTATCTATACTGAAGATGGCACTGAAGACCTGCAAAATGTATTCCTTGCCATGGATGCACACAGCACGCCAGCTCCGGATGTGGCGGTCGCCAAGGATGAGGAATTACGTCAGTACTTCCGTCAGATTCTCCCCACCTATGACGAAGAGATGGTACGGATGGGTGATATCCGCAAAGTGATCAAGTGGTTTCACTTTATCAAGGAGAACGATATCATGCCAGAAGCGGAAAATGACTCCAAAGTACCCGCTCCTAAAGCGGAAGAGGAGTGATCTTTAGCCTATACTGTCATGTAGGAGATCTGAATATTTATCGGCATGACAAGCATTTTGCAATTGGTGCAAGCCAAGATGCCTATTGGCTGTTTGCTTCTTCAGATGAGTGCAGACCAACCTTTTCATGGATCCAGTGAGAAACATGAACAAAGTCCATTTACTCAATTGCCAAGGGTCCAGTAACTTTTTAAAAATAGTTTAGTTATTGACTATAAGCGCCCAATCTAATGGTTAACTTTAGTTGTAATTCACTTATAATCAATAAACAAATATCACTATGAACCCACTACTGAAACCATGCCTGTTGACTGTCCTTCTTTCAATGGTGACCATGAGCAGCTTTGCACAGACGGGTCAAAGCGGTACATCTCAAATGAGATTTCGCATGGCTCCTATAGGAGGTGTTGCCCCCGTTGTCGATCAGGAGTATGATCATGATGAATTCTTGGAAGCAGTCCAAGCGTATTGCATAACTTTCAAAAATGGACAAATGTGGGAGCTGCAACCAAGTAAAAGCGAAAATCCTGATTCATTCTCACGCTTTCTTAATGTAATTACCAAGGTTCGTGAAGACAAATCTGGAACAGATCATTATATTTATTATTTCCCTGAAAATGCTAAGAAACCAGAAGATCTTGTCTTGATGGCCGTTTTTCCGGTCGACTATATCCTGGATAGTGACAGTATTTATCGGATGGTTGAATATGCCAATTTTGAATATGCTGTGAATGTCGATGGTGGGAGATTGGCACAACGAATAAAGGCAACATTTCGTTTCAGAAATGATGGCCACTTGGCTATCCGATATCTTCGCCAGGATAGCCAAAAGAAATGGCATGTGATCTCAGTCGGTGTATACAAAGTTCTTAACCAGCCCTTCATTGTCAGCGGGGATTATGATAATTTTATACCGCCTAAACCTATGCCTGAACGATTTAACGAGGCTCGTGCAGGAGATCTGTATTATGCTTTTAAGAGCCTGGGAACGCACCATCCATTTTTAGGTTCAACGAATCCGCATACTAAGGGTGTTTTATGGTCCCCGGTGATTAGCAGTGAATCGGAACGGATCCCTGTTGGCGATATTTGGACATTTCAATAATTAAACCAACACATCTCGAAAGAAGGAATGGCAACTCAATTGAGTTGCCATTTTTTTAATTCTAAAAAGCGGTCAATTCACCCGAAAGACTGAGAATCTCCACCTCCTGCACGCGCAATTGATAAATCGTCGAGATCCGTCGCTGTGCAGCTTGGGCAGCATTCAACTGAACGGTGCGCAAGTCGAAAATAGAAAGTTGACCCAAACGGAATTTATCCTCGGCCATACGCAAATTCTGTTGGGCATTGGCCACCTGTTCCTCCTGAATCGATAGATTCATCATCAGGGTTTGATAAGTTGTCATGAGGTTGTCCAATTGTGACTGGAGTTGGTCGCTCAAGGCTTGACGAGACACAGAGGCGATCTGTTCCTGAAGCCGATTTACGGATACCTGACGGCGGCGAATACCGGCATCATAAATTGGCCAGCTCCCTGTGACACCTACATAGAGGTTGCGATTCGAACCGGTCTGTGTGCCGAAGGGCTCGCCAGTAAATGGATTATTGCCATCTAATGAAGTGACAGTGCCCGACAAAACACCACCAGCACTGATGCCAAATTGCGGATAAAAAGCAGCCTGTGTCATCCTGGTCTGCAGGGCAGCAACCTGCTCACCCAATACAGCTTCCTGAATCTGCGGATTTTGTGTCAACATTTGTTGCAACAACGCTGCTTTATCCCATACCTGAGAGGGCAAATTGAGTGCACCATCGACAATAAAATCACTCATTGAGGGGTCGCCCATCGCCAGTTTGAGGGCATTCTTTGACACAGCAAGATTCAGATTGGCGGTAACAACTGCAGAGCTATCACTCCAGACAGCATCCCGACTTTGCAATACCTGTTGAGTCAATGCCTGTCCGAGTTCCCGGCGTAATTCCTGATAAGCCATCAAATCCTGACTTAAAGCCAAAACATCCCGCGTCAGATCGACCTGAGCGACTTGCCATTCAGCATTTAAATAGGCCAGCATCACGCGTCTTACCGTTTGCAAACCAGCATCATTCAATCTCGCTCTGGCTTGTTCCTCCTGGGTGCCTAGTTGCTTCAAATTATACTTGACTCGAAACCCATTGAAAACCAACCAGGTCGCATCCAATGACACATTTGCATTTCCCGATTGGATCAAACCATTGAGGATACTCGCCGGATTATCCTGGTCATTCAGGTTGCCTTGCCCTGCCGTATTCAAACTGACCATTGGATATCGTCCAGCAACCGACCCATGATTATTGATTCCTGCAATACTCAATTGCAGCCCAGCGATCTGACGCTGGAGATCTTTTTCAAGGGCAATCCGGACACACTGGTCCATTGACATCACTGATTGGGCATTCACAAGCAACGGCCCAAAGCCCAAGCCTACAATAACGATAAAGGAGATTAGAATTCGGTTCATCATCAGGAAATCAGAGCACCAACAAGGCGCATAGTGAGGACGATCAGAGCGACAAAGATGGCCACGGTGACCAGGGCAAAAAACAACCACAACCAGATATAAGTCTTCCGCCCAACAATAGCTGGTTCGATGGATCTCGGATCAGGACGAACACCTTCCCACTGTGTCACTGCCCAAAGTTTGACTCGATTGATCATCATCAGAAGAGAAGGCAAAAGCGTTAATGTGAGAAAGGTGGCTAGTATCAAACCAAAGGCAACAGAAACAGCCATTGGGATCAGGAATTTTGCTTGAAGGCTTTTTTCAAGCAACAATGGTCCCAGACCCGCAACAGTCGTTAAGGACGTGAGCAAGATGGGACGGAAGCGCGACAGTGCAGCTTCATAGATCGCACGCATCACTCGATTGCCTTTTCGGATCAGGTCATTATAAGTTGTTATCAGGACCAGACCATCATTCACCTGTATCCCGACCAAAGCTAAAATACCGAGGAACGAAAACAGGCTGATCGGCAAATCCATTATCCAGTGGCCCAAACCCACACCTGCCAATCCGAAGGGAATCAGGGAAAAGACAGCCAGCGTCTGACCTATGGATCGGAAAGTGACAGCCACCGTAAAGAACATTAGCAGCAACATCACCGGCAGAACAACTTTCGCTGATCTTGCCGTTTTCATCTGCTCGCGATTCTGCCCTTCAAATGACGCACTCACTGTTGGATAGTTCACCAAAATCTGAGGCACAATTGTCGAGCGCAACGTCTCATTCAGATCGGTGACAGAAACATTATCCTGGGCGACATCGGCCTCCAGTTTAATCTCCCGTTGACCATCCAGGTGATAAATTGCGATCGTCCCTCGCGTCATGTCCAGGTCTGCGATTTCTCTAAGTGGAAAAGAACGGCCATCGGGAAAACGAATCCGCATCTCTTCCAATCTGCTCAGATCATCACGGTCTTGCTCGCCATACCGAACCCACACGCGCACCTCATCTTCACCACGTTGCAATCGTTGCACTTCAGATCCAAAAAATCCTTGCCGGACTTGAGCAATCACCTCGCGGAGGTTGAGCCCCAAGCCTTTTGCCTTTTCTTTCAAGGTGACATGGATCTCCTTCAATCCTTGTTGGTTATTATTTGTCACATCCCGCAATTCAGCAAGCGACTCCATTTCCGTTTGCAAGTCACTGACGGCTGCTCCCAATGATGCATAGTCATTACCCAAGAGGGACACAGAAATAGGTTTTCCAAATGGCGATGGCGAACCAAACGTCAACACCTCGGCTTCTGGTACCTCGCCCATCCTTTCCCGGATCGCATTCGTGATCACGGTTGCCGTCAGTGAATCACGTATCTCTCCATCAAGAAGTGAAATATCAATTGTACCCTGATATGTTGTTGGGCCAACCTTTAACTCAATGTGTTCGATCGGTCTGTTTGATCCCTGAAAATAGCTTTCAGCCAGCTGATCATTAACAGACTCCGCAGCATGCTGAATTCGCAATAAAACGTCACGAGTCACATGCTCTCTTGTTCCCGCCGGCATTTTCAGAGTGACACTGATATTGTCCCGGGGAATAACGGGGAAGAAGGTGGTCTTGATAAAACCGCCTCGAACCAAGCCGACCGTCAACAAGACCAGCACGGTAAAAAAGATGAGCGTACTTCCCGGATAACGAAGTGAAAACCGAAGCACAGGAGCATAAAATCGGTTCCGCATCCAGTTCATCATGCCTTCAAAGACACGCTGGATTTTGTTCTTGGTCTGTCCCGGCCGAAGAGCAGCAGAGTGGGCCACATGGCCAGGCAAAATAAAGATGCCTTCTACCAGACTGAAAAAGAGAGACAGAATCACGACGACACCCAGTACAGTAAAAATATCCCCGATCCGTCCATCCAGAAATGCAAATGAGGAAAACGCAATAATCGTAGTAAGCACAGACGTAAAGACAGCCGGAATCACTTTCAATGACCCTTCGATGGCCGCTTTGTAACGAGGCACACCACGTTCATAGAGTTGATAGATGTTTTCCGAAATAACAATGCCATCGTCTACAAGAATCCCCACCACAACGATCATCCCAAACAGGGAAATAACATTGATCGTAATGTCCATCATATAGGCCACTAAAAACATCCCGGCAAAGGAAATCGGGATCGACAAGGCCACCCAGAATGCCAAACGCCAGTTGAGAAACATCGACAGGAACACCAGGACCAACACAAATCCGATCATCCCGTTATTGGCCAGGAGATCGATCCGTTGCTGCAACACCTCAGACCCATCCCGGATGATATCCGCACGGACTAAGTTCTGTTGATTGTTGAATGACTCGATATACGTGCGCACTTTTTTTGCGATATCCAAGATGTCTTCATCGAGCGTATTAGAAACAGTGACCACCACACTCGGTTTGTCATTGATCCAGCTCCGGTCTGGACTGTCCGACCATTTATCCTGGATATCCGCAATCTGATAGAGCCGGATGATGTTCCCTTCTGCTGTCACTTTGACGGGTATTTCCCGGAGCTCATCAGCGAAATAGCCTTTATTCCGCGCCCGAATGAGCAATTCCTCTTTTTCTCCTTTCAGTGTGCCGCCAGTTAATTCCAGATTGCTGCCCCGTACCGCCAGTTCTGCTTCACTGAATGTCAATTGATAGGCTTGAAGATCCTTCTCCCGAAAGGCAATTTCGATTTCCTCCGCCGGAAATCCATTCAGCGTGACTTTGGAGATCCCGTCGATAGCAAGCAGTTCGGATTCAGCTTGACGGCCAAACTGTTTAAGTGTCCGTAGATCGACATCTCCACTAATGGCAAAATTGATGGCAAAGCCCAAGTTCTCCTGACGGAATACGACAGGAGGTTCCATGCCTACAGGAAATGAAGGAATCCTGTCCACTGCATTGCGGACATCATCCAGCACTTTCTCCGGATTGTGGCCCTGGAGCGCCTCCACGGTGATCACACCACTGTTTTCGGTGCTAACTGAAGAGACTCGCTCCACACCGGAGACTCCTTTCAGGTTTTCTTCGATCTTCAGGATAATTCCCTCCTCAATCTCTTCCGGAGAAGCTCCAGGATAGACCGTCTGTATCGTAATGATCCTGGATTCCACCTCCGGAAAAAAGGTGGACTTCAAATTGGTCAGTCCAAATGCCCCAGCCAACAAAAAGAGGACCATGAGAAGGTCACCAGCAATAGGGTATCGAATAAAAAAGCGTAGTAATGCATGCATGACAATCGGACTTATTCAGTGATCCAATTGACCCGCTGACCTTCAATCATTCCCGGTTTTCGATCTAAAACGATCAATGCCCCTTCTTTCAGTCCTCTGACAATGGCATTTGTCCGACCATTTCGGACAACATCAACAGCCACCTTGATCAGACTACTGTCCTGGATTTGCCAGATCTCCCGTCCATTCACAACCAGATCCTTCGATAAAGAGGCAACATTTTCTGAAATCCCACCAGAAATCTCACCGGAAAGGAACATACCTTCCTTAAGACCCTGACCATTCACTTCAATATAGATTGGTACCATTTGCGTGGAGGCCTCGACCTGATCCCCGATTCGACGGACCAGACCCGTGTAGCTTTTCCCATTATCCTCACTCCCTAATGTCACTTTCTGACCGACGCGCAAGAAACCCAAATCACTGATCGAAACAGATGATTCGAGCTCATAACTTCCCAATCGGAGAAATTGGCCGATACGTTGTCCAGGTCGAACAAGGGTGCCACGCTGGACATCGACAACCGTCAACACACCATCAAATGGCGCGACCAAGCGATATTTTGATAAGCGCTCTTCAGCGCTTCGAATACTATAATACTGTGTCTGTATACCCCGACTCGCCAAAAAGAGCTTTTCCCGATTGTTGCCTGCCTGAGGCAAATCGCTGATTTTCTTTTCAGGGTCCAATTGTTCGATATAGGATTGCCAGGTGGCGAAGCGGTCTGGGAATTCAATCTTGATATCAGGAAGGATTTGCGCTAGTGCAGTCAATAATGACGCCCTCTGCCCCTGTAAGGCCAGGCGAGCTTCACGATCATCCAATTGAAGCAGGACCTCTCCTTTCTGAAAATGAATCCCTTCCTTGAGCGGGTGTTCACCTTGATTGGCTAATCCATTGACCTCGGCAAATAAATCGACTCGGTCATATGCAGCCAATCGGCCTTGCAATGGAATGGGCATATTCGCGGGACCATTGTGTACCTCCAGTGTACGAACGGAAAGCATGGATGATGTACCTGGTGGTTTGCGTGGTGAATCTGTTTTTTGCTTGCTCAGCAATTGAAAACCAATAACCCCTCCAATAAACAGGATTGCAGTCAGGAGAATGACGATTCGTCGCCAGGATAGATTCATGCTTTCGCTTTAAAAGTCAGACGAAGAGTAAAACTCAATGCAGAAGGAGAAGGTTGTCGAAGCCGAAAACCCATTCTCAAGTTCATCGCACTTTGCGTCAACCAGGGCTTGAAATCGGCCAGGGTCCCAACTAATATCACCCGGCTTCCCGTATTCAACGGGACATTCGGAGTATAAAAACATTCGTATCGGTTAGGACTATCAATGAGTTCAATAAAGATCTCCTGGAAGTAATCCAGACTTGTCGGTGCCAATACAACCTCCAATTGGGCATTATAGGGTTCGATTTGGCCGATATCAGCAGTTGTCAATCCATAGTCAGCCAGGATGGCTTCAATTCGTGTGGGCACCTTGTCAAATTCGACAAAATGGGTTTGAATGGTATTCAGCGCAGCTGGCATATCCACGTTGAAGACATAGACCATGTCAAACAATGTGGGCTTCTCATCTTTGGTACAACCAGAAATACCCAGACAACTGATGACCAGAAAAGTAAAGAAGACTGTACGGCGAAAAAGGTGACCCATATACACGAAAATGTAGATCAGTAAAGATGAGATTATCTGATCAACTCCGGTTGATCGATCTCCTCCAGAACGCTGAGAATCTCTTCCAGATTTTTCATAACCCGCACTCCGGAACCAGTGGTGATCCCCTGGACAAGAACCTGATATCCCGTGATCAAAACGGTTTTTTTCTGACAAACTTGTCTGAGATCATTCAAATACTGATGTACTGATTGTCGTGTAAACGCTTCGGAAATAATTGTGAGGATATAGTCCGTTTGAAAAATCTTGCACGCTTCAGCCAGATCAGCCAATCCCGTGTTTTGTCCCAGATAGAGCACCCGATGACCGCGATTGCGGATAAGATACTGGAGAAAAAGCAGGCTAAGCTCCTGGGATTCCCCCTCTGGTAAATACAGAATAAACGACCGCTTGGCGTTTTGTGCGAACGGGATCTCATCTAATGCAGCGATCAGTTTCTGGCGGACCAGATTGCTGATAAAACTTTCCTGGACGGCATGGATGGAACCTGTCAACCAGAGAAGAGAAAGTTTATCCAGAAACGGGTAGATCACTTCGAGCATGGTCCGTTCAAAACCGATTGCCCGGATATTCGAAGAGAGGATGGTCTCGAATTTACCTTCATCCAACTCCATCATGGAGATGGTCATCGCATCCACCTGAATCGAATCCTCAAAATTACCGCTAGATAGTTTATTGACCTCATCCTTGATCTCTTGCTCATCCATCGAGGCGATCCGGGAGATCTTGAATCCATTCTTGTTGAGGATGGAAATATTCAGCAACAGACGAAGATCCCGGTCTTCATAATACCGGATATTTGTCGGCGTCCGTTGAGGCTGGATGATATCATAACGTTGTTCCCATATCCGTATGGTATGGGCTTTAATGCCAGATAGCATTTCCAGATCCTTGATTGAATAGACGGCCACAGGTTGCATTTGGTGGAATAGAAAACATCCAGACAGAAAAATGGTTCTCAAACCGGATTTTCAACTCCTGAACACACCGGGATCAAATCCGTAGATTTAGCCCCTCAATCTGCCTGCATGAGGAATTTCCTGCTTTTTCTTCTGACGAGTGTCGTTCTATTCCCGCTCGTTCATGCCCAAAATACAACCTTTCCCGTTCAAGGGATTCCAGACCCCAGACTGGATTGGTATGCATTTACTCATGCCATGATTCATGTCAATGGCGATCAAACTCTACAGGATGCGACGTTGATCATTCGGGAAGGACGGATCACAGCCATTGGTACGCAGATCTTGATTCCGGATGGAGCAGTGATCATAAATGTCGCCGGGCGCCACTTGTATCCAGGTTTTATTGACCTTTCTTCGGATTATGGTCTAACCGAAAAGGAAGAAAGTAGTCCTCGTGACCGAGGCTCTCGCCGACAAGGAGACAAGTGGATCACTGATCGTCCCGGAGCATATGCCTGGAATGAAGCATTGAAATGCGACTATCAGGCAGCATCCGTTTTTCAACCCGATACCAAACAGGCAGATTCCTATCGCAAAGCAGGTTTTGCATGGGTATTGACCCACAAACACGACGGTCTTTCCCGGGGTACTTCTGCACTGGTCAATGTCGGAGATATCGAAGCCGGACAAGCGCTCGTCCGCGACCAGGTCGGACACCATCTCTCCTTTAAAAAAGGAACTTCTGAGATGCCCTATCCTGGTTCACTGATGGGATGTATCTCCCTCTTGCGACAGACCTATCTCGATGGCGATTGGCTGATACGAACCAATGCAAAGGAAGAACGAAATCTGACCCTGCAGGCGTGGAACAACATACAGAAGCTACCTCAATTTTTCGAGGTTCGCGACTGGCAGGAAGTCCTTCGTGCCCAGAAAATCGCGAAGGAATTTGACAAGACCTATATCTATCGCGGTGCAGGCGATGAATATCGCCGGATTCAGGAACTCAAAGCCACCGGGGCCACCTTTATCCTACCTCTTACCTTTCCTGAAGCCTATCAAATTAATGATCCCTATGATGGACTTCAGGTTTCGCTGGAAGACATGATGCATTGGGAGTGGGCTCCGGCAAATCCGGGTGCACTCCAGCGTGCAGGTATTCCTTTTGCATTGACCATGGAAGGCTTGACAAAGCCAGAGGACTTTTTTATTGCCATCCAAAAGGCCATTGCCAATGGACTTGATCCAGCGAAAGCCCTGGATGCATTGACCCGGATTCCCGCCCAGATGATCGGCATGAGCAGCGAACTGGGGTCAATAGAAGTCGGCAAACGAGCCTCCTTTTTAATCACTTCTGGTCCTGCTTTTGAAGAAGGTACTACCCTCTTTGAAAACTGGGTAGAAGGCAAGCCCTATGTACTCCAGGCCGCTGATGAGCCGGATCTGGACGGTAAATATGACCTTCAGGTGGGTTCCGAATCCTTTCAACTGGAAGTACGCGGTGGAGGAAAGAAAAACAACTACCAACTGCGCCTCAATGATACCACCACCATCAACATGAAAGGGCAATGGGATCGCGGTCGCATCGACCTCCAATTTCAGATGACCGATTCGACCGGAGTCTATCTCCTGGGCGGATACCAGCAGGACAAGGTGTGGAACGGTCGCGGTACGGACGCCACTGGTGAGTGGGTCTCCTGGCGGGCTGTCTACCGGGATACGATTCAGTCTAAAACAAAACCCGAAAAATCTCCAGCCCCATTTGACCTGGCCAATCTGGGACCGATTCGATACCCGTTCCTTCCGTATGGATGGACGGAAAAGCCCCAACAGAAATCCTGGTTGATTAAAAATGCAACTGTCTGGACCAACACCGACCAGGGCATCCTGCGCGGTGCAGATATCCTGATTCAAGGCGGTAAGGTGATCAAGGTGGGTCAAAACCTCCAGGCACCCAATGCTTCGGTCCTCGATATCAATGGCCAGCATGTCACGCCGGGGATGATTGACGAACATTCACATATCGCCATTTCGCGTGGTGTCAATGAGTGTACCCAGGAAAACACGGCAGAAGTCAGCATTGGCGATGTAGTCAACAGTGAGGATATCAATATTTACAGACAACTGTCAAGTGGAGTGACCACCTCTCAGTTGCTACATGGATCCTGCAACCCAGTCGGCGGCCAGAGTGCCATTATCAAGCTGCGTTGGGGTTCCTCGCCGGAGGAGATGAAACTGAAAGGTGCCCCAGGATTCATCAAATTTGCCCTGGGTGAAAATGTCAAACGCTCCAATGGCGGCGAAGACAACACGCGATATCCGAATACCCGGATGGGCGTGGAACAGGTCTATGTCAATGCCTTCCAACGCGCTCGTGAATACGAAAAGCAGATGAAAGACCCTGCCACTCGTGCTAGTACCCGGCGAGATCTCGAGTTAGAAACCATGGTGGAGATCCTGAATAAAAAGCGATTTGTCACTTGCCACTCTTATGTGCAATCAGAAATCAATATGCTCATGCATGTTGCCGAATCCTTTGATTTTCGGATCAACACATTTACCCACATTCTGGAGGGATACAAGGTGGCCGACAAGATGGCCAAACACGGCGCTGGTGGTTCTTCCTTTTCCGATTGGTGGGCCTACAAGTTTGAAGTGTATGACGCCATCCCTTACAACGGTGCTTTGATGCATGAACAGGGTGTGGTGACAGCCTTCAACTCCGATGATGCGGAGATGGCCCGTCGCTTGAATCAGGAAGCAGCTAAAGCTGTCCGGTATGGTGGTGTCTCTGAAGAGGAGGCCCTGAAGTTTGTCACGCTGAATCCCGCCAAACTACTCCACATCGATGATCGGGTTGGCAGTATCAAGCCCGGCATGGATGCCGATATCGTGATCTGGTCTGACCATCCGTTGTCCATCTATGCGCATGCTGAAGTCACATTTGTTGATGGCATCAAGATGGTCGACGAAGAAATGAATCGGCAGGCTCAAATCGACATTCAAAAAGAGCGGCAGCGTCTCCTCAACAAGATGAAAGCCGAAGGCGGCAAGAATAAACGACCTCCCGGCAGACGTGAACAGCACCTGTATCACTGCGACTCTGATTTTGACGAGATTTCTGAATGATCCTCCAAATGATCCACATGCTCCACAGACTTATCAACTATACCCTGGCCACTCTGCTTTGTTTATTGCCGATCGGCCTGATCGCACAACCTGCACCTGCCCCCGCTCAACAGGAGCCCATCGCCATCATCGGTGCCACCTTGCATATCGGCAATGGACAGGTGATCGAAAATGGTGTCATCCTTCTCGAAAATGGCCGCATCACTTCAGTCGATATGAAGAGTCGGAATACAGAATGGCAGAAGGATAAATACAAGCAGATTCAGGCAGATGGTAAACATGTCTATCCCGGATTGATCGCGCTGAATACATCCTTAGGGCTAAAAGAAATTGATGCTATACCAGCCACTCAGGATGTCAATGAATTCGGTCCAGACAATTCCAATGCCCGGACCATCGTCGCCTATGATGCCGATTCACAGGTCATTCCTACCGTGCGAACAAATGGCGTGTTGACCGCTCAAATCGCTCCAGGCAGTGGACGCTGGTCTGGATTGAGCAGTGTGGTCCAGCTGGATGCATGGAACTGGGAGGATGCGGCGTATGCCAGCGATGAGGGTGTTTTCCTTCATTGGCCATCACCCTACTCTCGCAGTGGCTGGTGGGCCGAACCGGGTATCACCACCAGGAACAAAGAGTACCAAAAGCAGATCGACGACCTGGACATCTTCATGCGGGAGGCAGCAGCTTATGCCCGGATGCCCGCAGTTGCAGAAAAGAACTTGCGCTTTGAGGGGCTCCGTGCCGTTTTTTCCGGAAAACGACACCTCTATATCGAAACAGGAGATGCCTTGGCCATCCAGGATGCTGTCTTGTGGGCAGGAAAATACAATGTCGTCCCCGTCATCGTGGGTGCTCATGACAGTTGGATGATCACAGACTTTTTGAAGGAGAATAAGGTGTCTGTCGTGCTCATGCAGACCCATCGCCTGCCTTCAAATCCGGAAGATGATGTTTTATTACCTTTTAAAACTCCCTCTTTGTTAGCTAAAGCCGGTGTTCCGTTTGCACTGGCTGTGGATGGTCACTGGCAACAGCGCAACCTGGCTTATCAGGCTGGTCAGTCCGCAGGCTGGATGACCAAAGAAGAAGCACTCCAGTCCATCACCCTATCACCTGCCCGTATCCTGGGCTTGGACGACCGGATCGGATCCCTCGAATCGGGGAAGGATGCCACCTTGTTCATCTGCAAGGGAGACATCCTCGATATGCGATCAAGCGAGGTTGAACAGGCATTTATCCAGGGCCGCGAAATCAGCTTGAACAACAAACAAAAGGACCTTTATCGGTTGTATAAGGAAAAGTATAGCCGGGAGTAAAGCGAGTAATTGGAATCGGATTCTGACAAAAGAACACAGTTGATTGATGAATCTAAAAATGGCATTTACAATTTCTAAATTCTGACCATTCAGCTTTTACAATACATTCTATTCCTGTTTCGGATCGGCTTACACCATATGCTGCGTTAAAAAACATACAACCGTTTCTCTCTTATACTTTTAAATAAATTACATATTAAACATCTATATAATCAATACTGATAAGCAACAAGTTAGAATATCATCGTTGGAGAAAATCCAGCTGTCTTATCCAGAATATTCCAGCATTATGGCCTGTTTCCAAGAACTTTAACAGGAAGCGAACTTGCATTCGGCCTCGTTTTTCCCGTTCTTTAAGCACCGAAACGGACCTTGATGAAAGCCTTGACCCCTCTTTGCTTCCTCACGGTTCTCATGGCCATGTCTTCATGTGCCAAAGAGGACCTCAGTGCTTCTATTGATACGATCATCTTCGGACACTTCTACGGAAAGTGTGTCGGAGAAGAATGTATAGAAACCTACAAACTGGAACAAAACAAACTCTTTGAAGATCTCCTCGACCGCTATGCCGGTGGAGATCATCAGAATTTTGCGTTCAGTCAGCTCCCTGACAGTCTCTATGACAAGATGCCGGATCTGTTCCAGTCTTTTCCATTCCAACTGATTGGAAAAGACAACATATTTGGTATGCCTGATGCCGGCGACTGGGGCGGTATTTATGTCCAGATTCGACAAAAAGGCAAAACATATTGGTGGTTAATCGATAAGGCTGAAGATGATCTGCCTGTCTGGTTGCTACCGTTCAAGCATGAGATCGAAGCTGCGATCGAGCTTTTACCTTGAGGAGGTTTTGAAACGCTAAGGAACGAAGACGCAAAGTTTATTTGCTGATTTGAGCGTTCTTATAATTTCGATAAAACATATCATGATCCCCTAATATTAGAGGCGTATTTATTGTGGTTGCGTCCCGCCCTTTACCTTTCGCCATTTACCCTTCACCTTATCTTTCCGAAGTCTGCTCTGATTATACTGTGCTTTGCGAACGGCGAAAAGCCCCGAGGCCTCGGGGGCGAAAAGCGCCCCTACCACTGCGATATTTGAATAGACCGCATCATTGCTTCAGCATCACCGGGTCCTTCGCGGTATGTTTCCGGATAAATGACGGTGACTTGATACACTTCCTGTCCTTTTTGAATCAGGGTATTACACCAATAATGGATCAGTCCGTCCCGAAACAGCTTCGCATCCTGACGAATGCCTTTGGCCCCAGATACTGTGATCGGGGTTTCCTTTAATTCAAACTGAGCAACTGCAACATCCTTGCTCATTTGGTCAGCAGCTTTTGCGGCTATTGATTCCAATTGAACTGATACACTGGGCACATACTCTATGATATTGACGATCATCTGAAAATCGTCTCCATGTATTCCGGAAAAGGTTTCATTACCGACGATATACTTCTTTGCCGATTCGGGCACCTGATCGCCCATACTCACTAGTGGCTTGGGTACTGATAATGTGATTGGTTTGGCACCATATTCTTTGACTACCCAACCCGTCCGATCCAGAGAATCACGCAATGGTGAAGGGAAGCTTTGAGCCGGAGAAGCTTCTGGCTGCTCTGCGACAGGTATATCAGATGAAGTGCTCTCCTGACCACAGGCGATGAACGTTGTTGCGATCAAAATCAGAAAAAAAGGATAAGTCCGTAGAATGAAATTCATGGAAAGACGGGTTAATCGATAGGTGAAAAGCGGGTTGGCTGGATTAGAAACCATTTTGGAACGTAAATGGCCCATTCCATCCCTACTACCATCAATACTGAGGCCAGTTTTCTCTGAGGAACATCCGAAATGAAGATTCCGGAAAGATTAAAAAGGGAGATCCGGTAAACGAAAGAAAAAAGTGTGACCCCGGCAGGACTCGAACCTGCAACCTTCAGAACCGGAATCTGACGTTCTATCCAATTGAACTACGGAGCCAAACGGGAGGTCAAAAGTAATAACTTCCACCGATAGGCAAACCATCACTTCCTTTTCCTGAAAAAAATTCCTCGGTCTGTGGGTCACAGACCGAGGATCGGTTAGGGAACGCAAGTTTTCGGATCAGACCTCCATCGGGCTAGCCAGGCTATATGCCAGAATGCTGGAAACCGTTTTATCAGCAGGACTGAAAGTCACCTGTGGTAACGCCCGCTTTGCAGTTAACAAACCTTCCAGCTCTTCAGCCAGTAACAGATCGATTGCGAGTTCTTGTTGAACTGCCCGAGTATCCGATGGAGATAGCTCCCGGTACAAATAGGCAATTAATGAAAGTGGAGTAGACATTGTCGTCATAGGCATCGTTCGAGGTTGAAGTGACGTAATTGGAATCCGCGTTAATAACATCCTAAGTGGTTCCTATATTGTCTTATAACATTGAAATCATCCATCACATCAGTCGGTAGGTTATAAAAAATCCCCGTCTGGAAAAGACGGGGACCACAAAACGAAAAACCAACTATAAAACAACCAAACCGTGTTGGATTTCTTCCTAACGCATCCGAATCGTTATGTGTGAATATTTACCCTCTCTCAGTACATTCAATTCGATGGAATCACCTGGTTTTGTCCTGCCCACTTGTTCCATTAGATCGGGTGCATTCTTGACAGCTCGACCATTTGCCTCTGTGATCACATCAAATGGCTTCAGACCGGCCAATTCTGCTGCTCCACCTTCCTCGAGCTCCTTGATGATGAGTCCCTGGGATACTGGTAAATCAAGGTCTTTAGACATGCTACCATCAAGTTCCACTAGACTCAACCCCATCTTTCCACGCTGATAGTATCCATAGCTGATAATATCCTCAGCTATGCCACGCACCATATTGACCGGAATAGCAAAAGAATAACCTGAAAAATAACCGGTTTTCGTTGCGATAGCCGTATTGATCCCAAGTAATTCACCATGTATATTGACCAGAGCACCGCCACTATTACCCGGGTTGACGGCGGCATCTGTCTGGATAAATGCTTCAATTGCATCCTTGGTGTGGATTATATCGATGTCCCTCCCTTTGGCGCTGATGATCCCTGCGGTAACCGTGGAGGTCAAATCAAACGGATTGCCCACGGCCATAACCCATTCACCGATCTGCGCCTTGTCCGAATCTCCAAAATCAAGAACCGGCAATCCTGTGGCCTTTATCTTCAGAACCGCTAAATCCGTTTTGGGGTCTGTACCGATCAGATTGGCCTCATAGGTTGTTTTATCATACAAGGTAACCGTAAACCGATCAGCAAATTCGACAACATGATTGTTGGTCACAATGTATCCGTCATCAGAGAAAATCACGCCGGAACCTGACCCTTCCAATCGCTGAATACGTTGCCGTTGCTGGGGGAAGCCAAAGAAAAAATCTTCATCCATGAATCCCCACGGATTGCGTTGCTGTTCTTGCTTAAAACGCTTCTGTGCACGTTCATCAGACTCTGACACCTTGATATGAACTACAGTTGGCATGGCGGCAGCAGCGGCAAAAACGAAATCCTGCGATGCAGCGTTTCGCTCTGTTCCAACGTTCACCAACTGTACAGACGTTTCATTAGAGTGCTGAAACGCTTGGTGATCCGGTAGGAAAAGCAAAGTCATTAAGCCACCAGCGGCTCCAGCCAGAACAAAGGGTACAATACGGAAAAGACGTTGTATCATATCAGAGGAATATTCCTTGCAAGTAACGAGAATAAAACGCCTGTTGTCAAAGTCACTTTTGACATGCTTTGTTTTTAACAGGAAATTAACAGCCATGCCTCAGGATCCTGTCATCCATCTTCTTCAACCTGAAAATCAACTGGAAATCGATTTGCTGCATTCACCGGAATGTCGTTCCGGTTTTCATTGGGGCAAACCAAGACCGGGCCACCCTGAAGGACTGGTCCTCCTTCATATTCGGGAGGTTTTGGACAATATCGACGAACAAGAATTGACACTGAAAGATCGACATGACCTTCGGATCGTAGCCATTGCTCACGACACCTTCAAGATCGAACAAGAGCAACTCAGCCATGTTGGTATCACGGTTCATCATGGACATCTGGCCGCACACTTTTTAAGCCACTGGGATGTATCCAGCCGGGTGAAGGACATCGTCTACTGGCACGATGAGGCCTATTATTGTTGGAAGATGGCCCGGCTAGGCATGGAAAAAGATGCCTTGAACCGCCTGAACCGGCTATACGATCGGTTGAAAGACAATTGGTCCTTTTTTGAAGCCTTCTTCAACGCCGACACACTCACTGGAGACAAAGACCCTGCTCCACTGGATTGGTTGAAAGATTGTTTGCCCAAGGTTCGTGAACACCGGGTTTTGTCACATTAATTGCTTTTTTGGTTATGGCGTTGAGGGGTTATGAAGTTATGGAGCGAGTTTATTCGTTTATGAGTTTATTCGTTTATAAACGAGCCGTCGCCAAAGGAGGGCCGAAATAAGTGGAAGAGTTTGGAGAGGAGGAGTCGAGGAGGAAGTTTATGAGGTAATGAGTGGGGGAGGTTATGAGAAAATTCGGATTTTGGAGGGGAGGATTATGGAGGCGAAATTTGTAACGGTTGCTTTAGCTGACGCATACCGGGTAAAATCCCGAAGACAGTTGATACTGCTCTTATTCCTGGAAGAAGAGAGAGTGTTCATGCAGCACAGAAGTGATACTCGCAAAGTGGGGGAGTCGAGATCGAGGAGAACTACAATTTCAAAATCAAGGCAGCCCTGAAGGGGCGCAATACCTCAGGGTTGGGCATCGCCCAATCATATTGAAATGACCCGAGTCAAAGTCCTGAAGGGGCGTAATACATCCAGTAGAGGCGTTTGGAGGGGAGGGGTTATGGAGAAGGGTGTTTATTCGTTTATGTTTTCTCGCCGCCAAAGGAGGTATTCCTTGGTTATGGAGTTGAGGCGTTATGGAGTTATGGAGCGAGTTTATTCGTTTATGAGTTTATTCGTTTATAAACGAGCCGTCGCCAAAGGAGGGCCCGGACGCTCAAGGTCCGGATCCAGACATGGCGAGGTCGCCATCGTCTGGGCCTCCCAAGCACATCAGAGACCCGATTTCCTAATAAGCAGGTCAACTCAATATGATGAAAATTGCTGTCCAAATTGAAGATTGCCGCATTATTTGGTCGGACATTGGATCTGAATCTTGATCCTGATACGAGATGAAAGGGTGTTGATAAAAGTACTAGCCACCGATCAAATACGAGCGGCCGGGCCCAGACGATGGCCTTTTGAGGCCATGTCTGGATCCGGACTGTAAACGTCCGGGTCCTGATGTAAGGTGCGCCCAATCAAGAACCGATATGAACGTGCTGCCCATATCGTATTGAAGGCCCATTTTGGCGACAAGCGCTTTTGGGTACTTTTGGCGCGTCAAAAGTTCCTAGCCCAGCCGGCGATGAGGCGATGCCGGACATGAAATATCGAAGGATGCATGCTTTGCAGGCCACCAAATGTGAAAAACTGCACCGCCACAACCAGTTCAGCCGAAAGCAAATAAACATTGGACTCATGCTCTCAATGAGTCATGATCTAGATATTACTCACCCGAGACATCCAAACGAATGCGCTGATCCCGATTGGCCAATTCCCAGGTCGTATAAAAAACTAGTTTGCCAATCTTTGCCATTGCATCAAAATCAATCTTTTCGATCGTATCACTAGGGCGATGGTAATCTTCATGTGAGCCATTAAAATAGAAGATGGCCGGAATACCCTTTTCTGCAAAATTGTAGTGGTCAGAACGCTGGTAATAGCGGTTTGGATCATCAGGAGCATTATAGGTGTAATCCAGCTCCAGTTTGGTGTGCTTCGCATTCATCGACTCATTGATCTGATGTAGCTCTGTACTCAGGCGATCTGATCCAATTACATAGATGTAATCCGGATTGGCCTCATGTTTTTTGTCAAATCTGCCGACCATATCCACATTGATATCTACAACCGTATTCTCCAGAGGAAAGACAGGATTCTCGACATAATACTTAGATCCAAGAAGGCCTTTTTCTTCTCCAGTCACCAACATGGCCAACACACTGCGGCGTGGTCCCATTCCTTTCTGTTTAGCCAGGGAAAATGCTTGAGCAATCTCAAGCACAGTACTGGTCCCCGAGCCATTGTCATTAGCGCCATTGAAGATTTCTTCGCCTCGCTTCCCCAGGTGGTCAAAATGAGCAGTGACAACGACCAGTTCGTCCTTTAGTACAGGATCCGTACCCTGGATATAGCCCAAAACATTTGAGCCAGTGATCTTTTGGATATCCATCCGGGAGGTAAATACAAATGGAGTATGCAAGATGACAGACTTTGGACGCTTGCCCTTATTCACTCTGTCTCGTGCGGCGATCAGTTCATCTATCTGATTTCCAATCAATTCCCGAGCCATTGCTGAAGACATAATAACCAGAGCCGGACCATCCGTTTTTTCAATTGTTGCGCCAAGTGAAATGCTGGGCCCCACCATAAACCGTCGTTTTTGTCCAGCCAATTTTTTAAAGTCGTAGGCGATCATTAAAACGACAGCCGCTCCGTGATCCTTAGCAGCCTGCATCTTCAGTTTCCAATCCTGGCTCCACTGACTGGGTTCCTTCGTGCCTGTGATACAATACTTCCCCTTCTTGTCAACCGGCTCGCCTTCATAGATCATTACAGCCTTCCCGTTGACATCTAACCCTTCATAATCATGATGTTTGGGATCATCGACACCATATCCAGCAAAGACGATGTCGTCCATTGTAAAGACTTCCTGCTTGGTGACATAATTCTTCAAACAGAGGAAATCCCACATATGTCGATACTCCTTATTCCCCGAAACCACTGACACCTCTCCCCAATCTGTTCGAGTGAAAATAACATCCTGATAATACGAACCATCTTCTCGATATGGTGGAATACTAAAGCTTTTGAACTGAGAGGCCAGAAATTGAGCTGCTTTTTCGTTGCCTTCCGTCCCTGTCTCACGACCTTCCAACTGATCACTGGCCAGCACGCTGAGATACATCCGCAAGTCTTGTGGATTAATGGATTCAGCAAAGTCGTCAACGGTATAAGTGGACTGTTGCGCACCAAGAGATCCCAGAAAGAGGAATCCAGATAACAGGACGACAATCGGGTTCAACTTCATGATCTTCTTTGATTAACAAACAATACGATCCGCGCGACGGGCATGTCGTCCGCCTTCGAAAGGTGTCTCCAGGAAGGTTCTGACCATCGCTCTTGCTCTGCGCAAAGACACAAATCGGGCAGGAATGGCAAGGACATTGGCATTGTTGTGAGATCGACCAAGCTGAGCGATCTCCTCCGTCCATGCCAGTGCAGCGCGGATGCCGGCATGTTTGTTCGCACTCATGGCAACTCCATTCCCACTTCCGCAAATAACGATACCCAGGTTGGCTTTACCTGATTCAACCAGTCGGGAAACAGCATGCGCAAAGTCAGGATAATCAACCGATTCTGGTCCATTGGTTCCCTGATCCAGAACTTCATGACCGGCCTTAGCCAACATATCCCGGATCGAATCTTTGTACGCGTACCCAGCGTGATCACATCCGATGGCGATGATCATTTGACAGCAGGTTTTGAATACGGTGCAAACATCCTTGTCAGTTCATCGACATAGGCATCATCCTTGGCTTGTTTGGCTATGCTGATCAAGTCATCTTTGGTTCGATCCGTCATGGCGAAATCCTGAGAGAAGCCTCCTTCAATATCATCCATATCCAGGGAATAATAGAATTTCAGCCAATCCAGAGTCTCTCTGGCCAGGACTTCCAGATGAGGTTTTGCTTCAGCATACGCATCCGCCTGGATGTACACCATGATCATCGGCAGGATATTGTAATCATAATTGAAATTCATGTGCGGGAACGCCTTGAAATAGGTGTTCATCAGGTCAACAGCATCTGCATTCTTGCCTTCTTTTACAAATTCTCGGGCCGCACGCAAAATGACATATCGCTGCGACTGGATACTCGGCTGATAGCTTTGATCGACGAAGAGGTGCTCCTTGTCAAAATTGCCCCACTTCCATTTCGTTGTCACATTCTCCTTGAGTTTTTCAGCATCGACTCGACCACTGCCGATGATACCAAAACTGGGTTCTCCCTGACTGCGAATTGGCGTAATCCGAAGGGCCAGTCCTTCGAGAGACATATAGGGTTGCAATCCGAGCAATTTGTCTTGTTGGCAGGTCACTGCAAAATAGATTGGTCGTTCATTGATATTGGATGCGATAATATCCATCACAGCCAGTTCATCTTTGATGATGCTGTTCCCCTCCAGTTTGAATGGAAGTTTTGTGAGTAGATTCCCAGTATCTGAGGTGCCCAGCACTCCATTTGCTGCCATCTGGCTGAGGTTGAGGTTGATGGACAAGTTTCGGGCCGGAACATATGAATCCAGACTTCGTCCGCCTCCAATGGGATAGGGATGGTCTTCAGCGATGAATCGCAGGGCATCCAAGGCATCCATTTCCCGATTATCAGCTTGTTGAGGTATTGGCAATTGGATCCGTTTCATACCTCGTAGCGCTTCATTTGGTATGGTCAATTTAATCGGCGGTGAATCATTGATTTTACGCCGGAGATTACTAATGTACCAGTCGACTGCAATAAGGCTCAGGTTGACGACTCGGACATCCCGTCGGATGCCCTCCACTTCCTGTGCATACCACAATGGATAGGTATCGTTATCCCCATACGTGAAGATGATAGAATTGGGCTCACACGAATTCAGGAAATTGCTTGCATAGTCACGGGAAGCTTTAATTTCCCGACGGCCCATATCATCAAAATTCTGAAAACCCATCAGTATAGGGGCCACCAAAACCAATGTTGCAGCTAGTGCCGCAGCTGGAATCTTGGGAATATTAATTTTGTCACGAAGAATCTGGAACAGGGCCAGAACACCCATACCAATCCAGATGGTATAGGTAAATATCGAACCTGCAAGGACATAGTCTCGTTCTCGAGGCTCTCGGGGTGGTTGATTTGAATAGAGGATAATACCCAATCCTGTCATCAGGAACAGAATCAGTACCGCATTGAATTCATGCCTTGATTTTCGTGCATGAAAGAAGAGGCCAAAAAGACCAAAAATCAGCGGTAAGAAGAAATAGGTATTTCTGGAAAGGTCATTTTTAACAACCTCCGGCAACTCGGATTGATTGTACAATCTGGCACCATCGATAAAGGAGATCCCGCTCAGCCAGTTACCGCTCCGTGTGTCCCAGGAATAAATCCCCTGTTCCGCGTTTTGACGACCGACAAAGTTCCAGAAGAAGTATCGCCAGTACATCCAGTTGATTTGATAATTGACGAAAAACTTGAGGTTGTCTGCCATGTTTGGCGTGCCTTTTTTACCGCCCAGCCACTGACGGTACAAATCCGGACGTGGGGCGTTATAATCGCCGATTCGAGGGAAAATCATCTTGTCAGCATCCCTGAATTCATAGCTCACCTTTTGATCGACCACCTCATATCGATCTCCGACCCGACCATATCGATCCTCTGTCTCGGAACCGACCACTTTTGCATCGAAATGAGGTCCACGAACCAGTGCTCGTTCACCGTATTGTTCACGATTGAGATAGGGCACCAATCGCATGGCATCATACGGCGCATTCATATTGACCGGAGGATTTGCATTCGCCCGAATGACGACCATGCCCAGAATGGAGTATCCGATCAGAATCATGGAAGCAGCGATAAAGATGTTCTGGATAAGTTGGTCCTTCTTGCGATGTGCCCAACGTAATCCCAAAAACAAGCCACCACCCAAAACCAGGAAGAGAGGTATTAGTCCAGTATGAAATGGCAGCCCAAAACTATTGACCATGACCAATTCGAAGAACGCCCAGAGAGATGGAATCCCCGGGATCACAAAGGCGAGTAGGAAGCCTATAAATAACAGGCCACCCCCTGCGGCAATGACTGCACCACGCAGATTTGGCGCAGCGACCTTTTTGTAATAATACAGAACACCTAATGCTGGAAACGTCAATAAACTGAGAAGGTGGACACCGACACTAAGTGCGGCTGCAAAAATGGAAAAGATCAACCAGCGATCACTATCCTTATTGTCGGGCAGATTGTACCACTTCACACCGGCCCAGAAGACCAGGGTGGTGAAGAAAGTAGACATCGCATAAACTTCACCTTCCACTGCAGAAAACCAGATGGATGAAGCAAAAGCCGTAGAGAGACCAGCAGCGATACCGGAACCAGCGAGCGCGATTTCCTGAGCCTGATCCGGCTCATTTTCCCGACCAACCAGGGCGATACGACCGAGGATCATTGTAATCCAGCAAACAAACATGGCTGCAAAAGCTGTACATAACCCGGACATCATGTTTACTGCAAAGGCAATGTCCTCAGGATTATCCGAAAGCAGTTCGGCAACAAGCGTAAACATCCTGCCGATCAACAAGAAGATTGGTGCACCCGGTGGGTGGACAACCTGCAGTTTGTAAGCTCCGAGAATGAACTCACCACAGTCCCAGAGACTGCCGGTCCGTTCGACGGAATAGAAATAGACAATTGCGGCTATGGCGAAAACCAGCCAACCTGAGAGGTTATTCCAACGCTTAAAGGTCATCTTCGAGGGGAAATTTGTGATTTCACAAGGGCAGTAAAAGTACGTAAATATCCGGTCTGGGTCACTTTCACGGCCGCTGTTGTAGGTAATTGATACTTTTGGACAAACGCAGAAGGTATGTTTAAATTATTGTTGATGATTTTGGTCGGCTATATGGCCTATCGAATGTTCTTCATGCCCAAGCCACCTCTTCCTCCGAATGGGAAGCAGGATAAGCAGGATTTATACAAGGGTGAATACACAGATTATGAAGAAATCGAGTGAGGAGGAAGTCGCTGAAAAGCGGCCAAGTGATTATGTTTTGTTCAGATGTAATGCCTTTTGGATTTGCATCAAACCGGCGGGAATGCCCATTGTTCCTGACAAAACGGGTGATCCATCGCTCATGGATCTCATGTCGAAGTATGCCCATCACAAATTCTTCGCTGTCCATCGTTTGGATCGTCCGGTGAGTGGATTGGTCATTCTTGCTTCAAGCAAACCAGTGGCCGCCACATTTTCGAAAATGTTCAAGGCAGGAAAGGTAGACAAGACCTATCTGGCTGTAACAGCAGACAAACCAGAGCCACTGGAAGGCATACTTGAAGACACTTTAGTCACCGCAGAAAAGGTCCACAAAGCCTTCATCGCTGAAAAAGATGATGAAAAAGGCTTGAAAGCGACGTTAAACTATTCTTTTCTGGGTAGTAGTGAACGATATCACCTTTTGCAGGTACAAACGCACAGTGGCCGATTCCATCAAATCCGTGCCCAGCTGGCAGGAGCAGGTTGGCCCATTAAAGGTGATGTCAAATATGGTTCTCGCAGAGGAAACAAGGACCGGAGTATACATCTTCATGCCTGGAAACTATCATTTCCTCACCCGGTGAGTGGAGAGACTTGTGATTATGTAGCTCCTGTGTCAGAAGAGGATCCGGTTTGGGCCGCATTAATAGACAGTTTGCCTGTAACCTGAAGACCTCCTGGGCCGCCCATTCTTCCAGCCCAGTAAGTGCCAAGTGCTGCAACAAAAGCAATGCAAGCGATCACATACCATAATGTACGAAAACCAAAATGATCGGCAACGTACAGACCAAGGAGAGGTGCCAGAATGGTTGTAATAGCAAAACTCATGGTATAATAGGACATATACTGCCCCCGGGTCTTTCCTGTAGAGCGCCCCATGGCGTAACTGTTGGAAAAAGGAAAATTGAGCATTTCACCAATAGTCAGCAGGCTCATACAGATAATAGTAATGCCAACCCAAGTGGCATGCAGATTCAGACTGAGATAGGCCAAACCGATGATGACTGCACCGATGCACATCAGCCAAATTTTGTGAAAACGGCCTTCCAGAATATATACCAGAGTCACTTCTGACAGACCGATGGCAAGTCCATTTAAAGCCAATAACAGACCAATCTGATCCTCACTCATCCCCAAATGGGTTTTGCAAAAGACGGGTAGTGTATGGATAAACTGCATGAAGCAAAGTGCTACCAGGGTCATCATGGCCATGAACAGCAGAAAGGGGCGGTCTTTGTAAGGCGGAGTATGAATGGTATCCGGTGGATCTTCTATTGCCTCATTGTTATTTGCCTTTCGTGGTGGCAAAAAGATGCGCATGACGATTGCGGCCAGAACGCAAGTCAATCCATCTGCCAGAAAAAGTAGTGAATAGCCCATACTTGCCGCCAGAAAGCCGCCAATGGCAGGCCCAACAGACCATCCCAAATTGATCGCCATCCGCACCAGGGCCAATGATCGGGTAATATTTTCCGGTTTGCTATACACACCAACAGCCACAAAATTGGCGGGCCGGAACGCATCGGCAACGGTGCTCAGAATGAAAACGCCGATGCTCAATGCCCACAAAGACTGCAGAAACATTAACCCGACAAAGACAAACCCACTGAGAAAGAGCGACCAGAATTGGACCTGGTAAAACCCGATTTTATCCGTCAGTCTCCCTCCAATCCAGGCTCCCAATAATGACCCCAGACCAAAGGCGCCCATCACCCACCCGGCTTGTTGCAATGAAAATTGGCGATCTACAGTCAGATAGACAGTCATAAATGGGATGACCATTGTCCCACTTCTGTTGATAAACGTGACCAACGCCAGTAGCCAAACATTTGCTGACAAACCGCGAAAGGCATTATAAAATACCCGGAGAGGGGTGCGTTGAATTATTCCGAACATGGGAGGCAAAGGTAGCCGTTTGGGAAATATGTGGGGGGAAGGGATTTCTGGTTCCTAATTCCTAATTTCTTCGTTTCTAGTTCCTAGTTCCTAGTTGTCTCCAGGCCTGGAAGTTGATATTGAACGACCGGCAGTAGTGATAACCTCACCCCCCGCCCTCTCCTTTATCAAGGAGAGGGAGCTTGACTCACTTTATTGTTAGGCATCTCCTCCAATTGTTTGAATCAATCCTTGGTTAGAGCGTCCCTCCAGAATATGTAAGAGACCCTAGAGGGGTCCAATATCAATAGCCCCGGGTTTTAACCCGGGGTAACAGTCCAATACAATTCCGTTTTGGCGACATTTTTGCCGGAACCGCAAAAATGGTGACAAAACATCCCAGGACGCAAATCTGGTTTTTCTGAATTCCCAATCCATTTGGTCTTATTCCTGATTATCGAGAAAGACGGATTATATGGGCACCTTCAGACTTGGCAGCAGTTATAACCTCACCCCCCGCCCTCTCCTTTCCAAGGAGAGGGAGCTTGATCCTCTTTATTCTGAGGCATAGAAAACTGGACTTGCAAGTCCACCATTTTGAAGGTTCCCCCTCTCCACCCTCGGGGTAGTTTCCTAGTTGTTTCCAGGCCTGGAAGTTGATATTGAACGACTGGCAGTAGTGATAACCTCACCCCC
>JAHEAU010000148.1 GCA_024642625.1 Lewinellaceae bacterium
AATAGAAGGACTGAGAAAATGCGACACATGCGGCAAAATTTAATATTGATCAAAGCTCAATATAAAAACAGTAATTGAAAGATCAATGCTTTGTTTGACATATCCAGAAATCCAACTTTGGAATTGACAATTTGAGAAAATGAATGCTTCAATCCCAGAAGGCTAACATTCAACAAAGTACATATCAATCATCCCTTTGTTTTTAGCTTCAATCTTACCCCTTGGCTCACATGTAAATCGATCTTTCACTAATTCATAGGTACTACCACTGATATTTACTTTGCCAGGTTCACACGCGGACTCCATTCGCGCAGCAATGTTTACAGTATCACCCCAAATATCATATGCGAATTTTTTTATTCCGACAATACCAGCGATTACGCTGCCGGTATTACAACCTATTCTAATTTCAAAAAACAGCTTCCCCTCAGATTTTCGTTTTTCCGCTAATCTTAGCATAAAGTCACGAATATCCAATGCAGCAGATACCGTATCAATTGCATTTGTTGTATTGGTAACCGGCAAACCTCCAGCACACATGTATGCATCGCCAATTGTCTTTATTTTTTCAATTCCATGCTTGGTTGTGATGTTATCAAAAGCGGAATAACAATAATTAATTTCATCTACCAACTCCTGCGCACTCAGCATTTCACTCATTTGAGTAAAGTTTTTAAAATCAGTAAATAGAACAGTTACCAGATTGAAATTTTTTGCAGCTGTCTCACCTGTTGTCATCAATTCTTGGGCAACTTCTGGCGGAAGAATGTTCAAAAGCAATTCTTCACTTCGTTTCTTCTCCTTTGCAATTCTATTTCGCTGACGATACACCACCATTAAAAATATCAGAGCACCAACCAACCCGGCAGCAATTGAGTTTCGAATATTTCGTTGAGCTATATCCTTCTTCTCCTGTTCCAATTTGGCCATCAGCTCCTTCTTGTCAAAATCATTTTGCATCAACACTTCACTAAATCGCTTACTGCTTTCAAAGCTAATTATGGAGTCCTTCAAATTGGCATATATTACATGATTGGCCAATGCACTCCTATCCTTTCCTAAAAGCGACTGAATTTCACTCAACTGCAAATGAAAATAACCCAGATTAATTAATGCGCCAAGTTCTTTCTGAATAAGAATAGCACTATCAGTATATACTTCAGCCTTTTTCAATGCCGCAATTCTATTTCCATCAAATAACTCATTTAGAACTTGTTTATTACTATCTATAGCTATAGACAGATAACATCTTCCAATATTGCCATAATGATATGCAGTGCCATCCCTGTTTTCCTGTTTTATAAACATAGGCAATGCAAGCTTGCAATATTTCAAAGCCATTGCATAGTCAGATTTTTCCAGATATATACCGCCAAGGTTTCCAATACTACCCGCAATACGGTCCTCATTCCCCACACTCCGGGCTAACGACAAACCTCTAAACGTATAATCCAACGCTTCTTTAAAATTTGACAACACTGTATAAACAGTACCAATCTCTATGTAAACCGTTGCCATTCTACTAACATCGTCCAACTGTTCATATATCTTTAATACTTTATTATAATATTCAAGTGCTTTCACTTCGTCATTTTGACTTATATAAAGGTGCCCAAGGCCAAAAAGAATCGAAGCGACGCTCTTCTTATCTTGTAACTCCTCATATAATTTCATGGCTCGAAAATAATAATTCACACTTGAACCATAATCAGATTTTTTTAAATAATTATTGCCAAGAACGTGGCAAGATTTTGCTATTCCAAGCTTCCAATTCAGAATTTCAGCAAGATCTAGTGCTCTCTTTCCATAAAGAATCCCAGATTCATGATTTACATTAGTGAATGCCCTCGAAATCAGACAAAGCAAATTTACTTGATTCGTATCCTTGATTGATTTTGACAATTCATTCAACAAGGAATCGCGATACACTTGACTCGAAGTTTGACCAAAGCCGTTTACATTCAACGCAATACAACTAAATGCCAAAGTCAGATATGAAAATAAACGTATCATATAAATCGGGATAATTGGAGCAGAATCATTTGTATTTAGAATTATCGTGCTACTTGACAAAAGAAATGTACATTATTTCGTCCATCCAGACAGATATATGAGTTGAAAAGCAGTCAGACTGACCACTAGAATAAGACAACTACTCCAGAACCAGACCATGAGAACGACAAGACAAATCATCCTCCAGATCTAAATGGCCCCTATTCGAAAATGTATAAACTCAAGCAAATATTTTTCTCACTCTCCCCTACCTAGCACCCAGGCGATTACACCACCAGTAAGCCCACCCCATCCGGCATGCCCGAAAACATCAGTAATGACCACCACCCAGTCAATCAAATTCATCTGCGCCAGATTCATTAGGGCAAAACAAAGACCTATACATGCCCCAATGTAGGCACCTGAACCCAATCCCATCAAAAATGTCTTCCTGGCATTCCAACAGGTATAGATATAAACGAACATAATGGCAAATGGAATTTGGGCAATGATCGCCATTCCGTAATTCTCAGTTTCTTTCATTAGACCTTCATAAAACACAGTGTGCTTTGCTTGAAAGGGATTGAGAAAAAAACCGAAAATCAATGCCCCTGAAACGGTAGACGCGACAGTTCCCGCCAAGATTGAAAATAATTGCTTTGTGTACGTCATGATCAATGCTAAAATTTATTCGTGAACGAGTCTAATAGCGATAATTAGTTATTTTAAGAATTCATCACAACCATTGTAATAAGTTCCAAATATCAATCCGTTATAGTTTCATTACAGTCCTCGCGTCATTACCTACCTGAACAATGTACAATCCAGCGGGGGCACTGCTTATTTCAATTCGCTGCATGACAGATCGCAACGTCTCTTCCGCAACAACTTTACCATATCCGTCAACAACACGCAGTATTTGGCCAATCCGTCGATTGCTGGCATTGATCACAATGGTTTCACCCTCTAATTTAATACGCAAATCGAATACTTCAGATTGGTCATAATCAATGCCTGTTGATCCATCCAGATAAGCCGATAAATAATCATTCAAGTCCACTCGATGCAGTCTGGGAGGCACCATCACAATCTGACTGAACCGTTCATTGGAGATTGTGTAATCCAACCCGTCTGTAGTGGAAATACCTTCAATCTGATGAAAAGGTAGAGTCAATTCCACCCGGCGCTTGTTCCCGCTGAAAAAATTGTGCTCAGGATAATCATAACACAGATAAAGAAAGGGCTGAAGCAATGTTGAATAGCCACATAATGCCAACAAGCGCTTTTCCTCCAGCCAGGTGGCCCCGGTGATCAGCCCATTTACGGGCCAGGACTCTCTCAGGTTAGCTGTATGGTCACCCGGCACCTTTGGGAGAGTATACACTGATGTACCCAGACTTTTCCATTGCTTGGTGAAAAGGTAAATACTATCAGCGCCAACAACCATTGACTCACAATCAAAGTCTGAATTGTTGCTTCCCTGATTGCCAAAATCAGTCTGATCTTCGTAGCTGAACCACAATGTATCTATGAGAGGCTGGCCACTACATAACGTAGCCTTTTCTATACGCAAGATGTGGAGGTTCTGCCTGTTCCCGGAGCTATTATTTCCAAAATCACCGACATAGATCCAGGTATTATCCTGGTCAATATCCTCCCAATCCTGATTGGTTATTCCTGCCAAAATACATTCTTGAGTGATGGTTGCATCTTGAGGATCGAGAGCATAAAGCCTAATATCAGTATCATCATTGTGTGTCCAGATTGTGCCATCCCAATCAATCAATCCAGAAGTTTCAGAGAGTATGGTTGGCAATTCCAACGTCAAATATGGAGATATACCTGTCGGCGCATAGACACAGGTTCCGTCATTGGTCATAGCCAACGGGTCATAGTTTTGGGCGAGAGGATCCGTGCATCCAGACACCTGGGCTCCGACTGGCAAAAAGGCTGCAAAACAAATCAAAAAATTAAGAAGCCGATGGATCATCCTCCAAGATACCCATTTGGGTTATTTCGTGATTTCGATATTGGGTTATTTCGAAGTCTAAATGGAAACAGGTCCACCCCCGAGAACTCGGGGCCAAGGCTCCGGCTGATAAAAAGTAGGAAATCGCAAAGCGGGAGGACTGTGAAACTTTGGAACCGGGGGACGTTGAGACTATGTAACAATGAGGAATGAGCGAGGCTGCCAAATCAGAATTTCGGTCATTCAGTTATATGATTATCTGTTTGTCATTTTGATTTTCTGCTGAAGGCGTTATTGGGTTATTTCGTTATTGGGGTATTTCGACGGGAAGGTGTAGTCGTCGGTCAATTTAAATTTCTAAAGCTATCTGTGAAATACGTTTATCAAATAAATCAGCAAAGCTTACACCCTCCGTGGAAAGCGGATGTCAGAAGGCGGAAGAAGTTTCCACGAAGGTGCTACATCGCACCAAGTCCTGGCCTTTGCCAGAAACCAATTGAGAGCGGAGGACAATCCAAATCCCTCTATAGCTCTCTCTTTTAAAATGCTAAAAAATTCGGCTACTTCTTTTTCAGGAACTCCACACGAAGAACCATCATCGAACCATCAACTTTGCCTTCAACCTCGTCTTCATTATCGGTCAATCGAATATTTTTCACCACTGTACCCCGCTTGATCACAGTCGAACTGCCCCGCACTTTCAGGTCTTTGATCACATGTACACTGTCACCTGCATTGAGGATGTTACCATTGCTATCTTTTACTTCCATGTTGAATTCTCTTCGTGTATGTATTCTGAGTTCGGCATAAAGGTCGGGAATTTTGAGAACTAGGCAGTTTGAGGCCGCAGGACTGTTTAGAAATAGAGTGAAGTATGGAGAGCGATATCTCTTTGAACCATAAGAACCAAATTTTCCTGTCCAAATTCCTCCATAGTATGTGGTAAACACAATATGTTCATCCGATAGCTAACAAAATACATTTCACTGATAATTCTTCGCGCCTTGGCGACTTCGTGTGTCAACCCTATAGTCCAAATCAACTGGATCGCGAAACTAACCCTGTCAGCTTTTTCAACCGAGGCGCCACCAATGGCACAGATAACATTGTACTCATTACTGCCATGACGAGCAACGCCGTAAATGTCTGACTCGAGAAGATCCCTTTGTCCAGAAGAACATTGGCAAAAATGATCATGATCAGGGCTTTGGTCTGGAGTAGCCATCCGATGATGGATGCCTCTCCCTTTTCCCACTTTAGAATCCAGCCAGCGACATGAACACCAGCCAGTTTGCCTCCAACTGACGCCACAAGGAGAAGAGTGGCAGCGAGCATAACAAATATGCCACCGACTTCAAAATTCGTCCGTAAACCAGTACTGAGGAAAAAGACCGGCATAATGGTCAGCAGGATAAAATGCCGCAGCTTATCCATGTCTTCCTGGATGAACCATTCTGCGTCCATGACCACACCTGCAAGGAAGGCTCCGACCATAAAGTGCAGTCCAGCCCAGTCTGCAATAAACCCGGAGGCTGCCAGCCAGATCAGACCGAGATACCATCTGTCACTCTCCGCCAAGGATCGCATCAATTTTCGGAAAAGGTAACTGGCCAGACCAAAACACAACAGGAACAGCCCCTGCCTTCCTACGCGCGTCCAATCCATCAGGATCAACGCCAATACACCCCAAATAGCGATGTCATCAAGACTCGCATACCGCAGGATGCGCTGGCCAATAGGCATACGCAGGATATTCATTTTTTCCATGAATAGAATAAGAATAGGCAAAGCGGTGACCGCACATGCCATACCTACACCTAGCACAAATTGCCAGGACGCACCATTGGGCCCAAGCCAACCTGAACTCATCGCTAATATGGCAAATGCAGCAAGGGCACCAAAAAGAAGTGGTGTACCCAATGCTAATCCAGCCGTAATTCCACTTTCACTGCGAAATGCCCAGACTTTACGCAAATCCAATTCGATCCCGGCAATCCAGACAAAGATCATCACTGCCCACATGGCTATACCATTCAGCGATTGTATAACCGGGGCAGGGAAAACAAATTCATAATATGAGGGGAAAATCGAACCTAAAATCCCTGGACCAAGAAGTATTCCTGTAACAATCTGGACCACAACCAACGGCGCCCAGTATTCGGTACGTCCGACTCGCCAGATCAGATAGGGAGCCGTATAGATCAAAATCATGGCGATCAGGAAGATCTCGGTTGATGACATTGAAATGCAGTAATAGAAACATTTTGAATCAGGACAATCTATGTCAGATTGCCTATCATTCGGTCAAGTATGGCAAAAATCTGACCGAAAATACGAGATGTTTGGTCGTTGACCAACCTTCAAAATATCCTGATCAAACACATTACATCAGGAATCCATTCTGCGCCTGGATTGGTTCTGGAATATGTTCATCATCGATCATCTGACGCAGATCAATTTCAATGCCTCGTGCAATCGACGTAATGGGCACATCATTATATGTTCCTTCAAATGGATTCTCTGAGTAATCGCCGATTTTTTCCATCAAAAAAAAGACCCAGGTAATCAAGGCCGAAAAAGGCACTGTCATCCAAATCATATTTCCAGGCATTTCCGCAAATGTATTGATCAAACCAAAGGGAAGCAATAGGCAAAATACCAATGCTGTCCACAACGCAGTTGATGCATATTGACGAGGAAAAGGAAAGTTTTTAATTCGTTCACTTCGACCCTGGTCATCATAGAAACTTCCCAATAATTCATGCAAGCGCATGTGTCGAAAATCATCTATAAACCCTTCATTACACAAACGCTGTAATTCATCGGCTTGCTTGGCCAAAACTTGTGCAGCCATATTGCTTTTGCTATTGATGTCAATTATCTCTGCTTCACCAATAAACGGAATCATTTCCTTGTCAAGACGATCGATATATTCCTCACAAATACTGGGCACATACAGCCCATTTACCCGGTCCTCCGTGTGCTCCCAAGGGCGAGACAACCGCAGTTGATAACGCAAAGCGGTCAACCAAACGATATGTCGATAAATCAATGCTTTTCGCTCTTGAGCCAAACGATCTCTATCTTCAGACTGGAGGAAGGAAACAACTGCAGAACCAAAACTTCGGCTATTATTGACAATACCACCCCATATCTTGCGCGCCTCCCACGTCCTGTCATAAGATGAATTATTTTTAAAACCCAAATAAAAAGCCACCGCAATACCCAGCACACTCATCGGCTGCCAGGGCAAGGATAACTCAAGTTCAAATTCCACATATATCAACGTGATGAAAAAGGCATAGATCCCGCCCAGAATAAATGGTTTTTTAGACCAGTTGAATGTCATCCAGAATCCGTAATTCCGCTTTATATACATCTAGAACAGGTTTATTTACTAGCAATTATCTCTTCATGAATCTTCGGAAAGTCCGCTTGAAGTTGTCATTCAATGAAGACAATACGGCCGTTCCATTTCTGCCGACCGACACTCACTTCATATGTATACCTTCCTGCCCGAATGTCGCCTGTCGTCAGAAAAAGCGATTGATCTCCCTGATTCATCCATCCTAGAGATGACTCAAGAACGGTTCGTCCCAATTCATCGACAAGTCGGATAGTTGCATCCCCAGCCTCCTGGATTCGAAACCGTGCTTCTACATGTCCACTTGCGGGGTTTGGTGTGAGGACAAGTTCTTGTAAATGATTATCCTCCGATATAATTCCTGTAACAAAAACTCCGGTTTCCGTCAGAGTAACAACGCCATACCCCGGAATGGTTAATATGCCATTTCCATTTTCAATAAGTGTATTCCCATGGACCCAATAGCTCCCATCCGATGAAGTGTAGCTATCCATATTGCCAAAGCCGGACCCTCCTGTCAGTTCCAATTCTATCTCTTGTTCGGTTGATTTTGGATTAATGATTACAATGGTTAAGCGTTTGGAATCATCATGGTAATAGGCACTGACCGATGCTTGTCCCTGTTGTATTGAAGAGGCTCCGATACGATGAGACCCTGGTGGAATAAACTTGAAAAAATGCTTGGCGCCGACAAACTTGGGAGAGGTGTTTCCCGCTGCCTGACTGGAAAGAGCATATGGGGTGACATTCCCGTTGTCATCTGTTTCGGTAAACGTCCAATACAACCAGGCACTCTCCTGCCCGGTAGTGAGTGCTTGGTGAAGTTTAAGGGCTACACTCCACCCCCCATTCGAAGGATAGCCGGAAGTCGGCCATAACCAGTGACGATCTTCACCAGATGTCTCTGTCATCCAGCTTTTCTTCCCGAAAGCTGAAAATCCTTCCACATCACTTGGTATCCCGGGAGCAGGGCTAGTCGTCCAGCCGTTCACCCACCAATCCCACAATTGTGAATCAGTGCCAGCAGAGCTGACACCATCGCTACCATAACCGTGGATACAAAACAAATCCAGGGCCGACATGGCCTCAGGATCATCCGCCAAATGTTTGAGGTATTGTAGATTTTTGTGCACAGGACCTCCGTATTCATACATCCCGTAAGCATCAGCACCGAGAAGATCTTCCGGACCCATCAGACGGATCCCTGCCAATTCGGGGTATTTGTCAAATTCGTTGCGAATGGCTTTTAATGCAGCGATATATTGTGAAGAAAGAGGGTATGTGGCACTGTTGTAAAACTGCTCAAAATTGAGCTCGTTCTGGATGCTGATAGCAGCAAAGGTCGTGTTGTATGTACGCTGAAATCCAAGAATATAGGCTGCCGTACTGCGTACAAATTGCGTCAAGGCACTCGTCGGTCCGTTTCCTCCTAGCGCACTGTCATCAAATTCATCATAAAGCTGACCTGATACATCCAGCATACCACCACCGAAATTGCCTCCCCAGATAAAGG
>JAHEAU010000149.1 GCA_024642625.1 Lewinellaceae bacterium
ACAGCGGTACCTTCAAATTCGGAAAAGATCTGTTCGTAGGTCTTTCCCATGATATTAGCCAGGACATTGAGTCGTCCGCGATGGGCCATACCGATCACCACCTCTTCGACCCGACCGTCCGCCGCTTTTTGGACAATGGCGTCCAAAGCCGGGATGGTCGTTTCGCCGCCTTCAAGAGAAAATCGTTTCTGGCCGACATACTTAGTGTGAAGGAAGCGCTCAAATCCAACTGCACCATTCAATTTTTCGAGAATGCGTCGCTTCTTTTCAAGTGAAAAGCCATAATCTGTCGGGTTGCGAGCCTCAATTTTCTCACGCAGCCAGGTGCGGCGCTGTCGATCTAATATATGGTTGTATTCAAAGCCGATATTTCCGGCATAGAGTGCATGAAGGCGATCCAATATGTCGCGCAATGTTGCGGATGGAGTCAAGCCGATTTCTTCTCCAACGATAAACGGACGGTTCAGATCGCTTTCTTCCAATCCATAATCAGCCAGATCAAGGTGGGGCTTCCTGTCCCTGCGCTGGCGGATCGGGTTGGTTGTGGAGAGGAGGTGACCTCGATCGCGAAAACCACCAATGATGGCCATGACGCCCAATTCCTTTTGGCTGACACCTGAAACTGAAGAGGCTCCATTGCCATTTAAGGATGTGTTGCCAAAATCAAAACCACGAAAGAAAGCTTGCCAGCCATCGTCGACAGAGGCTGGATCCTGGGAATACCGCTGGTACATCTCATCGATGAAAGCAGGGTGGGCATTGAAAACAGAAGAATAATCACGCATGATCGCGTCAGTTATGGTGTATATTTGGGATCGTTATTCGAAATTTCGCGGCAAAGATCGCTGCCTTTTATGGATGCGAGCAATGATTTTCCGAGTTTCTTCGTGAAAAATAATACCAAAAGGCCTTTTAAAGTTGTGAAACAACAACTATCTTTGCCCTCCGTTAAGAAAAAAAGAACATGGCAAACCATCAGTCAGCCAAGAAGCGCATGCGTCAGATTGCAGTTCAGCGACTACGCAACCGTTTTTACAAGAAAAGTGCCCGTACGGCAATTAAGAACCTCCGCGCGATGACCGTGAAGAGTGAAGCTGAAGGCTTCCTTCCCAAGGTGATTGCCATGGTTGATCGTCTTGCCAAGAAGCATAACATACACAAGAATAAGGCCGCTAACCTAAAGAGCAGCCTGATGAAGCACGTCGGACGACTAGCCTAAAACCCGTCTCTTCCTGTTTCAAAGCGTGTCTTTCCCTCTTCCGGGGAGGACACGCTTTTTTTTGGCCCAGGCACCAAACCATTTGTATGCATTCCATCACTATGGTGGCTTTTTTCCTGACCCCAAGGAGAGCATCTGTTAATATTTTTATAAAATACGAAATCATTCGTAGATAAATTATGATGTACGAATAGTTTCGTATATACTTGTAAAACAAACACGACACATGCACTCAACAACTTTCCCTTTACCCACTGATGGCGAACTGGAGATCCTCCAGATCCTGTGGGATAAAGGTCCATCGACTGTCAGAGCAGTCAACGATGAAATGAATAAGTTGCGGGCGGTCGGCTATACCACCACCCTGAAATTGCTTCAAATCATGGACAGCAAAGGACTCGTGAGTCGTGACAGTTCCCAAAAGATCCATGTGTATATGTATGCACTTCCTCAGGAACAAACGAGAAAGGCCCTCCTTGACCGATTCCTGGAAAACGCCTTTCAAGGAGCCGCTGGCGAAATGGTCCTCCAGCTCCTCGGCGGACATCGAACCACAGAGGATGAATTGTCCAAAATTCGCCAGCTACTGGCAGATCGTGACCCAAAAAAGCAATGATCATGATGACTTCGATACACCACTTACCTCCTGTAGCGGAGACCCTGGGCTGGACCATCCTTCATTCACTCTGGCAAGGCGCATTAATCGCTCTCCTGGTAGAACTTATCCGTCGCAACCTCCCTGCTCGAGCCAGTCAGACACGCTATATGCTGGCCTTTTCGGCGCTTAACCTGCTATTGATTCTGGCGGTGGCCACCTTTCTATACCTCAACTACAACGAACCCGTTCATACCACATTAACTGTTCCAGTCCAGGAAGCAGGGATTGGGATGATGCAATCCGACGTTGCCGTTATTCATCCTGCAGAACCAGGCATCGTCCTGACAGATTGGGTACCCTACCTCGCACCCCTCTGGCTGGTTGGTTATTTTCTTCTATTGATTCGCTTTTTGATCGGTCGCATCAGTTTGTGGGGTCTGCGCACCCAGGCAAGAGACATCCTGGATCCCGTTTGGACTGAGCGCTTCAGTCAATTGAGCGATCGGCTGTCCATTCGTCGGCCGGTGCGTTTGATGACTTCATCTCTCACTTCGGTGCCGATTACATTCGGGTGGCTCAAACCGGTGATCCTACTCCCTGTTGGACTCATCAACCACATTGACCCAAGAGAAGTGGAAGCCATCCTGATCCACGAACTGGCCCATATCCTTCGTCGCGATTACCTCTGGAATACCTGGCAACAATGTCTGGAATGTCTCTTCTATTACCATCCACTGACCTGGTGGTTGTCTCGCCAGATCACTGACGAACGCGAACATCTCTGTGACGAGATTACCCTACAACAGGAAGCAAACGCCATGACATACGCCCGGGCACTCCTTCATATTCAGGAATGGCATGCCCTGCCCCGACACCCAGCTTTGGCGGTGACCGGACGAAAGGACGCACTGCTCCACCGTATTCAACGAATTATTGATCACTCCGTAAACCCTGACACCATGCAACGAAAATGGTTGATTCCCATGCTCCTTACACTACCGATTATTGCCATGACACTGATGGCATGGATCCCTTCTGCTGAGGGGAACTCCGACCCGATGTCCGCACAGGATCAATTGGCTCTGATCGACTCACTTCCACAGAAAAAGATGATCCGCAAGGAGATCCACAAGAATGTCCAAAAGATCGTCGAAGAAAATGATGGCATCCGTGAAGAAGCCACCTTCGAAAACGGCAAGCTCACCGAACTGCTAGTCAATGGCAAAACCATCGCACCAGCAGACTACGATAATCACGTGGATCTAATCGCCCGGATGACAGACAATGTTTCACAACTTGCACCTCCTCCAGCTCCGCCTACCCCTCCTGTTGCTCCAGATGCTCCAGAGATCATGGATGAAGAAGTTATGGAATGGACATCTGAGGATGGCACTCATGAAAAGAAGATCATCATTCGAAAAGGTGATCCAGGACGAAACGTCGAAAAGCGTATGAAAACCATCATTATTGATGAAAAGGACGAACCTGTGATCTGGATGGGCAAAGATGATAACAGCGGTGGTGAAAAACGGATCGAGATCATCCGAGAAGAAGAGATCAATGATGGGGATGGCAACCAGGTGTTCCTATTCAAAAGTGGTGGTGGTGATCACCTCCGCAAGGAAATCCGGATCGAAAAGGAGCTGGCTGACCTAGAGCGGGCGCATGCCCGGGATGAGCGGGTTTACTTTTTCAAAGATGACTCTGGAAAGGATACACGACATATGGAAGTTGTCATCGATGGAGAAGCTCCATTTGCTTCGAATCGGTTCCAATTTTTTGGCACGAAAGGAGGTTCCATTCACGAACGAATAACCAACCAAATGCTGGAAGAAGGACTTATCCAAAGCCGAAATGAATACAAATATGACCTCAATATCAAGCGCCTCAAGATCGATGGGCGCCGGATGCCTGATGCTGTCCACCAGCGCTACCTGAAGCTGTATAAAAACCTAACGGGGAATACCATGACGGACAAGGATCGGCTTCGTGCTGATATCGACAACGATTGATTGTTTACGTTTTCTGGAATCTGCCGGCTCTGATTTTTCAGGGTCGGCATTTTTTATTTGGGGCGGTTATTGAGTTATTTCGTTATTGGGTTATTTCGAAGGCAGTCCTCCTCCGCCAAGGCTATGGCGGATAAAAAAGCGGAAAGCGAACAGAATTTCTTCGCGCCTTAATGATCTCGCTCCTTTTGCGCCCCCCCGAGGACTCGGGGTCGGGGCGAGAGAAAAACTCTGTGAAACTCCGTGCCCTCTGTGGTAAAATGAGACTTTATAAACATTTCATCATGTTCATCATGAAATCATGAAAATCATGGTTCAGACAATATAGGCGTTATTGGGTTATTTCGTTATTGGGTTATTTCGATGTGAAGGACGGCATGCGGCATTCGGTATACGGTGTTCGGTCCAAATGGAAATGGGCCTCTAGGTAGTTCTGGCACTGTCTTCATTTGGGAGTCTGGGCTGAACATCTGTTCCAATCCTCCCCCCCGAGTACTCGGGGGAATGTCTTGATTGTCCTTTTTTATCTCTAAAGTTGACTGCCGGCCTACCCCCTCATTGAAACATTTGTATCCGATAATCACATTTTCTTTTGAGGGGGACATGAGGCGGAGTACACGCTTGGCTCATTCTACATTCTACTTTTTACATTCTACTCTATCTCTCATTCTGTCCATCATGAAATCATGAAAATCATGGTTCAGACAATATATGGCGTTATTGAGTTATTTCGTTATTGGGATATTTCGAAGGATGCTTGCCCGCCGTGGCGGGAGGGATGATGACCGAGGGCCGAAAAAGTGGAGAGTCGAGAGTGGAGGGCCGAGGGACGAGGAATCAGGGATGAACTTTGTATTGGGCCTTGAGCATTGGGTCATTCCGATTTGAACATTGGAATTTGTTTGGAATTTGAATTTTGCGATTTGTGATTTCTGCAAAAGGCGCTATTTCGTTATTTGGTTATTTCGAGAGATGAGAACTGAAGGCCGGGGGCCGAAGATTACCCACTATTTCAGTGCCCTTGCCTACCTGACAGGCAGACATTACCCTTCGCCATTGACCCATTCACTTTTTCCCTATCCAACTGGACAGGCATTACCACAGTTATCCAAAATTGCAACTCAAGCGAATGGCGAACTGCAAAAAGCGAACATCCTTCTCAATCATGCGTATTCCCCACCAAACTGACAATCGAGAACCGAGAACGGACAACAGAAAGGCTTTTTTTACTGACCCCTGTCCATAAAAGCGGAATTCCCCTATATTTGCAGGCCGAAATGGCGAGGTAGCTCAGCTGGTTAGAGCATCGGATTCATAACCCGAAGGTCGGCAGTTCAAGTCTGCTCCTCGCTACACCCAAAGGTGGCTTCTTCTGAAGCCACCTTTTTTTGTGCTCACTATGCAGTTTAGGTCCCTTTCGGCAGATCGCCCAGAACTTCGCATCTTGCACATCCGATTGTCTACCAGATTGCGTAAAAACGATGTCCATTTCGCGAACAAAACAAGATGATGAGCAGGCTTAAATGGGTGGCAAAGATCACACGGATGGACCTGCTGGTGCTGATCTACTTCATCGCCAGTGTCTGTATGATCCTGTCTCCCTTCGTGCTTTCAGTGACGATGTGGCTCCTCCCTGCGCTGGGCTTGTTTTCCTATACCTACGGGCAAACCTGGTACATCCCCAAACTGTCTATCCGTGCCCGTACGCTGCGCATTTGGGATAAAGAAAACCGGCCCTTCCTCCTGTTGATCGGTCTTTTCGTGATCATCCTCCTCAGTGCATTCCAGACGGAAGATTGGTCGTATTGGTGGGTCCGACTGCGCATTCGTCTCCCCTTTCTCATCCTGGGTCTCTCAGGTATGCTGCTGCCGGGTTTGCCCGCCCGACGATTGCACGCCATCCTCGCACTCCTCGTCGGATTCATGACCATCACCTGCATCGGTGTCGGAGTCAATTACCTGATCCATGCTGAGTCGATCCAGACCGCCATGCTCAGAGGACATTCCATTCCCGTTCCACGTAATCACATCCGGTTCAGCTTGCTGCTTGCGATGAGCATTCTGGGGGGCATAGAATTGATTCGCACGAAATACGCATATCGGTGGTCCTGGGAACCGAGCGCCTATATTGCCAGTATTGTTTTCCTTGGCTTCATGTTACATTTCCTGGCGGTTCGAACCGGGATTCTGGCCTTTTACGGGGGCGCGATCATGATGGGTATCTGGTTCAGTATTCGGTCGAAAAAGATCTGGTTGCCGCTCGCTCTGGTTCTTGGATTTAGTGCCTTCTTGTGGGCAGGGTATCATTTCTTACCCAGCTTGAAATCCAAGATCGACTACATGCGCTACGACCTGGCCATGTACCAACAGGGCGAAGGAGGCCAATATGCAGATTCAGGGCGTATCGTGTCCCTTAAAACTGGTTGGAAAATCTTTCGTGAACACCCCTGGATCGGTATCGGGGTGGGCAATCTTCGTCAGGAGGTTGACAAGGTTTTCGAGCAAGATTATCCCGATTATTTTGAACCCTTGACACCGCACAATCAATTCCTCTATATCATGGCAGGAACAGGCATCATTGGTTTTGGCATTTTCCTGATCTGTTTTTTTGGCCCCTTGCTTATTCACAGGAATTTTACAGCTCCCTTGCTCCTCTCCTTTTATGGTTTGGTCGGTTCAGCCTTCCTTCTGGAACATACCATTGAAAATTCAATCGGGACTGGTTTCGTGGTATTATTCCTCGTTCTCTTACTCCTTCGGCAACGAGACGTTGATGATAAAGTGAAGAATTGAGGGGTAAGAACTCCAGGAGAAAACACCTTTGAACGAAAGATGCCTTCCAAGGATATAATTATTAATTGAGCACCTCTACATACTTCAGAGCATTAGAATAATACATCCCATAGACTGGAGTCTAAATGGTTTGCACTGTGTCAATCCACTAAAACACGAAGGAGAAAATATCCATCATCTCCCTGTTTTTGGTACCGGGGCATGAGAATGAGGCCATCATCAATTGCAAGGATTTCCTTCCCAGCATCAAATGCCAGCAATTGCCCTTTTTCGACTGCCTGAAAATTTCGAAAATCTGGGAGAATCTCAAACGATTCCTCGTCTTGAATTTGATATGCTTGAATCAGCTCGGCAATTCGCGGTAGCCCTTTGGAATAATCGATCAAGACTTGATCATGTACTGTCTCTACGTGTTGGGGATCGACCATTTCAAGGGCGCGCAGGCAGGCGATGATCGCTGCAATAGACCTGTTGACCGATTTGGGATCATCATGCTGTCCGGATTCAAAAGCAAAGGCCGTGATGTCACGCGGTATGACTTCCCGTCTGAAATAATGCATCGTGGTCCCGCGAATGCCATGCAACATGCCTAAGATAACGGGGGCGTGTAATTCAGATGCGATTCGTATACTTTCCGGATCCTCGGTGGCAATACAAAAAATACCCCCATCTGCAGTAGTCGTATGCAAGTCCATAACGAGGACTGGTGCTTCCGGCACATGTGTCATCTCCTCATCGATATGGCGGATCATGTCCCTTAATTCTCGTTCTTCGGATTCTAGCAGGTGGGGCGGCGTACGGCGGATGCGTTCGACATTTTCCGGCATCCACATCCGATTCATATCCTGTCTGATATAGCGCTTCCCCTGATCAATAGCCTGGATATTTCCTGCAATACCAACCAGGCGACCATGAAAATGAAAATCCGGATTGGTGATATGCTCAACCTCCAGCATTTTGAAAACAAACTCCAAAGCCTTTATACCTGCCAGTTCGTTCCCGTGCAACCCCGCTGTACAAATCAGCAGGTGCCCGGGTGAATCCCCCTCAAAAGTGCCTATGATACGCTGCATACCTGTGATGGGCAGCTAAGGTACAAAGGAAGAGGGACCTTCTAGCTGGCGACTTCGTCATCCTTAACCAGAAGTTGGAAACCATTTCCGTGGATGTTGACGATTTCAATGCGTTCGTCCGGACTGAGGTATTTACGAAGCTTTGTGACAAATACATCCATACTTCGAGCTGTAAAATAGTTGTCTTCACCCCAGATCTTGGTGAGTGCTTCAGTACGCGTCAGCACACCATTCAGACGCAAACAAAACAGTCTCAATAAAGCTGCTTCCTTTGGAGAAAGTTTATTTTTTTCCTCTTGGCCATCATTGCGGAAAGTAAGGATTCGCAAAGGGAAATTAAAATGGAAATAGCCAAATGTGAATTCTTGTATCTCGGACTCTGGATCCTCCTTGGGTGAGCTCCGTTTGAGGATGGCCTGGATGCGCATAAGTAGCTCTTCAGAATTGAAGGGCTTGGTGATGTAATCATCTGCACCGATCTTGAATCCTTGAATCAGATCATCCTTTAGAGTTTTTGCAGTCAGAAAGATGATTGGTATCTCCTGATCCTTTTCCCGGATTTCTTTGGCCAAAGTGAAGCCATCCTTTTTGGGCATCATGACATCAAAAATGCATAGCTCAAAAGTTCCCTTTCGGTACTTTTCAAGACCTGCAAGTCCATCTGTTGCCAGAGTAACTTGATAATCGTGCATCTCCAAATACGATTTGAGCACATCGCCAAAATTCTGGTCATCCTCGACGAGAAGGATTTTCGGGTTGGTATTCATAGTCCTCGGCTTAGTCCGCTTGTTTGGTAAACGGGAAAAACAGCGTAAAAGTACTTCCTTTCCCAGGTTCGCTATCGACATCTACCCGACCTCGGTGCGCGTCCATCATGGCTTTGACATAACTCAGTCCCAGGCCGAAGCCTTTGACGTCATGCAGGTTGCCCGTTGATACCCGGTAGAATTTCTCAAATATCAGTTTTTTATCTTCCTTACTCATCCCCTGGCCATGATCGCTGATGGCTACTTCCAGGCCATTGACTGTGTTGCGAGTCGAAATGCAAATGTCCAGCTTGTCAGGAGAATATTTATTGGCATTATCCAACAGGTTATTGATCACACTG